>NZ_JBJGZD010000007.1:0-234650 GCF_054050335.1 Geodermatophilus sp. SYSU D00698
GGGTGGGCGGCGGGGGGGGGGCGGGCCGCCCGCGCGGCGCGGGGCCGCCGGGGGCGCCCCCCCCCCCCCCCCCCCCCCCCCCCCCCCCCCCCCCCCCCCCCCCCCCCCCCCCCCCCCCGGCCCGGGCGGCGGAGGTCGCGCGGAGCGCGGGTTAGTGTGCCGGGCACCACACCCGGTCGGAGGGAGCAGACATGCGTGACGCGGTGATCGTCGAGGCGGTGCGCACGCCCGTGGGCAAGCGCAACGGCGGGCTGTCCGGGGTGCACCCGGTCGACCTGTCCGCGCACGTCCTCACCTCGCTGGCCGAGCGGGCCGGCGTCGACCCGGCCGAGATCGAGGACGTCATCTGGGGCTGCGTGTCCCAGGTCGGCGAGCAGACCTTCGACATCGCCCGGACGGCGGCGCTGGCCGCGGGCTGGCCGGAGACGGTCACCGGCGTGACCGTCGACCGGCAGTGCGGCTCCTCGCAGCAGTCGGTGCACTTCGCCGCCGCGGGCCTGGTGTCGGGTCAGTACGACGTCGTCGTGGCCGGCGGCGTCGAGTCGATGTCGCGGGTGCCGATGGGCAGCGCGCGGCAGGACGCCAACCCGTTCGGGACGAGGTTCTCCGAGCGCTACGGCGGCGCGAAGATCAACCAGGGCCTGGGTGCGGAGACGATCGCCGAGCGGTGGGGCCTGTCGCGCCAGCGCTGCGACGAGTTCTCCGTCGCCTCCCACGAGAAGGCCGCCGCCGCCCGCGCCGAGGGCCGCTTCGACGCCCAGATCGCCCCGGTGACCACCCCCGACGGCACCGTCGTCGGCCAGGACGAGGGCATCCGCGAGTCGACGGTGGAGAAGCTCGCCGGCCTGAAGACGGCGTTCAGGGAGGACGGCGTCATCACCGCCGGCAACTCCTCGCAGATCTCCGACGGCTCGGCCGCGCTGCTCATGACCACCAGCGAGAAGGCCGCCGAGCTGGGCCTGCGGCCGATCGCCCGGGTGCACACCGCGGTGCTGGCCGGCGCCGACCCGGTGGTCATGCTCACCGCGCCGATCCCGGCCACGCAGAAGGCGCTGGCGCGGTCGGGGCTGTCGATCGACGAGATCGGCGTGTTCGAGGTCAACGAGGCCTTCGCGCCGGTGCCGCTGGCGTGGCTGGCCGACCTCGGCGCCGACGAGAAGTCGCTCAACCCCAACGGCGGCGCCATCGCCCTGGGCCACCCGCTCGGCGGCTCGGGCGCGCGGATCATGACGACGCTGGTGCACCACATGCGCGACAACGGCATCCGCTACGGCCTGCAGACGATGTGCGAGGGCGGCGGCCAGGCCAACGCCACCGTCCTCGAGCTGCTGTAACCGCCCTCCGGATCGGCCCCCGTGCAGGGGCCCGCCCCGAGCGTGCGAGGGGTGGGGGGCACGGGGGTCCTTCCTCCGGGGCCGCCTCGCACGGCGGCTCCGGGCCCGGTTAGTTTCGCCGGTCGTGACCACGACCGCGGGAGAGCCGACCCTGCTCGACGTCCTGACGCTCGAGGAGATCGACCGGGACCTCTACCGCAGCACGCTGGTGTTCACCGACCCCTTCCCGCTCTACGGCGGGCAGGTCGCGGCGCAGGCGCTGCTCGCCGCCGGCCGCACGGTGGCGTCCGACCGGCTGCCGCACTCGCTGCACGGCTACTTCCTCCGCAGCGGCGACGCCGCCCGGCCGACCGTCTTCCGCGTCGACCGCGACCGCGACGGCGGGTCGTTCTCCGCGCGCCGGGTGGTCGCGGTGCAGGGCGGCGAGGTGGTGCTGTCGATGTCGGCGTCGTTCCAGGCGCCCACCGGCGGGCCCGACGTCCAGGTGGCCGCGGCGCCGGCGGCCGAGGACCCCGCGGAGTGCGAGCCGTTCGCGCTGCCCCGGCTGTTCACCATGGACGGCCGCCGGCCCTCCCAGCCGCACCCGGCCGCCTCCTGGCCGACCCGGTTCTGGTCGCGGTCCACCGTGGCGCTGCCCGACGACCCGCTGGTGCACGCCTGCGCGCTCACCTACCTGTCCGACATCGGCACCGGGCTGTCGGCGCTGCCCGAGGACGAGGCGGCGCCCGGCCCGACGCTGGACCACGCGGTGTGGTTCCACCGGACGGCCCGGCTCGACGACTGGGTGCTCGTGGACCTGGTCCCGCACACGGTGTCCGGCGGGCGCGGCTGGTACACCGGCTCGGTGACCACCCGCGACGGCGTCCTGGCCGCGAGCCTGACCCAGGAGACGCTGTTCCGGCCGGGCCGCAACCCGTTCCGCCCGGGTCGCTGAGGCCGTCCGCCGCCCGTTCCCGGAGCCCGGCGGTGGCACCGTCGGCGGGATCGGCGAGGATGGTGTGTCAGCGAGGGGGAAGGACGGGACACGTGGCGAAGCACCGGGCAGCAGAGAGCGACCCCACCGACTTCGACGCGGCGACGGCCGCGCTGGCCGACGTCACGGGCGACTACACCATCGACGTGGCGCACACCCGGATCGGCATCCGGGCACGGCACGCGATGGTGACGACCGTCCGCGGCGCGTTCACCGACTTCGCCGGCGAGGCGCACCTCGACGTGCAGAAGCCCGGGGCCAGCAGCGTGACGATCCGGATCAGGACCGCGAGCATCGACACCGGCCAGGCCGACCGGGACGCGCACCTGCGCTCGCCGGACTTCCTCGACGTCGAGCGGTTCCCGGAGATGGTGTTCACCTCCACCGACGTCGAGCAGACCGACGACGACACCTACCAGGTGACCGGCGACCTCACCATCCGCGACGTCACCCGCCCGGTGACCGTGGAGTTCGCGATGACCGGCTCGGCGAAGGACCCGTTCGGCAACACCCGGGTCGGCTTCGAGGGTGCGCTGGCGATCAAGCGCAGCGAGTGGGGCCTGACCTGGAACACCGCACTGGAGACGGGCGGGTGGCTCGTCAGCGACCGCATCCAGGTCGAGTTCGACGTCTCGGTGATCCGCGCCGCCTGACCCTCCTGTCGACCCGTCGGCAGGTCGCCACGTCGCCGGATCGGCACGGAGGCTTGTCGGCACGGAGGCTTGTCGGCACGGAGGCTTGTCGGCACGGAGGCTTGTCGGCACGGAGGCTTGTCGGCACGGAGGCTTGTCGGCACGGAGGCATGTCGCCGCGTCGAGGTGTCGACACGGGATCGCGGTCCTGGCCGGAGCGGCGTCCCCCGGCGGCCCGTTCCGCCCCCTCGGACGGGCCGCCCGGGTGCGGCGCTCAGCCGGGACGGACGACGTCGTACCGCACGACGACGAACTCGCCGTTCTGCGCGACCTCCCGGGTGACCAGCTCGACGTGCGCCGGCAGCAGCGGCATCCCGGCGCCCAGCGTGACCGGCGCGATCGAGACGACCACCTCGTCCAGCAGTCCCGCCCGGGCGAACTGCGCGGCCACCGGGCCGCCGCCGACGATCCACACGTCCAGGTCGCCGGCCGCCGCGGTCATCTCCGCGTGCAGCGCGCGCAGGTCGTCGGGGGTGTCCGCGCTGGTGAAGCGGACGTCCGCGCCCTCGTACGGCGTCAGCTGCCGGTGGGTGAGCACCCAGGCGGGCTGGTCGTAGCTCCAGGTGTCCGGGTCGCCGTGCTCGCGCACCCACTCGTACGTGGAGGCGCCCATGACCAGCGAGCCGACGGTCTTCTCGAACGCCTGGTAGCCCATCGCCCCCTCGGCGTCGGCCTCGCGGGTGAGCAGCCAGTCCAGCGAGTGGCCGGGGCCGGCGATGAAGCCGTCGAGGGTCGTGGCGGTGTAGTAGACGGTGCGGGTCATCGGTCCCTCCGGGAGAGCCACTCGATGGGGTCGCCGGCGTCGACCGCGACGCCGGCGTCGCGCAGCCAGTGCCGGGCGAGCAGCCGGCGGTGCGCGGAGAAGGTGAGGACGTGCGCGACGACGCTGCCGAGGACGAAGCTCTCCGGCGGCTCGCACAGCGCGTCGACCAGCCGGTCGCCCCAGGCGCCGCGGCGGGCGATCTCGCGGACGGCGGCCAGCCAGCGCGGCGCGACGGCGTCGTGCCGGTCGATCAGCGCGGCCGGGTCGTCGGCGCCGCGGACGGGGTGCTCCCCGCCCTCGACCGAGGCGACCCACACCTCGAGTGACCAGACGAGGGCGTCGAGGACGGCGGCGAGCGTCTCCTCGGCGCCGTCCCAGGCGAGGACCGTCAGGCCCGGCGCCCGCACCCGCCGGTACTCCTCCTCGGGCAGGCCCTTGGCCAGCTCCAGCAGGGCGCGGGTGTCCTCGACGCCGTGGTGCACCAGCAGCGCGGTCACCTCGTCGCCGCCGCGGCGCGCGGGCTCGTCGGCGACCCACAGCGACGCCGGCGGGTGGAAGTGGATGCCGTTGGGCGCGGGCAGCCAGTGCCCGTCCCGCGCGGCGCTGCCGGTGTCGGCCGAGCCCGGGCTGCGGCCGTAGGCCCGCGCGAACGCCCGGCTGAAGCCCTCGACCGACTCGTAGCCCGCGGCGAACGCGGTGTCGGTGACGCTCGCGCCCTGCCGCAGCTGCCAGGCCGCCCGCTCGAGCACCACCCGGCGGCGCAGCGCGACCGGTGACTCCCCGGCGCCGCCGGACACCTGCCGGCTGAAGTGGAACGGCGAGGCGTAGGCGTCGCCGGCCATGTCCGAGAGCGTGCGGTTGTCCTCGTCGAGCACGGCGTCGAGCAGTTCGCGGAGGCGGTCGCGGCCGGGCGGGGTCACGCGTCGAGTCTGGCGACCCGGGCGGCCGTGTGGCCCGACCGTTCTTGCGCTGTCAGCCGGCGGACCAGGCGCGCCGCACCGAGGCCCGGCAGCGGGCGGGGTCGTCGCCGGCGGCGGTGAGCAGGGCGACGGCGGTCTCGACGGCCTGCGGCTCCAGGACCCCGGCGGGCAGTACGCCCTGCACGACCAGCGACACCAGGCCGTGCCCGGCGGCCCAGTACCGCGTGGCCAGCGCGAGCGGGTCGGTGCCCGGGGCCAGCCGGCCGTCGTCGCGGGCGCGGGCGGCGGCGTCCACCAGGCGCTGGAAGGTCGCGTCGGCGGCCCGTGCGTCGGCGAGGTCGGCGCGGGCGTCGAACATCGCCCGGTACAGCTCCGGGGCGTCCAGCGCGTTCCCCGCGTAGGCGACGCCGAGCGCGGCGAGGTCGTGCACCGGGTCGGCGGTGCGGGCGACAGCGTCCAGCCGGGCCGCGAGCCGGGTGAAGCCCTCCTGCCGCACCGCCCTCCACAGCCCCGGCATGCCGCCGAAGTGCGTGTAGACGGCCATCGTCGAGGCGCCGGTGCCCTCGACCAGCGCGCGCAGGGTCACCGGCTCCCGGCCGGCGAGCATCCGCGCCGCCTGCTCGACCAGCAGCCGGCGGACGGCGGGGTCGGGACGTCTCGGCATCCCGGAACTGTCGCATAGCGCCTTTATGTTCTGGCCCTCACCACCCCCGAGGAGGAGCCGTGACCGTCCAGCTGATCGACCCGCCCGGCCTGCCCGTCCCCGGCGTCTACCGCCAGGTGGCGGTCGCCACCGGAAGCCGCACCGTGTACCTGGCCGGCCAGGTCGCCCGCACCGCCGAGGGGGAGCCCGTCGGCCCCGGCGACCTCGCCGCGCAGACCGAGCAGGCGTTCCTCAACGTGGCCACCGCGCTGGAGGCCGCCGGCGCCACCTTCGACGACGTCGCCAAGCTCGTCCTCTACGTCGTCGGCTGGTCGCCGGAGGCGCTGCCGGCGCTGGGCGAGGGCGTGGCCCGGGCGTCGGCCCGGCTCGGCCGCGACCTGACCCGGCCGGTCACCCTGCTCCCCGTGGCCGCGCTCGCCGAGCCGGACCTGCTGGTCGAGGTGGACGCCACCGCCGTCCTCGACTGACCGTGCCCCACCGGCACCCCCGGGTGTCGGTGGGGCACGACCGGGTAGGGCAGCACGGCGCGGCCGGCCGGACGGCGGCCGCGCCTCCCGCTGCACCACCGGAAGAGGCCTCCCCGTGCCGCCACGCGCATCCACCGACGCCCCGTCGCAGGCCGCCGCCGGGGAGGAGGGGTACCGCCCGGACCCGAAGCGGTGGACCGCGCTGTCGGTGACCCTCGTCGTCGGGTTCATGAGCCTGCTCGACGTCAGCATCGTGTCGGTGGCGCTGCCCTCGCTGCAGTCCGACCTCGGGGCGACGCCCGCGACCGTGCAGTGGGTGGTGTCGGGCTACGCGCTGACCTTCGGGCTGATGCTGGTCCCCGCCGGCCGGCTGGGCGACGCGTTCGGCCGCCGGCGGCTGTTCCTGCTCGGGCTGGCCGGGTTCGTGCTCTCCAGCGCCGCGGCCGGGGCGGCGCCGTCGGTGGGCTGGCTGGTCGCCGCCCGGCTGGTGCAGGGGCTGGCGGCCGGGTGCCTGGCGCCGCAGAACTCCGCGCTCATCCAGCAGCTGTTCCGCGGCGCCGAGCGCGGGCGGGCCTTCGGCCTGTTCGGCGCCACGGTCGGGATCTCGACCGCCGTCGGCCCGGTCGTCGGCGGCGCGATCCTCGGCCTGGCCGACGGGCCCGGCGGCTGGCGCTGGCTGTTCTACGTCAACGTGCCGATCGGCGTCGTCGCGTTCGCGCTCGCCCTGCGGCTGCTGCCCCGCGGCGGCGGCGGCGGGCGCGGGCGGATCGACGTCGTCGGGGTGCTGCTGCTCGGCGCCGGGGCGCTGGCCGTGCTGTTCCCGCTGGTGCAGGCCGAGTCCGGCGGGCTCGCGCGGCTGTGGTGGCTGTTCCTCGTCGGGGCGGCGCTGCTCGCGGTCTTCGTCGCGTGGGAGCGGCGGGTGGTGGCCCGCGACGGGCAGCCGGTGTTCGACCCCCGCCTGGTCACCCGGAACCGCGGCTACGGCATCGGCGCGGCGCTGGGCACCGTCTACTTCGTCGGGTTCAGCGGCATCTGGCTGGTGTTCGCGCTCTTCTTCCAGACCGGGCTGGACTACACGCCGCTGCAGTCGGGGCTCGCGGTGACGCCGTTCGCGCTCGGGTCGGCGTCGGCGGCGGTCGTGGCCGGGCGGCTGGTGGAGCGGCACGGCCGGAGGCTGACGGTGTTCGGGCTGTCGGGCGTCATGGTCGGCCTCGCGGCGGCCGCGGTGGTCCTGCTGCTGGTCCCGCCGTCGGCGGCCGGGTGGGCGATCGCGCCGGCACTGCTGGTCGGCGGCATCGGCGGCGGGTTCGTCATCTCGCCCAACATCACGATGACGCTGCGCGACGTGCCGGTGTCCATGGCCGGGTCGGCCGGCGGGGGTCTGCAGACCGCGCAGCGCTTCGGCGCGGCCGTCGGCACCGCGGCGCTGCCGGGCCTGTTCTACCTCGTGCTGTCGGCGTCCGGGGACTACCCGACGGCGGCCGCGGCCGGGCTGGCCGTGTCCGTTCTCGGCGCCGCCGCCGCGCTCGCGCTCGGCGTGGTCGACCTGCGGCGCAACCGCGGCCGCGACGACGACGGGGCCGGCCAGGCCGCGGACGACGGCGGCCCGGTGCCCGACGAGCGGCACGGTCCCGACGGCGTGCACAGCCACGGCCACGCCTGGCACGGGTAGGGCACGTCCACGCCCGGCGAGGAGGACCGCACGACGGACGTGGAGCGGGTGCCGATCCCGGTCACCGACGGCGACCGGGCGGAGGAGGTCCGCGTCGTGTGCACGCAGCGCGGGCGGGGGCGGGTCGAGGCGCGCTGCGTGCACACGGCGCCGGTGCTGCGGGGCCGGGCCGCCGGCCGCAGGATCGGCTGCATGGTGCGACCGACGGTGGCGGTGCTCGGCACCGGGACGATGGGCGCGGGGATGGTCACCTCGATGCGGCGGGCCGGGCTGCCCGTCCGCACCTGGAACCGGGACCCCGCCAAGGCGCAGGCGCTCACCGGCACCGGCGCGGAGGCGTTCGGCTCCCCGGCGGAGGCGGCCCACGGCGCCGACGTCGTCCTGACGATGCTGCTGGACGCCGACGCGGTGCTCGACGTCGTCCGGCGGGCCGCCCCCGCCGCCGGGACCACGTGGCTGCAGTGCTCCACGGTCGGTGTCGAGGGCGCCGACCGCACCGTCGAGGCGGCCCGGGAACTCGACCTCGTGCTCGTCGACTGCCCGGTGCTCGGCACGAAGGAGCCGGCCGCGAAGGGCGCGCTGACCCTGCTGGCCAGCGGCCCGGAGGAGGCGCGCGAGCGGCTGGCGCCGGTGTTCGACGCGCTGGGCTCGAAGACGGTGTGGCTGGGGGAGGCGGGCGCGGGCAGCCGGCTCAAGCTGGCGTGCAACTCGTGGCTGTTCATGCTCACCGCCGGCACCGCGCAGGCGGTCGCGCTGGCCCGCGCCCTCGGCCAGGACCCGCAGCGGTTCCTCGACGCCATCGAAGGCGGGCCGGTCGACTCCGCCTACGCCCACGTCAAGGGCGCGCTGATGATGGCCGGCGACTACCCGCCGAGCTTCGGCCTGACCGGCGCGGCCAAGGACGCCCGGCTCATCCGCGCGGCGCTGCGGGCCGGCGGGGTCTCCGACCGGCTCACCGCCGCGGTGCTCGAGACGATGGAGGCCGCCGCCGGCCGGCTCCGCGACCCGGGCGCGGTGGACATGGCCGCGGTCGTCGAGGGCCTCACCCCGGCCGACCGCGGCTGAGCCGGGCCACCCGGCGGGCCGCGCGCAGCGGCCCGGGCGTGCGGACGCCGGCCGTCGTCGCCAGGACGACGGCGGCCGCGGTCGCCGGGCCGGTGCGCCAGCCGGCCGAGGCCACCACCGGGCGCGCGCCGGGCACCACGCGCACCGCCCGCGCCACCTCCTCGCCGCCGAGCAGCAGGGGAGCGGTGTCCCCGCGCGCCGGCCCGGGTGGGTCGCCGAGGGCGGCCAGCGGCCGGTCGGTGACGCCGACGCTCGGCAGGTCCAGCACGGCGCCGAGGTGCAGCGCGAGCCCGGCCCGCCGCGGGTGGTCCCGTCCGGCCGCCGCGACCAGCAGGACGTCCGGCCGGGCGGGCAGCGCGGCCACCGCGGCGGCCAGCAGCGGCCCCTCGCGCAGCGCCAGCAGCGCCGGTGCGTAGGGGCCCGCCGCCGGTCCCCGCACGACGGCGGCCGCGTTCCCCAGCACCGCGGCCGCGACCAGCCCTCCGGCGTCCTCGACCGCGGCCACCGCGCCGGCGAGCGGCCGCGCGGCCGGCCCGGCGGGCGGGGACCACGGCGGCGGGCGCAGTGCGGCCAGCCGGTCCTGCTCGGCGGCCAGCGCCGCGGCGTCGCCCGGCCAGGCCGCCGCGGCTACCGCTTCGAGCTCTCGGCCAGCCGGCGCAGCCCGGCGTCGGCGTCCCGGTCGCCGGGGCCGGCGCTGGTGGCGTCGTCGGGCAGCTCGGACCCGCCGTGGTCGTCGAGCATGCGGGCCTCGTCGAAGGGCGAGGCACCCGACAGCGCCGCCTCGAGCCGCTCGCGGTCCAGCTGCCGGGTCCAGGTGGCCACCAGCACGGTGGCGACCGCGTTGCCGGCGAAGTTGGTCAGCGCGCGGGCCTCGGACATGAACCGGTCGATGCCGACGATCAGCCCCACGCCGTCGAGCAGCTCGGGCCGGTGCGCCGACAGGCCGCCGGCGAGGGTGGCCAGCCCGGCCCCGGTGACCCCGGCGGCGCCCTTCGACGCGATGATCATGAACAGCAGCAGGCCGATCTGCTCGCCGATCGACAGCGGGTCGCCGAGCGCCTCGGCGATGAACAGCGAGGCCATCGTCAGGTAGATGGCGGTGCCGTCGAGGTTGAACGAGTAGCCGGTCGGCACGACGATGCCGGCCACCGGCTGGCTGACCCCGGCGTGCTCCATCTTCGCGATCAGCCGCGGCAGCGCCGTCTCCGACGACGACGTCGACAGGATGAGCAGGAACTCCCGGCCCAGGTACCTCAGCAGCCGGAACACGTTGAGCCCCGCCACCAGCCGCAGGAGCAGCCCGAGGACGACGAAGACGAACACCGCGCAGGTGGCGTAGAAGCCCAGCATGATCACGGCGAGGCTCTTGAGCGCGTCGACGCCGGTCTCGCCGACCACCGCCGCGATCGCGCCGAACGCGCCGACCGGGGCCAGCCACATGACCATCGCCAGGATCCGGAAGACCAGCTTCTGCAGGTGCCCGATGCCGCGCAGCAGCGGCTCCCCGGACGCGCCCATCGCCTGGATGGCGAACCCGACGAGCAGCGCGACCAGCAGCGCCTGCAGCACCGACCCGTCGGTGAGCGAGGAGAGCAGCGTCGTCGGGATCAGGCCGAGCAGGAAGTCGACGGTGCCGCCGCTCTCCTCGGCGGTCTCGGCGAGCTCCGAGCCGCGGCCGCGCAGCTCCTCGGACAGCGCGAGCCCGTCGCCGGGGTGCAGCAGGTTGCCGACGACGAGCCCGATCGCCAGCGCGACCGTGGACATCAGCAGGAAGTAGCCCAGCGCCAGGCCGCCGATCCGGCCCACCGCGGCGGCCTTCCGGATCGCGCCGATGCCCAGCACGATCGTGCAGAAGATGACCGGCGCGATGAGCATCTTGATCAGCCCGACGAACGCCGTCCCCAGCCACTCCAGCGAGGTGGCGAAGCCGGGGAGGACCAGCCCGACGACGATCCCGAGGACCACCGCCGCGATCACCGCGATGTAGAGCCAGTGCGTGCGGTCGCGTCGCTGTCGAGGGGTCGGGCGGTCGCCGTCGGCCGGGGCGGCACCCGGGTCCTTCGACAGGGAGGCCATGGCAGCTCCTGGGCTGGGGAGTGGGCGGTCGACCCACGGTGGGCTGCCGGGTCGGGGCCCGCAACACGGACGGCGTGCACCGGAACCGGAGGGGGTGGGCACCCGCGGTGGCAGACACCCAGGACGGCCCCTCGCTCCACCCGGTCACCCGTGAGCCCGCGGAGGGCCCCAACTACGCGGCGATCAGCACGCTGCTGCCGAGCGGGCGCCTCCAGACGCAGTACACCTGGGTCGGCACCGACGGGGAGCGGCTGTTCGTCAACACCGAGACCGGACGGCGCAAGTTCGAGAACCTGCAGCGCGACGCCCGGGTGACGCTGGCCATCCGCGACGAGTCGGACCCCTACCGCTTCGCCGAGGTGCGCGGGCGGGTGGTCGGGACGACGACCGGTCCGGAGGCGCGGGCGCACATCGACGAGCTCTCGCAGGAGTACGACGGCCGGCCCCGCCCGCCGGAGAACATCACGACCGAGCGGGTCACCGTCTGGATCGAGCCGGAGCGGCAGGTCGTCTCCGGCTGGTCAGGTCGCGTACCGCGCGGCGAACTCGCCCGGCGTCATCCCGGTGACCCGGGCGAAGTCGCGGGTCAGGTGCGGCTGGTCGGCGTAGCCCAGGTCGGCGGCGACCCCGGCGAGCGTCGCCGTCCGGTCGCGCAGCCGGCCGGCGGCCTCCTGCAGCCGCCGCCGCTGCACCAGCCACTTGGGCGTCAGCCCCAGCCGGCGGGACACCAGCCGTTGCAGCGCCCGCTCGGACAGCCCCGTCTCGGCACACAGCTGGTCGACGCGGGTGAGGTCCGGCCGCGACTCGACCAGAGCCACCAGCCGGTCGACCAGCGCGCCCTCCTCGTCGACCGGCAGGAACCGGCGCAGCGCGTCGTCGTAGGCGGCCCGCGCCTCCGCGTGCGCCGCGGGGGAGTGCGGGTCGGCCGCCATCGCCGCGCGCACCCGCGCGGCCAGCCGGGCGCCGTCGTCGCCGAGGACCCCGCCGACGTCGACGTGCCGGTCGGTGTACGCCGCCACCGGCCCGCCGGCCACCAGCGCGCCGGCGGCCGGGGTGAGCATGACGCCGACCGCCCAGCCGTCACCGGTGAGCGTCGTCGTCGACAGCCCCGACACGACGCCGTAGAAGCGGGCGTAGCCGGGCGCGACGACGACCAGGCAGACCGGGTACTGCAGCACCCGCTGCACCGCCTCCTCGCCGGGCGGCACCGACCACACCGGGATCCAGAACCGCTGCACCAGCGCGGCCAGGGGGCCGGTGACCTCGTAGCGGTACATGACGTGCGAGGCGTCGCGCGGGTCGCGCAGGTGCGCCCGCTCGACGGCGTCGCGAGGGTGGACGGCGGCGCTGTCGGGTTCCATCAAGACGCAGGCTGCCGCACGCGGCCAGGCTCGGGCCATGGACACGACGACCACCACCCCGATCGCCGCCGACTACGCCGCCGTCCTCGAGCCGCTGCTCGCCGTCGCCGTCGCCGTGCCCGCCGCCGGGTGGGACGCCGCCTCGCCGTGCGAGGACTGGACCGCCCGCGACCTGGTGGCGCACCTCGTCGACACCCAGCGCGAGTTCCTCACCGGCCGAGGGGTCGACCTCGGTCCCGCGCCCGACGTCGCCGCCGACCCCGCCGCGGCGCTGCGCGAGCACGCCGCCCGGGTGCTCGCCGTCGTGGCCGACCCGGCCGTCGCCGACGCCGGCTACGACGGCTTCTTCGGCCCGACGACGGTGGGGGAGACCCTGGCGCAGTTCTACGTGTGGGACATGGTCGTCCACCGCTGGGACCTCGCCCGGGCCAGCGGCCAGGACGCGACGCTGACCGCCGCCGAGCTCGACCGGGTCCAGTCCGGCGCCCGCAGCTGGGGCGACGCCCTCTACACGGACGGCATCTGCCGGCGGGTGGACGCACCGGAGGGCGCCGACCGGCAGGCGCGGGTCCTGGCGCTGCTCGGCCGCCGCGCCTGACCCGCCCGCCGGCCGGGTAGCCCCCGGGCATGCACCCCGGGAGCACCGACCTCGCCGACGGGCCCCGCGAGGGCCGGCTGCAGCTGCGCGACGGCCGCACGATGGCCTACGCCGAGTGGGGCGACCCCGACGGCCGGCCGGTGCTCGGCTGCCACGGCTCGCCCAGCTCCCGTCTCGAGCGGCACGTCGAGGACCCCGCCGCCTACCGCCGGTGGGGCGTGCGGTTCGTCGTCCCCGACCGGCCCGGCTTCGGCGCCTCCGACCCGCAGCCGGGCCGGCGGGTGACCGACTGGCCGGGCGACGTCGTCCAGCTGCTCGACGCCCTCGGCATCGACCGGTTCGCCGCCCTCTCGCTGTCCGGCGGCGCCGCGTACGCGCTGGCCTGCGCGCACGCCCTGCCCGACCGGGTGGACGCCGTCGGGATCCTCGGCGGCGCCCCGCCGCCGGACGTCCCGTGGCCGTGGCCGGGCTGGCTGCCGACGTCGGTCCGCGCGGCCGCGCACCGCCCGTCCCCGGCGACGGCGGCGCTGCTGCGGCCGGTGTTCGCGCCGCTGACCGTCCGCCCGCAGCTGCTGCCCCGCTACCTGCAGCTGCGGCTCAACCCGGCCGACCGGCGGGTGATCGGCCGGCCGGCGGTGCGGCGGGTGCTGGCGCGCACGTTCACCGAGGGGCTGCGCCAGGGCGCCGGGGTGCTGGCCGAGGACCGGGCGCTGCTGTTCCGGCCCTGGGGCTTCCCGATGGGGGAGGTCCGCCAGCACGTCCACCTCTGGCACGGCACCCAGGACTGGCAGGTGCCGGTCGCGCTCGGCCGGGTGCTGGCCGGGATGCTGCCGTCGGTCACCGCGCACTGGCACGCCGGCGAGGGGCACTTCCTCGTCTTCGACCACGCCCGTGACGTCTACGGTGCGCTCGCCCGCGAAGTGGGTAGCCGCCCGGCATGACCGCCCCGCACGGGAGCCGCACCGTGCCTCCCACCTACGTCGACGCCAACCGCCTGTGGGTCGACTCCCGCCTCCGCTACGAGATCGGCCTGCGGGTCGAGGGGCGCATCCTGCGCCGCCTGGGCGCCCGCGGCGAGCGCGTCGTCGAGATCGGCACCGGCCGCCGCGGCCTGGGCGCGCGGGTCGCCGTCGAGCGGCTCGGCGCCACGCAGGTGACCGCGTTCGACCTCCACCCGGCCACCGTCGGGCGCGCCCGGATCGCCTGCGCCGACCTCGCCGACCGGGTCACCTTCCGCGTCGGGGACGCCACCGCGCTGCCGGTCGACGACGCGAGCACCGACCTCGTCGTCGACTTCCACGCCCTGCACCACATCGCCGACTGGCGGGCCGCCGTCGCGGAGGTCGCGCGGGTGCTGCGCCCGGGCGGCCAGCTGGCGCTGACCGAGATGACCGCGCGCTTCGTCGACGCGCCGTGGCTGCGCGCGGTCTCCCGCCACCCGGCCGACCGGTTCTCTCCCGAGCAGCTGCTGGCGGAGCTCCGCGCGCACGGGCTGGAGGTGCCGCCGGGGCGGCTGCGGCGGGCGGCCGGCGACCGCTGGGTCCAGGCCGTCGCGACGAGGGCATGACGACACCGGGCATGACGACGGCGGGCGTGAGCGCGGCCGCGGTCGTCCGGGAGGCCCTGGCGCTGCTGCGCCGGCACGCCGGGCGGGTCTACGCCCTCTCGCTCGCCGTCACGCTGGTCAACACCGTCCCCGACGTGCTGCGCCAGCTGCTCGTGTACCGGGACCCGAGCGTCGGGCACGCGCTGCTGGTCGACGTCGTCGGCTTCACCACCGGCCTGCTCGCCCAGCTGTGGCTGACCGGCGCGCTCACCGGCCTACCCGGTGACGACCGGCTGCGGCCCGGCGGCGCGCTCGGGCGGGGGACGGCGACCGCGCTGCGGGCGGTGCGCACCTCGCCGGCCGCGGTGCTCGCCGGGGTGGTGCTCGGCGGCGCGGTGTCGGCGCTGCTGACCGTGCCCGCGTCGGTGGCCGCGCTCGGCCTCGAGCGCGTGGTCGGCCCGCTGGACGCCCCGCCGGCGGCGGCGTTCACCGTGGCGACGGTCAGCGACGTGGTGGCCAGCTGGGCGACGCTGCCGTTCCTCGCCGTCGTGCTCGTGCTCACCGCCGGTTCGAGCAGGTCCTCCGCGGGCAAAGGCCGCTCGTGAGCAGCCACGACTGGGACGTCACCCGCAGGGCCGTCGGGTCGCTGTCGGTGTGGATCGGGACGGTGGCGCTCTTCGCGCCCCGGTGGATCGCCCGGACGCTCGGGGTGCGGACCGACGCCGCGCAGGGCGACGTCGCGCTGCCGCTGCTGGTGCGCCTGGGCGCGGCCCGCAACATCGCGATGGGCGCCGCGCTGCTGGTCACCCCGGCGCCGCAGGCGCGGCGCACCACCGAGGTGACGCTGCTGCTCACCGCGCTGGACGCCGCCGCGGTGTGGACCTCCCGCGCCGAGGGCGACGTGGCGAGGCGCAGCGCCGTCCTGTCGGGGGTCGTGCTGGGGCTCGCCTCCTACGGCGCCGCCCGCTGGCACCGCCGCTGACGCCGGGCCCGTGCACGGCTAGCGCCAGGCGAAGACCGGCTGCTCGAGGTGCGCGACGCGGGTGTGCAGCCCGCGGCACACCACCTGGCAGAACTGGTACACGACCGCGGCGGTCGGGGCGTGCACCCAGCCGCCGAGCAGCGGCAGCCGGATGACCGGCGCGTCGGACTCGGGGATCGACAGCAGCACCGGCTCGACGTCGAGGTCGGCCAGCGGCACCTGGTACGCCGCGGCCACCTCGGCCTCGGCCGGGCGCAGCTCCCCGGCGTCGCCGGCCCACACGACCACCGGCGTCATGACGTAGCCCGAGCGGGTCACGTAGTCGTCGAGCAGTCCGAGCACGGCGTCCTCCCCGCGGACCAGCCCGACCTCCTCCTCCAGCTCGCGCAGCGCGGCCCGCACCGGGGTCTCACCCGGGTCCAGCCGGCCGCCGGGCAGCGCCCACTGGCCGGCGTGCGCCCGCAGCCCGGCCGCGCGGCGGGTGACCAGCAGGGCGGGGACGTCGCCGGTGCAGGTGACGCAGACGGCGACGGCGGCCTGGCGCAGGTCGGGGCGGCCGGCCGCGCGCCGCGGGAGGTCCCGCAGGCGCGCGGCCGCCCCGTCCCGTGTCAGGGCCCGGTCCGGGGTGCTCAGAGCCAGCCGCGCCGGGCGCCGAGCTGCCGGACGGCGGCGTCGAGCTGCGCGGCCACCGCGGAGACGTCGGTGTCGGAGTGGCCGAACCGCAGCCGGCCGCCGACGTCGCGGCCCTCGGTGAGCAGCCCGCCGCGCCGGTCCACCTCGAGCACGACCTCGACGCCGTGCGGGCCGGCGAGGAAGGTCACCTCGAGCTCGTTGACGCGCCCGCGCAGCGACGACGGCGGCGCGAACTCGACCTCCTGGTAGAAGGGCAGGTCGCTGCCGGCCAGCCGGCCCTTCTCGACGTCGGCGCCGCGGAAGCGGAAGCCGAGGCCATCGAGCGCCCGGACGACGGTGCGCTGGATCGGCAGCGGCTCGACCGTCACCGCGTCGAGGTCGCCGGGGTCGACGGCGCCGGGGATGTCGACCTTGGTGCGCAGGCCGATCCTCACGCCGCGCAGCGTCCAGCCGTCGAGCGTCGTGAAGGGGCACTGCCAGGGCACCGGGAAGCTGAACGGGATCGCCGCCTTCCCGCCCGCCTCGATCCGGCCGGCGCCGGCGATCGGCGCGGTGCCGAAGGTGACGTTCTCCTTCCACTCGTTGTCGCCGCTCTCGACCTCGACGGTGGCCTGCAGGGACACCCGGATCTCGTTGATCTCCTGGGCGACCTGCCCGCCGGTGAGGTGCACCGTGCCGGTCACGGTGCCGCCGGGGGTGGTCACCGGGCGGTCGAGGACGGCGTCGACGCTCGCGTTGCCGGCGCCGAGCTTCGCCATCAGGTTGCGGAAGGCCATGGGGGTGCTGCTCCGTTCGGTTCGGGGACGGCGGGCACCCTGACACGACGGCCGGGACCTGACGAGGGGTTCCCGCGCGTGCCGGTCAGCCTCCCACCGGGGCACCGCCGCCGGGCCGGTCCGCGACGCCCCGTGCGGACACGCCGAGATGGTTGGACGTCCTACTAAATCGGGCCTACCGTGCAGCCATGGCGTCCGCGGAGCTGCACGTGCCCGTCCACCCCGTCCGCTTCGTCACCGCGGCCAGCCTCTTCGACGGGCACGACGCGGCGATCAACGTGATGCGGCGGCTGCTGCAGAGCCAGGGCGCGGAGGTGGTGCACCTCGGCCACGACCGCGGCGTCGACGAGGTGGTGCGCGCCGCCGTCGAGGAGGACGTGCAGGGCGTCGCGATCTCCAGCTACCAGGGCGGGCACGTCGAGTACTTCAGCTACCTCAAGGAGCGGCTGGCCGCCGCCGGGGCGGGACACGTGCAGGTGTTCGGCGGCGGCGGGGGCGTGATCGTGCCGCACGAGATCGCGCTGCTCGCCGAGCGCGGGGTGCGGGTGTTCAGCCCCGAGGACGGCGCCCGCCTGGGCCTGCCCGGGATGGTCAACGAGCTGGTCCGCGCCTGCGACGTCGACCTCACCGCCGAGGGCCCCGACGTCGACGCGCTGCTGACCGGCGACCCGCGGGCGCTGGCGCGGGCGATCAGCGTGCTGGAGGCCGGCGCCGACGAGGCGCTCGCCGCCCGCGTGCGCGAGGCCGCCGCGGCCCGCACCGTGCCGGTGCTGGGCATCACCGGCACCGGTGGGTCGGGCAAGTCCTCGCTCACCGACGAGCTGCTGCGCCGGCTGCGCCGCGACCAGGAGGACAAGCTGCGGGTCGCCGTCGTCGCGGTCGACCCGACCCGCCGCCGCGGCGGCGGCGCGCTGCTCGGCGACCGGATCCGGATGAACGCCCTGGAGTCCGGCGACGGGTCGCACACCTTCTTCCGCTCGATGGCCACCCGCGCCGCCGGTGCGCAGCTGCCCGAGCACCTCGACGACGTCCTCGCGGCGGTGAAGGCCGCCGGGTTCGACCTGGTGATCGTGGAGACGCCGGGCATCGGGCAGGGCGACGCGGCGATCGTGCCGTTCAGCGACGTCTCGCTCTACGTCATGACGCCGGAGTTCGGCGCCGCGTCGCAGCTCGAGAAGATCGACATGCTCGACCTCGCCGACGTCGTCGCGATCAACAAGTTCGAGCGCCGCGGCGCCGAGGACGCCCGCCGCGACGTCGCCCGGCAGATGGTGCGCAACCGCGAGGCGTTCGGCGTCCCGTGGGAGCAGATGCCGGTGTTCGGCACCAGCGCCGCCCGCTTCGACGACGACGGCGTCACCGCGCTCTACCAGCACCTGCTCGGCCTGCTGGTGGAGAAGGGCCTGCCCGCGGGCGCCGGCGTGCTGCCGCGGGTCGACGTGCGCGCCTCGACGGGGCTGGCCAGCGTGGTGCCGTCGTCGCGGTCGCGGTACCTGGCCGAGGTGGCCGAGGCGGTGCGGGCGCACCACCGGGTGACCGAGGAGCAGGCCGCGGTCGTCCGGCGGCGCGAGCACCTGACCACCGCGGCCGAGGTGCTGGGCGGCACCGCGGCGCAGGCCGCGCGCGAGGCCGCGGAGGCCGCCGACCGGGAGCTGCTGCCCGAGGTGCGCACGCTGCTGGAGGAGTGGCCGGCGCGGGTGGAGCAGTACTCCGGCGACGAGTTCGTCTACACGGTGCGCGGCAGGGAGGTCCGCACGCCGCTGGCCCGGGAGACGCTGTCCGGGACGAGGGTGCCGCGGGTGGCGCTGCCCCGGACCTCCGACGCCGCCGGCCTGCTGCGCTTCCTGCGGCGGGAGAACCTGCCCGGCTCCTTCCCGTACACGGCCGGCGTCTTCCCGTTCAAGCGCTCCGGGGAGGCCCCGGCGCGGATGTTCGCCGGCGAGGGCGACGCGTTCCGCACCAACCGGCGGTTCCGGGTGCTGTCGGCCGGCAACGAGGCCACCCGGCTGTCCACGGCGTTCGACTCGGTGACCCTCTACGGCCGCGACCCGCAGCCGCGGCCCGACGTCTACGGCAAGGTCGGCACCTCCGGCGTCTCGATCGCCACGCTCGACGACATGCGCGTGCTCTACGACGGGTTCGACCTGTGCGCGCCCACGACGTCGGTGTCGATGACGATCAACGGTCCCGCGCCGGCGATCCTCGCGATGTTCATGAACACCGCGATCGAGCAGCGGCTGGACCGGTTCCGCGAGGAGGAGGGCCGCGAGCCCGACGCCGCCGAGACCGAGGAGATCCGCGCCTGGGTGCTGGCGAACGTCCGCGGCACGGTGCAGGCCGACATCCTCAAGGAGGACCAGGGCCAGAACACCTGCATCTTCTCGACCGAGTTCGCGCTGCGCTGCATGGCCGACATCCAGGAGTGGTTCATCCGGCACCGGGTGCGCAACTTCTACTCGGTCTCGATCTCCGGCTACCACATCGCCGAGGCCGGGGCGAACCCCATCAGCCAGCTCGCCTTCACCCTCGCCAACGGCTTCACCTACGTCGAGGCCTACCTCGCCCGCGGCATGGCGATCGACGACTTCGCGCCCAACCTGAGCTTCTTCTTCTCCAACGGGATGGACGCCGAGTACACGGTGATCGGCCGGGTGGCGCGGCGGATCTGGGCGGTCGCGATGCGGGACCGCTACGGCGCCGGCGCGCGGTCCCAGCAGCTCAAGTACCACGTGCAGACGTCGGGCCGGTCGCTGCACGCGCAGGAGATGGACTTCAACGACATCCGCACGACCCTGCAGGCGCTGTGCGCGATCTACGACAACGCCAACTCGCTGCACACCAACGCCTACGACGAGGCGGTCACGACGCCGTCGGAGCACTCGGTCCGCCGGGCGCTGGCCATCCAGATGATCATCGACAGGGAGTGGGGACTGGCCGGCAACGAGAACCCGCTGCAGGGGTCGGCGATCGTCGAGGAGCTCACCGACCTCGTCGAGGAGGCGGTGCTGGCCGAGTTCGACCGGATCGCCGAGCGCGGCGGCGTGCTGGGCGCGATGGAGACCGGCTACCAGCGCGGCAGGATCCAGGACGAGTCGATGCTCTACGAGCACCGCAAGCACGACGGCTCGCTGCCGATCGTCGGCGTCAACACCTTCCTCGACCCGCACCGGGACGAGGCCCCGCCGGAGGAGCTGGAGCTGGCCCGGGCCACCGAGGCGGAGAAGCGGTCGCAGCTGGACCGGCTGGCCGACTTCCACGCCCGGCACGCCGAGGAGGCGCCGGCCGCGCTCGCCCGGCTGCAGGAGGCGGCGACGTCGGGCGGCAACGTCTTCGACGCGCTGATGGACGCCGTCCGGGTGTGCTCGCTCGGCCAGATCTCCGACGCGTTCTTCGAGGTGGGCGGACAGTACCGGCGCAGTGTCTGAGGACGACCTCGGTGCGCCGGTCCCGCTGGCGGGGCCGGCGCGCCGGGTCGTGTCGCTGGTGCCCTCGCTGACCGAGGCGCTGGCGGTCACCGTCCCCGACCGGCTGGTGGGCGCCACCGACTGGTGCACCCACCCGGCCGGCCTCGACGTCGCGCGGGTGCGGGGCACGAAGAACCCCGACCGGGCCGCGATCGCGGCGCTGGCGCCCGACCTCGTCGTCTGCAACCGGGAGGAGAACCGGCGCCTGGACGTCGACCGGCTGCGGGCGGCGGGCATCGCGGTGTGGGTGACCGTGATCGAGTCGGTGGACGAGGCGCTGACCTCGATGCGGCGGCTGTTCGCCGAGGCGCTGGAGGTCCCCGAGCCGCCGTGGCTGACGGACGCCGCGCGCGCGTGGGCGGATCCGGCGCCGGAGCCGCCGCTGCGCTGCGCCGTCCCGGTCTGGCGGGACCCGTGGATGGTGGTCGGCCCGCGCACCTTCACCGGCGACGTGCTGGCCCGCCTCGGCCTGGTCAACGTCTTCGGGGAGGAGGAGGACCGCTACCCGCACGTGTCGGTCGACGACGTCCTCGCCGCGCGGCCCGACGTCGTCCTGCTGCCCGACGAGCCGTACCCGTTCACCGCCGGCGACGGCCCCGAGGCGTTCCCGCAGGTCCGGTCGGTGCTGGTGTCCGGGCGGGCGCTGACGTGGTACGGCCCGTCGCTGGCCGGCGCCCGCGCCGGCCTGCGGACCGCGATCCGGCGCTGACGGACTCCCGCTCCCGGGCGTCCTCCGATACGGTCCGGTACCTCGGTGTGACCCCCGTCACCTGCCCGGATGCCCGCAAGGAGCCGTCGTGAAGACCCGTAGTGCCGTCCTCCACACCCAGCCCGGCCGGTACGAGGTCACCGAGGTCGACCTCGACGAGCCGCGCGAGGGCGAGTTGCTCGTGCGGATGGCCGCCGTCGGGCTGTGCCACACCGACGACCACGACGTCCCGCCCGGGAGCGCCCCACCCCTGCGGCTGCCCCTCGCCGGTGGCCACGAGGGCGCCGGCGTCGTCGTGGGTGTCGGCCCCCACACCCCGGGGTGGGCCGAGGGGGACCACGTGGTGCTCAGCTTCGTCGCGGTCTGCGGACGGTGCCGGATGTGCTCGACCGGCCGGCAGAACCTCTGCGACCTCGGCGCCCGGCTGTTCAGCGGCGCCCGGATCGAGGACCCCACCAGCTTCCGGATGTCCTACCAGGGCAAGCCGGTGGGTCAGGCCTACGGCCTCGCCGCGCTGAGCGAGCACACCGTCGTCGACGCCCGGTCGGCGGTGAAGATCGACCCCGACGTGCCGCTGGACAAGGCCGCGCTCGTCGGCTGCGGCGTCCCCACCGGATGGGGGTCGGTCACCAACCTGTCCGACGCCCGGGACGGCGACGTGGTCATCGTCATGGGCGTCGGCGGGATCGGGATCAACAGCGTGCAGGCCGCCCGGGCCATCGGCGCCCGGGCGGTCATCGCCGTCGACCCGGTCGAGTTCAAGCGCGAGACCGCCAAGCAGCTCGGCGCGACGCACACGGCCGAGACCATGGCCGAGGCCACCGAGCTCGCCCGGTCCATGACGAACGGCCAGGGCGCCGACGCGACCGTCGTGGCGGTCGGTGTCGTCACCGGCGACCACATCGCCGAGGCGGTGGCCTCCATCCGCAAGGCCGGCACGGTCGTCCTCACCGGCACCGGGAGCATGCGCCAGGCGGGCGGCATCCCGATCAACCACACGATGTTCACGGTGTTCCAGAAGCGGCTGCAGGGCGCGCTCTTCGGCGGCTGCAACCCCCGGTGGGACATCCCCGGCCTGCTGGCCCAGTACGTGGCCGGGACGCTCAAGCTCGACGAGCTCGTCACGCGGACCTACTCGCTGGAGCAGGTCGCCGAGGGGTTCGACGACATGAAGGCCGGCAAGAACATCCGCGGACTCGTGCTCTTCGACTGAGCGGCCGGCCGCCCTCGGCCGGGCCGACGGTGCTCAGCCGCGGGGGGCCACCGCGTCCCGCAACAGCGCCAGGACCGGGGCGTACAGGCGGGACTTGATGGTCCCCAGGGTCGGGCCGGCCTTCCCGGTGTGCGCGGCGGCGATCTCGACGGCGGCCGGGCGGACGTCCTCCTCGGCGACGGCGCGGTCGACGATCGCCGCGGCGAGGGCGTCGGTGCCGCCGTAGCGGCGGCCGGTGGTCATCGCCACGTGCGCCGTCTGCGGGGTCAGCCGCGCCTGGACCAGGGCGGACATGCCGGGGCTGAACGGGAGGTCGATGTCGATCTCCGGCAGGCACCAGAAGCCGCGGTCGGCGCGCATGACCCGCTGGTCGTGCGCGAGGGCGAGCATCGCCCCCGCGGCGAAGGCGTGACCCTGCACCGCCGCCACGGTCACGACCGGCAGCGCGAGCACACGGGCGAACAGCCGCTGGACCCTGGCGACGTAGGCGTCGCGCTGGTCGGCGTGGTCGGCCAGCCACGCGAGGTCCAGGCCGTTGGAGAAGAACCTGCCCGTGGCCGTGGTGACCAGGGCGCGGGGCCCGGGGGCGTCCTCGACCTCGTCCAGGGCGGCGTCGACGGCGGTGAGCCAGTCGGGGGAGAAGCGGTTCTCGTCGGCGCCGAGGTCGAGCACGAGGACGTCGTCGTGGCGGTCGAGCGTGGGCACGGGAGGCTCCTGGTCCGTGGTCGGGAGGTGGGGGTGGGCGGCTCAGGCCGGCGGGCCGCAGTCGACGACCGCGCCGACGGCGGCGGCGAGCTGCGTGCGGGTGTGCGGGTGCACCCGTCCGGCGCGCATGCCGGGGAACAGCAGCGCGGCGGGCAGGCGCACGACGCAGGTGGTGACGACCCCGACGGCGGCCGCGTCGTCGCGGTCCCAGAGCGAGCGGGCGAGCCGGCGCAGCGTGTCGAGCAGCGCGGCGTCCAGGGCGCGCAGGTCGTCGGCGACGTCCGGGGCGACGGCGTCGGTGAGCACGTCGTCGCGCTGCAGCCCGACCAGCAGCCGCGCCGCCCGCAGGTCCTGCTCGGCGAGCCGGGCCGGGGCGTCGGCGGCGGCCTGCACCGCCCGGCGGGCGTCCCCGCCGGCCTCCGCGACGACGGCCCGCTGCAGGTCGAGGAACTGCCGCGCGCGGCGCAGCCAGGCGGCCCCGACGACGGTCTCCAGCGAGCCGAAGGCGTGGTAGATGCTGCCGTTCGAGGCCCCCGACCGGGCGGCCAGCGCGCGGACGGTCAGCCGTGCGCGGCCGCGGTCGACGAGCAGCTCCTCGGCGGCGTCGAGGACCGCGTCGGGCGCGTGGACCCGGGGCCGGGGCATCGGTGCCTCCTCCGTGGACGGACGAGGCCACCCTAGTGGAGCACCCGCTCCAGTATCAGCCCGGGCGCGTCAGCCCGAGGTACGAGCCTGCTCAGCGGGCTCCGTCCTCGGTGTGGGTACCGCCGTGTCGACGGCCGGAGCGCCCATCTCGCGGGCCATCATCCCCTGCTCGAGGCGCATGACCAGCGAGGGAGACAGGCGCATCAGGCGCCACATGACCCGCGCCCACCGCGGCGCGACGATGAGCGCCCGGTTGCGGTCCACTCCGCGCAGCACGTCCGCGGCCAGCGCGTCGGCGCTGGAGACGTGACCCCCACTGGCCCTGGTGAGCACCCCGCGGACGTCGGTGGCCTCCGCGGTGGGGACACGCGGGAGGTCCGGCGGCATCCCCTTGTCCAGCAGCGGCGTGTCGACGACGCCGGGACACACCACGCTGACCCGCACCCCTCGGGGCGCGGCCTCGACGCGCAGCGCCAGCGACAGCCCCACCACCGCCCACTTCGTCGTGCCGTACGGAGCGGCCCCCGGGTTCGGCAGCAAGCCGGCGAGCGACGCGGTGTTGACGATGTGCCCGGACCCCTGGCGCAACATCAGGGGATAGGCGGCGTGGACGCCGTGGACCACCCCGCGCAGGTTGACGTCGATCGCCCGGTCCCAGTGAGCCGGGGACAGTTCCTCGACGGGCCCGTGGATGCCCAGGCCGGCGTTGTTGAACAGCAGGTCCAGCCGGCCGTGCCGCGACGCCGTGTCGGTCACCACCGCGTCGACCGCCGACGCGTCCCGCACGTCCACGGCCGCTGCCGAGGCCGCTCCCGGGCCGAGGGTGGTGAGCCGCTCCGCGACCTCGGCCGCGGCGGGCCCGTCGACGTCCGCGAGGACCACCCGGTCCCCGCGGCGCACCAGCGCCGCACCGAGCGCCCGTCCGATCCCCGAGGCGCCTCCGGTCACGATCGCCACCCTGGTCATGGCCACTCCCGACAGCCGGTCCGCGGACGTCGCTCCTGGGGACCAGCCTCGTGCGCCGGACCACGTCTCCGGCCGCGAGACGCCCGCCCCGCGCGCGGCACGGGGCCGCCGTCGGCGTGGGCCGCCCGCTCGTCGACGGGCCGTGACGACCGGTGACGTCCCGGCTCAGGGGAGGGCGCGGCGCACGAGGACGCGGGGGAAGCCGCCGGCGACGGCGTCGGTGTCGGCGGCCTTGGTGAACCCCGCCTCCTCGAACATCCGCCGCGTGCCGACGTAGGCCATCGTCGTGTCGACCCGCTCGTCCCCGCTGTCGGCGGGATAGCCCTCGACGGCGGGGGCGCCGTTCGCCGCCGCGTACGCGACCGCTCCCTCGATGAGCGCGAGCGCGATGCCCTTCCCGCGGTGGCCCGGGCGCACGCGCACGCACCACAGCGACCACACGGGCAGGTCGTCGACGTGCGGGATCCGCCGCGACCGTTCGAAGGGCAGCTCCGCCCGGGGCGCGACCGCGGCCCAGCCGGCGACCTCGCCGTCGTCGTAGGCGAGCACCCCCGGCGCGACCGGGCGGCCGGTGAGCTCGCGGACGTACTCGCGTCGCGCGGGCCCGACGAGCTCGCGGTTGGTCCGCGAGTCGAGCCGGTGGCTCAGGCACCAGCAGACGTTCGCGTCCGGGTTCCGCGGGCCGAGCACCGTCGCGACGTCGTCGAACCGCGCCCGCGTCGCCGGGTGGACCTCGATGGCCATCGCGCCACGCTAGTGACGGCGGCGGCGTCCGGCCACGCCCCGGATGCCGCCTCCTCGGGTCAGCGTCCCCGCTGCGCACCCGTCAGGAACCGCTCGGTGATCCCCGTCCACCGCGCGCGGGCCGCCTCGTTGGCCTCAGGGGTGGGCAGTCCCATCTGCGTCGCCACCAGCGACGCCGTCCCGTTCCCCTTCGGCTCGCTGGTGACGACGACGGAGGTGCCGTCGGCCGCCCTCGTCCGCCAGGTGATGCGCCGGTCGGTGCCGCTGACCCGCACGTCGGACCCGGCGACGAGCTCCTGCACGGCCGCGTCGCCGTCGGCGAACGCCCGCCAGCGCTCCATCAGCTCGGTCATGCCGAGTGGCGTGGCCCGGCTGACGCTGGTCTGGAAGGTGCCGTCGGAGCGCTGGCCCGGGACGCGGCGGCCGATGTGGTGCTCGTAGGCGACCGTCACCGACTGGGTCCACCAGCCGCGCTGCTCGAAGCCGTCGCCGAGCTCCTCGTAGACGTGCAGCGCGATCGCCTGGTGGTCCAGGTCCTTCGCGCCGACGGAGTCCAGGAAGCGGAGCCACTCGTCCCACGACCGCTTCGTGGTCCGCTCGATCGGCCCGATCCGGGGGTTGTCCGCCATGGCCGCGATCCTGCCGGACCGGCGTCGGCCGCGGGGCGGCCCGCCCGCGCAGCGGCGGTGTGGCCGACGCCGGCACGGCCGCGGGTCCGCGCCGACCCCCCGGTCACGGACGCACCGGATGTCGACCTGTGGCGGTCTCGGGCCGCCGGAGACCGCACCAGGTCGAGATCCGGCGGGGCGGTCGTGCGGGCTGCAGGAACCTCAGCCGGTCGCGTGGACCAGCCGGAAGCCGGGAGGCCGCCCGGGCGTCGGGCATGGTGACGCCGAGGACGAGCCCCCCGGCACGCCCTGGCGAGCACCGCGCATCCCCCTCCCACCGGCGCAGACCGTGGAGCAGGCGGACGCGGCGCGCGCCTCGACGGCAGCAGGCGGCCCTGTCGGGTCCGGAGGTGCCGCCGGCCAGGGCGACCGCGTCACGAGGGTCGAGTTGTCACCCGCCGGCCGGACGGCGATCACGCACCCACGCCTCGGAGGTGATGGCCCACAGGTCGTGCGGCCGGCGCCGCCCCCCGACGTCGAGATAGCTCTCCATCGTGCCCTCCCGGCGCATGCCGAGACTCGACACGGCGAGCGCGGCCGCGACGTTGTCCACGCACACGGGAGCGGTGACCCGGCACAGGCCCATCCGGCCGAAGGCGTGCTCCGCCATCAGCTCGCCCACAGCACGGATCACGCAGTGGCCGGCCAGCGTCGAGTCGAGCCAGGCGCCGATCTCCGCGCTCTGCGCGCACCTGTCGATGCACTCGAGCTTGAACTGGCCGGCGAACCGTCCGTCCACCTCGATGACGAGCGACAGCCCTCGGCCCGTACGGGCGTTCCTCCGGGCGTGGAGGACCTCCTCGACCCAGGCCAGCTCGGTGTGGCGCTCCTCCCAGGACCGTGCGGACGACAGCCAGAAGGGCTCGATCCGGTCCCGGTCGCGCAGTCGCAGGGATCGCCACTCGGGCGCGTCCGCGAACCTCGGCGGACGGAGGAGCACCTGGTGCCTGCCCTGCGTCACCGGACCGAGGAACACGCCCCGGGTGCCGTGGGCACGGCGGTGACGGAAGCCGACCCGCCGGCGCAGCGGCCCGGCGTAGAACCTCACGGCAGCGAGGAGGACGGGGAGCGACGGGCGGAGGCCGATGGCGCTGCCGCGCTGCGCCGGGGCCGTCCCGGTGCCGGGGCGTCGTGGCCGCTGCGGTGGGAGTGCGGCGGGGCCACCGTCCGGCCCATCGGCGGTGTGGTCGAACGTCACCCCGCCCTCCGGCCGGCCGGGCATGCGCGTCCCGCCGCGGGGGACCGTGGGCCGCCCGTCATGGCCGGTCCACGGGACCGGCACTGAGACGTCCGACCATCGTCACCACGACGACCACCTCCGTCACGGCGGGATCCGGAGATTACAACGCACCGTGTGCACTGTGGGCACGATGGCGGCATGCCGCGGCTGCTCGTCGTCCACCACACGCCCTCGCCCAACCTGCAGGCGGTGCTCGAGGCGGCCCGCGAGGGCGTGGCGATGGTCGAGGAGGCCGAGCTGGTCGAGCGGCCGGCGCTGGCGGCCGGGCCCGCGGACCTGCTCGCCGCCGACGGCGTCCTGCTCGGCACCCCGGCCAACATCGGCTACATGAGCGGGGCGCTCAAGCACTTCTTCGACACCGTCTACTACCCGTGCCTGGACGCCACCGTCGGCCTGCCCTTCGGCGTCTGGGTGCACGGCGGCGACGACACCGCCGGCGCGCTCAGGGCCATCGGCACGATCACCGGCGCGCTCCGGTGGAAGCAGGTCGCGGCACCCCTGTCGCTCACCGGCGCCCCCACGAAGGACGACCTCGAGGCGGTCCGCGAACTCGCCGCCACCGTCGCGGTGAGCCTGGAGGGCCGCTGAGTCCTAGCCTGCCGGGGTGAGCACCCGTCGTCTCGTCGTCATCGGAGGGGACGCCGCCGGCGGCAGCGCGGCGTCCCAGGCCCGGAAGCGGCAACCCGACCTCGAGGTCGTGATGTTCGAGCGCGGCCGCGCGACCTCCTACTCCGCCTGCGGCATCCCGTACTGGATCTCCGGCACCGTCGACAGCGAGGCCCGGCTGGTCGCCCGCACGCCCGAGCAGCACCGGGCGGCCGGCATCGACGTCCGCATGCGCACGGAGGTCGTCGGCATCGACACCGACAAGGGCGTCGTCCACTGGCGCGACCTCGACGCCGGCACCGAGGGCACCGAGCCCTACGACGACCTCGTCTACGCCACCGGCAGCGTGCCGATGCGCCCGCCGGTCGAGGGCATCGACGCCGAGGGCGTCTACGGCGTCCAGGTCCTCGACGACGGGGTCGCGCTGCGCGCCGAGCTCGACAGCGGCCGCGTGCGGGAGGTGGTCGTCGTCGGCGGCGGCTACATCGGCCTGGAGATCGCCGAGGCGTGCCGGATGCGCGGGCTCGAGGTCACCGTCGTCGACAAGTCGGCCACCCCGGTGGGTACCTTCGACCCCGACGTCGGCCGGTTCATCGCCGACGGCATCCGCAGCGAGGGCGTCGAGCTGGTCCTGTGCGACGGCGTCGCGGGCATCGACGTCGACCGCGGCGGGCGGGCGCGCGCGGTGGTCACCGAGAGCGGCCGCGAGCTGCCCGCCGACCTCGTCGTCCTCGGCCTCGGGGTGCGGCCGAACGTGCGGCTGGCGAAGGAGGCCGGCATCCCGCTCGGCACCTCCGGCGGCGTCGCCGTCGACCAGCGGATGCGGACCCAGGTGCCCGGCGTGTGGGCGGCCGGCGACTGCGTGGAGTCGGTGCACCGGCTGTCGAAACAGCGGGTCGTCGTCGCGCTCGGCACGCACGCCAACAAGCAGGGCCGGGTGGCCGGGATCAACGTCGGCGGCGGCTACGCCACCTTCCCCGGCGTCATCGGGACGGCGATCACCAAGATCTGCACGGTGGAGGCCGCGCGCACCGGGCTGTCGGAGAGGGAGGCCGAGGACGCCGGCTACTCCTTCGTCACCGCCGCCGTCGACTCCACCACCACCGCCGGCTACATGCCCAACGCGTCCCCGATCCGGGTCAAGATGATCGCCGAGCGGCGCAGCGGCCGGCTGCTCGGCGCCCAGGTGGTCGGCGAGGAGGGCGCGGCCAAGCGGGTCGACGCGCTGGCCATCTGCATCTGGAACGAGATGACCGTCGACGAGGTCCTGTCGCTGGACCTGTCCTACGCGCCGCCGTTCGCGCCGGTGTGGGACCCGGTGCTCATCGCCGCCCGCAAGGCGTTCGAGGCCGTGGAGGCCGACACCCGCGGCTGACCGGTCAGCGCAGCACGCCCGCCATCCGCTCGACGATCGTGGTGAGCACCGGCTCGGGCGTGGCCAGGTTCAGCCGCACCGCGCCACGGCCGGCCTCGCCGCAGCGGGCGCCGTCGACCACCGCCACCCCGGCCCGCTCGAGCAGCAGGTCGCCCGGGGCGTCGGCCGGGAGGCCCTCCAGCCAGGCCAGGTAGGTGCCCTCCGGCGGGCGGTACCGGACCCCGGGCAGGTGCGAGGCGACCAGGTCGGCGAGCAGCCGGCGGTGCCGGTCGAGGACGGCGATCGTCTCCTCCAGCCAGCCGACGCCGTCCCGGTAGGCGGCGGTGTTGGCGACCGCGCCGAGCGTCGAGCAGCCGTGCTCCACCCCGTGCCCGACCCGCGCCCACAGCTCGGCGTCGGCGTCGTTCGAGAGCAGCAGCTGCGCGCACTTCAGGCCGGCGAGGTCCCACGCCTTGGACGCGCTGGTGGCGGTGAGCGCGTGCGCGGCGGTGGTGTCCGACAGCGACGCGTAGGGCACGTGCCGGGAGCCGGGGAAGACCAGCGGCGCGTGCACCTCGTCGGAGAACACGCGGCCGCCGTGCCGGTCGACCACCTCGGCGACGGCGAGCATCTCCGCGGGCTCGAGCACCCGGCCGATCGGGTTGTGCGGGTTGCACAGCACCAGCAGGTGCCCGCCGGCGCGGAAGGCGGCGTCGAGCGCGTCGAGGTCGTAGACGAACCGGTCGCCGTCGCGGGCCATCGGCACCTCGAGCACCTCCCGGCCCAGCGCCGGCGGCACCTCCAGGAAGGGCATGTAGGCCGGGGTAGGCAGGACCACCGGCGAGCCGGGCCGGGACAGGTGGGTGATGGCCGCGGACAGCCCGGCCAGGACGTCGGCCATCGGCCGGACCCGCTCCGGCGGCACCTCCCAGCCGTGCCGGTCGCGCAGGAAGCCGGCGGTCGCCCGCGCCACGTCGTCGGCGAGCCAGTCGGGCAGGTAGCCGAACAGGCCGCGGGCGACGGCGTCCTGCAGCGCGGCGGTCACCGCGGGCGCGGTGCCCAGGTCGGACTCGGCCACCCAGGCGCCGAGCGCGTCGGGGTAGCGGGTCCACTTCAGGCTGCCGCGCGAGCGCAGGTCCGCGACCACGGCGTCGGCGTCACTCGTCACGGTGCCGATCCTGCCCGCGGGCGGCCGGGGCGCGCGCGGGCTGGGAGGGTGCTCCCCGTGCGGCTGCTGCTGGTGGTGAACGGATCGGCCGGGAGCGCCGACGCGCTGGACCCGGCGCTGGGGGTGCTGCGCGCCGGCGCCGACGTGGAGGTCGCGGCGACCGCGGACGCGGGCGACCTCGACCGGGTGCTCGCCGGGCGGGACGGGCGCCGGCTGGTCGTCGCCGGCGGCGACGGCTCGGTGCACGCGGTCGTCGCCGCGCTGGACCGCGCCGGCGCCCTCGATCCCGCCGACCCGCTCGGCGTCGTGCCGCTGGGCACCGGCAACGACCTGGCCGGCGCGCTCGGGCTGCCCGACGACCCGGCCGCCGCCGCCCACTGCGTCCTCGACGGCGCCCCGCGCCCGCTGGACCTGCTGCGCGACGACGCCGGGGGCGTGGTCGTCAACGCGGTGCACGCCGGGATCGGCGTCCGCGCCGCGGACGAGGCCGCGGGGCTCAAGGACCGGCTCGGCGCGCTCGCCTACCCGGTCGGCGCGGCCGTGGCCGGGATCGCCGGCGCGGACCACCGGCTGCGGGTGACCGTCGACGGCGCCGTCGTCACCGCGCCCGCCGGCTGGGCGGCCGACGGGGGGACGCCGCTGCTGATGATCGGCGTGTGCAACGGGCCCACCATCGGCGGCGGGACGGCGCTCGCGCCGGGCGCCGACCCCGGCGACGGCCTGGCCGACGTCGTGGTCAGCGCGGCCACCGGTCCCGCCGCGCGGGCCGCGTTCGCCGTCGCGCTGCTCGCCGGGCGCCACCCCGCCCGCGACGACGTCGTCCTCGTCCGCGGGCGGGAGGTCACCGTGACCGGCGGGCCGGCCGGCCTCGACGCCGACGGCGACCTGCTGCCGCCGGTGGGCGCGCGCACCTGGCGGGTGGTCCCGGCCGCGTGGTCGGTGTCCGTGCCGCGCTGACCGCTCAGGCCGCCGGGGACCAGCCGAGCAGCGGGCCGAGGCGCTCGGCGGTGTCGGTGAGGATCTGCTCGTGGTCGGCCTCGGCGAAGCTGAACGGCAGCGCGAACACCACCTCGGTGACCTCGCGGAAGCCGGCGTGCGCGTACAGGGCCTCGGCGATCTGCTCCGAGGTGCCGAGCAGGTCGCGGGCGAACAGCAGCCTCCCCGGGCCCTGGGGGACCCCCACCCGCGGGCTGCGGGCCTCGACGTAGGCGGCGTACCGCTCCCGCTGGTCGGCCGTGGCACCGTCGGTCGGGATGACGACCAGCCCCTGCGACACCCGCCCGGTGGGGCTCGCCTCGCGGAAGGCCCGCACCTGGTCCGCCTGGATCTGCGCGAAGTCGGTGGAGCCGCCCTCGGCGCGGACCACGCTGCTGGTCAGGAAGTGCACGCCCGCCTGCCCGGCCCACTGCGCCGAGCGGGTGCTCGCCCCGCCGTACCAGAGCCGGTCGCGCAGGCCGGGGGAGTGCGGCTGCACCCGGTCCGACCACTCCTCGACGACGCCCTCGCGGCCCGCGAACGACGCCGCGGGCTCCCCGGCGACCAGCCGCAGCAGCCGCTCCACCCGGGTGTAGGAGAAGTCCTCGACGTCGGCGGTGTCCGGGTAGAGCGCAGCCCTGACGTCGTCCCAGTGCATCGGCGGGCCGACGCTGACCCCGGGGTTGAGCCGGCCGCCGGAGAGGACGTCGACGGTGGCGAGGTCCTCGGCCAGCCGCAGCGGGTTCTCCCAGCCGAGCGGGGTGACCGCGGTGCCGAGCTCGATCCGCGACGTGCGCTGCGTGGCCGCGGCGAGGACGGCGACCGGCGAGGAGATGCCGTACTGCAGGTGCCGGTGGCGCAGCCAGGCGCTGTCGAAGCCCAGCCGCTCGCCGAGCTCGACCGTCCGCAGCGTCGTCTCGTGACCCGCGGCCGGGTCGGCGGGGTCGAACAGGCCGATGGTGAGGAAGCCGAGCCGTGCGAGGGGGGTACCGGGAGCGGGCACGGCGTCGATCCTGCCCGCCCCGGTCGGGTCGGTCCGGCGCGGGCCCGTCGGCGTTCCGGTCACCCGGCGGCGCGGCGGGGTCGCGGACGCCCGTCCGCGGTCACCGCACGCGGACGGCGAGCAGCGCGACGTCGTCGTCGGTGGAGCCCCCGACGCCCTCCAGCAGCCGGTCGAGCAGGTCGTCCAGCGAGCCGGCGCCGTCCGCCGCGACGGCGGCGGTGAGCTCGGCGATGCCGTCGTCGAGGTCGGTGCGGCGGCGCTCGACCAGGCCGTCGGTGTAGAGCAGCACCGTGCTGCCCGGCTCCAGGGCGATGCGGTGGGTGCCCCGCGCCCGGGTGGCGTCCAGGCCCACGAGCAGGTCGGGGGGAGAGGCGAGCACCTCGACGCGGCCGTCGGCGTGCCGCAGCAGCGGCGGCGGGTGCCCGGCGTTGCTCCAGGACAGCACCCGGCCGCCGTCGTCGCCGAGGTCGACCCGGCTGACCAGCGCGGTGGCCAGGGCGCCGGTGCGCAGGCCGGCGACGGCGGCGTCGAGCCGGTCCAGCGCCCGGGCCGGCGGCTCGCCGCCCTCGAAGGCGAAGCCGCGCAGCATCGCCCGCAGCTGGCCCATGGTGGCCGCGGCGGCGACGTCGTGGCCGTTGACGTCGCCGATGACCAGCACCGTGGCGCCGTCGGAGTCGTCGAAGGCGTCCCACCAGTCCCCGCCGACCTGCGCGCCGGCGCTGCTGGGCAGGTAGCGGGCGGCCAGCTCCAGCCCGTCCGGGGCGGGCAGCTCACCGAGCAGCGCGCGCTGCAGCGTGGTGGCCACCGACTCCTGCCGGGCGAGCAGCACCGCGCGGCCGACGGCCTGGGCGGTGTACTGGGCGAGGGCGAGGACCAGGCCCTGCTCGACCGGGCCGAACGCGTGCGGCTCGTCCCAGGCCAGGCTCAGCGTGCCGGACAGCGCGCCGGCGACCGGCAGCGGCAGGTGCGCCGACGCCCCGGCCGGCCGCGGGGGCCGCGCGTGCGGGAAGCGCTCGGCGGTGGTGGCGGGGTCGGGGAGGAACACCGCGCGCCCGGTGGCCAGCGCGACCGCCGGCGGGACCTCGGCGCCCGGCGCGGCGGAGGCGGAGTCGTCCCCGGGGGAGCCGTCCGCGGAGCCGGGCACCGGCCGCAGCCGGCGGGTCGCGGGGTCGACGAGCGCCAGGCAGGTCCACGAGGTGCCCAGCGCCTCGGCGGCGGCGCCGGTCACGGCCGCGGCGACGTCGTCGAGGGTGACCGCGTCGGCCAGCGTCTCGGCGAACCGCAGCAGCAGCCGGGTCTGCTCGCTGACCCGCTCCGCGGCGCGCCGGGCGGTCTCGGCGTGGCGGGTCAGCGCGCGCAGCCGCAGCTCGGAGGCGGCCAGCCCCGCGACCTGGGTGAGCACCGCGACGTCGGTGTCGGTCCAGTCGCGGGGGCGGGAGTCGATGGCGCAGACCGCGCCCACCACGTCGCCGTCCGGGCCGACCAGCGGCACCCCGCAGTAGGCGACCACCCCCAGGTCGTCGATCGCCCGGTTGCCGGCCAGGACCTCCACCTCGCGGGCGTCGCGGACCACCAGCGGCTGCGCGGTGACCCGCACGTACTGGCAGAACGAGTGGCTCAACGGGGTGCTGCGGCGGGCCTGCCACTCGGGCGGGAGGCCGACCGCGCCGGGGAACACCTGGCGGTCGGGCTCCACGAGGGTCACCAGCGCGGTGGGGACGTCGAGCAGCGTGCGGACCAGCACGACCAGCCGGTCGAAGTCGGCGTCGGCGATGCCCGACGGGTCGTCGGTCCCGCTGTCCGCGCTGGTCACGGGCCCACGGTAGTCGGCCCGCGCGCGGTCACCGGGGGAGCCGGCCCATGAGGTGGAACTCGGGGTTGGGCGGGATCGCGGCGAAGTGCGCGAGCCGGTTGGACAGCGCGAAGAAGGCGGTGATCGCGCCCACGTCCCAGACGTCGTCCTCGGTCAGGCCGTGCGCGCGCAGCCGGTCGAGGTCGGCGGCGGTGACGGTGGCGGGGTCGGTGGCCAGCCGGACGGCGACGTCGAGGACGGCGCGCACCCGGTCGTCGAGCGGGGCCTTGCGCCAGTCGACGGCGACCAGGTCGGCCAGGTAGGGGTCGCGGGTGCGGATGCGCGCGATCGCGCCGTGCGCCACCACGCAGTACGCGCAGTCGTTGGCCGCGCTGGTGGCGACCACGATCAGCTCGCGCTCGCCGGTCGACAGGCCCGGGGTGTCCTTGTCCATCAGCGCGTCGTGCATGGCGAGGAACGCCCGCTCCTCGGCCGGCCGCCAGGCCAGCGCCGCGAAGACGTTGGGCAGGAACCCCGACTTCTCCTCCACCTCCGCGTGGCGCCCGGCCAGGTCCGGCGGCAGGTCGGCGGGGTCGGCGACGGGGAAGCGGCTGATCGGCGTCGGGTCGGTCGTCACCCGGTCAGCGTGCCCCGCGGCCGGTCCGGCGTCGACCGTGTGCGCCGGCGCCGCGACACGGGCGCCGGAGTGCAGCGCGGGCGCACACCGTCCCGCGGATCCGCCCGGGCGTCAGTCGCCGACGACGACGCGGTCGCGGCCCTCGCGCTTGGCGCGGTAGAGGCGGGCGTCGGCGCGGCCGAGCAGCTGCGCGGGCGTGCGGTCGGGCACCTCGCTGGTGCTGGCGGCGCCGATGCTCACGGTCACCGGCAGGTCCCCGGTGAGCGGGCCCCACGCGTGGGCGGCCACGGCGCTGCGGACGTCCTCCAGGTACCGGGCCGCGGCCGCGGCGTCGGCGCCCGCGAGGACGACGAGGAACTCCTCGCCGCCCAGGCGGGCGACCAGCGAGGCGGTGCCCGGGGCCGGGAGGTCCTGCACGATGCCCGCGACGGTGCGCAGCACCTCGTCGCCGACGGCGTGCGAGCAGGTGTCGTTGACCCGCTTGAAGTGGTCCAGGTCCAGCAGCGCCACCCACAGCAGCGCGCCGTCGGCCAGCATCCGCGGCAGCTCGTCGTCGACGTGCCGCCGGTTGTGCAGGCCGGTGAGCGGGTCGCGCAGGGACAGCTCGCGCCAGCGGCGGCTCTGCCGGCGGGCCTCGGTGGTCTCGTACATGGCCTGCAGCGCGCGGGCGCGGGACTCGCGCTGGGCGGACTGCTGCTCCATCAGCTCGGCGCAGTAGCGCTTGTGCTCCTCGAAGGCGGCGCGGTGGTCGCCGGCGGCCGCGTGCAGCTCGGCCTGCTCGGCCCGGGCGCGCACCCGGATGGAGGTCAGCCCGTGCTGCCGGCAGCGGCGCACGCACTCGTCGAGGGTGCGCTGGGCGGCGTCGACGGCGCCGCGACGGCGCTGCACCTCGGCGAGGGTGAGCAGGAAGTCGGCCCCGGCGTCGCCGTCGTGGGAGCTGTCGAGCACCTCCGGTGCCAGGCCCGGCAGCAGCGCCTCCTCGGCCTCGTCCAGCCGGTCCAGGCCCATGAGGGCGCGGGCGACGGTGTCCAGCCGGCCGACGTCGAGCGGGACGCCGTGCGCGGCGGCCAGCTCCTGCAGCCGGCTGCTGAACCGCAGCGCGTCGGCGAACCGGCCGGCGAGGGTGTCGGTGTAGGCGCGGTTGTTGAGGATGCGCAGCTGGCGGTCGACGTCGCCGAGGTCCTCGGCCAGCCGGAGGACGGTGGCGTAGCGCTCGGGCGCGGCGGGGTCGCGGGACAGGCCCAGGACGTCGGCCAGCCGGACCAGGTGGTCGATGCGCAGGGCCGGGAGCGCGTCGTCGTCGAGCAGGTCGACGCCCTGCACGGCGTGCTCGAGCGCGCCGGCGAGGTCGCCGAGCTCCTGGAACACCGCGGTCAGGACGAAGGAGCTGCGGGCGAGCAGGTGCCGGGACCGGGCCTCGGTGGCCCAGCGGTGCACCTCCTGCGCGATCCGCCCGCCCTCGGCCACCGAGCCGCGCCGCCGCAGCAGGTCGGCGGCCACCAGCCGCGCCCGCTGCTCGAGGTCGGGGCGGCCGAGCTCGCGGGCGGTCCCCGCGGCGGCGCCGGCGCGCTCCGCGGCGGCCTCGGAGTCGAAGCGGGCGAGGGTCTCCAGCTCGTCGAGCGTCGTGAGCAGGACCGCGAGCGGGTCCGGCGGCCGCGGGGAGCCCCCGGGCACGGCGCCGGCGTCCGGACGGACGGCGAGACTGGTCACGACTCCCCATCGGCAGCGGGGCCCCGCCGAGACAGGGCGGACACGGGATCCCCACCCGGTCGGGTGAGCCCGGGGGCGCTCGCCGGGCAGCCGGCCATCGGCACCTCCGCGGGGCGTGCGAACCGCTGTGCCACCCATCACAGCAGATGCCACCCCGGGACGGGGGGACGCGCGCCCGGGCGCCTGCCGCTGGGGCCGCTCAGGCCCGGCGGCGGCGGAGCACGCCCTCCTGGACGACGGTGAGCACCAGCCGCCCCTCGCGGTCGAACACCCGCCCGGAGCAGAGCGCCCGGCCGCCCGCGGACCAGGCGCTCTCCTGCTCGAAGCACAGCCAGGTGTCGGCGCGGGCCGGGCCGTGGAACCAGACGGCGTGGTCGAGGCTCGCCGTCACGAGGCCGGGGTCGCCGATGACCGCCGCGTGCGGGGCGACCGCGACGGCGAGCAGCAGCATGTCGGTGGCGTAGGCGAGCGCGCAGGCGTGCAGCCGCGGGTCGTCCGGGAGCGCCTCGCGGGAGCGGAACCAGAAGCGCTGCCGCGGCGGCGCGGGCTCGCCCCGGCCGGCGGCGATCCGGGGCGGCCCGCCGTCGAACCGGAAGTCGAACGGGTGCCGCGCGTCCAGCCAGGCCAGCCAGGCGAGGACGGAGGCGGGGGCGCCGGCCGCCGCGTCGGCGGGCACGGCCAGCGACTCCGGCGGCGGGGCGTCCAGGGTGGGCACCTGGTGCTCGGGGCCGGTCTCGGGCCGGGCGAAGGACGCCGTCAGCACCAGGACCGTCTCCCCGTGCTGGACGGCGGCGACCTCCCGGGTGGTGTAGCTGCCGCCGTCGCGCACCCGGGTGACCTGCAGGTCGGTGGGCGCGGCCGGGTCGCCGGCGCGGACGAAGTAGGCGTGCAGCGAGTGCACCGCCCGGTCGTCCGGGACGGTCGCCGTGGCCGCGAGCAGCGCCTGGGCGACCACCGCGCCGCCGAACGCCCGGTCGGCCGGCACGCCGCGCGCCGCGCCGCGGAACCGGCCGGGCGCGGCCTCCGCGACGTCGAGCAGGGCGACCAGCCCACCGGGGACCGGACCCAAGCCGACCGGCTGTGCCACGCCCCGCCCCCGTCCGTCCGCCTGACCGCGAGCAGTGAACCACCCGGGCGCGAGCGGGCTCAGCCGCCGGTGAGCAGAGCGCGCACCGCGTCGAGGTCGTCGGCCTGGCCCGGGGTCTTGTCCGGCCGGTAGCGGACCACCCGGGCGAAGCGCAGCGCCAGGCCGCCGGGGTAGCGCGGGCTGCGCTGGGCGCCGTCGAGCGCGACCTCGACGACGAGCTCGGGCCGCAGCTCCACGCCCCACGGGTGCTCGGCGCGGGCGAGCGCGGGGAAGTTGCGGGTCTGCCAGTCCAGCAGCTCGTCGGTCATGCCCTTGAACGTCTTGCCGACCATCACCGGCTCGCCGCCGTCGGGGTCGCGGGCGCCGAGCCAGATGTTGGACAGCGTGCCGGTGCGCCGGCCGTACCCCCACTCGGCGGCGAGGACGACGAGGTCGAGGGTGTGCACCGGCTTGACCTTCTGCCACGCGCGGCCGCGCCGGCCGGCGGCGTACGGGGCGTCCAGCGCCTTGACCACCACGCCCTCGTGCCCGGCGGACAGCGCGTCGTCGAGCACCGCGGCCGCCTGCTCCGGCGTCGGCCGGCGGACCCCGGGCATGCGCAGCGGGGCGTGCGCGTCGTCGGCGAGCAGGCCGGCCAGCGCGTCGAGGCGGACGTCGAGCGGCTCGTCGAGCAGGTCGCGGCCGTCGAGGTGCAGCACGTCGAACAGGAACGGGCTCAGCAGCACGGCTGCGTCCTCGGAGGTGTCGACGCCGTCGCTGCCGAAGCGGCTCATCGTGTCCTGGAAGGCGCGCGGGCGGCCGTCGTCGTCGAGGGCGAGGGTCTCGCCGTCGAGGACGGCGGTGCGGCAGGGCAGCGCGCGGACCCGCTCGACCAGCTCCGGCACGCCGCCGGTGACCTCGCGCAGCGTGCGGGTCCACACCCGGACGTCGTCGCCGTCGCGGTGCACCTGGATGCGGGCGCCGTCGAGCTTGTGCTCCACGGTGACCGCGGGGCCGAGGTCGGCGAGCGCGGCGTCGAGGGAGGAGCCGGGGCTGGCCAGCATCGGCCGCACCGGGCGGCCCACCCGCAGCCCGACCGCGGCGAGGGCGTCCTCCCCGCCGCCGAGGGCGAGGACGGCGGTCTCGTCGAGCCGGCCGGCCAGCATCATCGCCCGCCGGACCGCCGGTGCCGGGACGCCGGCCGCGGCGGCGATCGCGTCCAGCACCACGCCCTCCAGCGCGCCCTGCCGCAGCTCGCCGCCCAGCAGCCGGACGAGGAGGTGCTGCTCGTCGGCGGTGGCGGCGGTGAGCAGCTCGGTCAGCAGCGCCTCGCGGCGGGCGGCCGAGCCGCTGCCGGCCGTGCCGGCCAGCGCGGTGAGCGCGCGGTCGACCGCCGCGACGGTCAGCGACGGCGCGGCCGCGACCGGCGGGGCGGTCCGCGCCAGCGTGCGCCAGCCGACGCCGACCCGGCCCTGCGGCAGCTCGCCGGCCAGCCACGCGGCCACCGGCCCGGCCTCGGCCGGCCCGGCGGCGCGCAGCGCCCCGGCGATGGCCTGCGCCTTGGCGGTGCGCGAGCGGGTGGCGGCCACGGCCGCGGAGGCGGCGACGACGTCGGCGAGCAGCACGCGGCGATGGTGACAGTGCGGTACGACTCCGGGAGGTGCGCGTGCCGTGATCCCGTTAGCGTCGTCCGCGCGCCGAGAGGAGGTGCTCCCGCGTGAACCTCGAGAAGGTCGTCTTCGGGTTCTTCGTGCTGCTCGCCGCCACGCTCAACTTCGGGTTCTTCCTGGGCGACATCGACGACCCGGCGGTGCACAACGTCTACGAGCTGTTCGCCGCGCTCGTGGTCAGCCTCGTCGCCACGGTGCTCAAGTTCGGCGACCGCACCCAGATCGGCGCGGTGCACCTGGCCACCAGCCTGGTCGCCGACCTGCAGCTGGTCGCGGCGACGATCACCTGGGCCTGGGCGGTGCACGTCTCCGCCGAGGGGCTGACCGACGTGACGACGGCGAGCATGGTGTCGCTGTCGGGCGGGGCGCTGCTGGCCAACGTGGTGTCGGTGGTGCTGCTCGTCGTCGAGACCGTGTCCTTCCAGCGGCACTGAGGCGGGTCGCCGTGGAGACCGCGCCGCCGCCCCCCGTCACCACCCGCGGACGGCGCATCCGCCGCCGGGCGCCGGTGGTGCCGCGCGCGGAGGGCTCGGCGACGGTGTTCACCGTCCTCCGGCGGATGCGCGCGCCGCTGATCACGCTGATCGTCATCTTCGCCGTCAGCGTGCTCGGGCTGTCGCTGGTCCCGGGCGTGGACGCGAACGGGGAGCCGGCACGGCTGAGCCCGTTCGACGCGTTCTACGTCATGAGCTACACCGCGACCACGATCGGCTTCGGGGAGATCCCGTACGCGTTCAGCTACGCGCAGCGCATGTGGGTGACCGGCGCGATCTACCTGACCGTGGTCGGCTGGGCGTACGCGATCGGCTCGCTGCTGGCGCTGCTGCAGGACCGCGCGTTCCGCCAGGCGATGGCGCTGCGGCACGTGTCGCGCAAGGTGACCCGGCTGCGCGAGCCGTTCCTGCTCATCTGCGGCTACGGGCAGGCCGGGGAGACGCTCGGGCTGTCGCTGGACGCGCTCGGCCGCCGGTTCACCGTCGTCGACATCGCCGAGAGCCGCATCGACGCCCTGGAGATCGCGCCGCACCGGGGCGACGTCCCCGGCGTGGTGGGCGACGCGCGCGACCCGCACGTGCTCGGCGTCGCCGGCCTCGGCCACCCGTGGTGCGAGGGGGTGCTGGCCGTGACCGGCGACGACGAGGCCAACCTCGCCGTCGCCATGGCCGCCGCGCTGCTGCGCCCGGAGCTCACGGTGGTCACCCGCACGACGTCGGCCGCGGTCGCCGAGCGGATGAGCCGGTTCGGCTCGCCGACGGTCATCAACCCCTTCGACCGGTTCGGTGACCACCTGCGGCTGGCGCTGCGGACGCCGGCGTCCTACCAGCTGACGACCTGGCTGGAGAGCGGGCCGGGCGCCGAGCTGCCGCCGCGGGGCACGGCGCCCGCGCCGGGCCGGTGGGTGGTGTGCGGCTACGGCCGGTTCGGCCGGCACTTCGCCGCCGACCTGGGCGCCGAGGGCCTGGAGGTCACCGTCGTCGACACGACGCCGGGCGACGGCGTCGTGGAGGGCGACGCCGCCGATCCCGACGTCATCCGGCGGACGGACCTGGCCACGGCGGTCGGGCTGGTGGCCGGCACCGACAACGACACCACCAACCTCTCGCTGGTGGCCGAGGCGCGGCGGGTCAACCCCTCGCTGTTCGTCGCCGCCCGCCAGAACCAGCCCGCCGACGCCGCCCTGTTCGCCGCCATGGAGGTCGACGCGCTGCTCGTGCCCACCGAGGTGGTCGCGCACGACGCCTACGCCCGGCTGAGCACGCCGCTGCTGTGGCGGTTCCTGCGCGAGCTGCCGGGGCAGAGCGACGAGTGGTCGGCGGGCGTCGTCGAGCGGCTGCTGGACGCGTGCGGTGCGCACCTGGAGGCGCTGTGGAAGGTGCGCCTGACCCCGGAGGACGCGCCGGCGCTGCACCCGCGGCTGGCCGAGGGGTGCTTCCGGCTCGGCGACCTGCTGCGCGACCCGGCCGACCGGGACCAGACCCTGCTGGCCGTGCCGCTGCTCCTGCTGCGCGGCGAGGAGGCGGTGCTGACCCCCGACCCCGGGACGGTGCTCGAGCCCGGCGACGAGCTGCTGTTCGCCGGCCGGGCCGCGGTGCACCGGGAGGTGGAGGCGACCCTGTTCATCGACGGGGTCGCCGACTACCTGGTCACCGGCCAGCGGGTGCCGCAGAGCTGGATCTGGCGCAAGCTGAGCCGGTCGGCGCCGGTCGAGGACACGGCCCCCGCGCCCTGACCCCGTCGGGGGGACACGTGCCCGACCAGGCCCCGGCCCGGCGGCTGCTCGGCGCCCTCACCGGCCGGGACGCCGTCCGGCCGCCGTCACTGCGCACGGACGACGACCGGTCCGCCTCGCGGCTGGAGCTCTTCTTCGACCTGGCCTTCGTCCTGGTCGTCGCCGAGCTCGCGATCGCCCTGCGCGAGGACGTGACCCTGCACGGGTTCCTCGTCTTCGCCGGCCTGTTCACGACCGTCTGGTGGTCCTGGGTCAGCTCGACGCTCTACGCGAACCGCTTCGACCACGACGACGTCGTCTACCGCCTCTACAAGCTCGGGAGCATGGCCGCCGTCGTCGGGCTGGCGGCCTCGGCGTCGGAGGCGACCGGTGAGCGGTTCGCCGTCTTCGTCGTCTGCCAGCTCTTGCTGCGCGCGATGCTGCTCCTGCAGTACCACCGCGCCCACCGGCACGTGCCGGACGCGCGGCCGATCACCCGGCTCTACCTGGCCGGGACCGCCGCGGGCGCCGTGCTCTGGGCGGTGTCGCTCGCGGTGCCCCGCCCGGCCGCGTTCGCCCTGTGGGCCGCCGCGGTGCTGGCCGAGGCGCTGGTCCCGCTGCTGGCGACGCGGTCCTCGGCCGACCTGCCGCTGCACGTCGAGCACCTGCCCGAGCGGTTCGCGCTGTTCGTCATCCTGGTGCTCGGCGAGCCGGTCGCCGCGGTCGCGCACGGCCTGTACGACGCCGGCTGGTCGGGCTCGGCGCTGCCGGTGGCGGTGCTGGCGTTCGTCCTCGCCGCGGCGCTGTGGTGGAGCTACTTCGACCTCGCCGGCGCCCGCGCCAAGCGGCTGCTGGGCGAGGCGGGGGAGCACAACGGCGCCCACGCCCACGACGCGTACGTCTTCGGGCACCTGCCCCTGACGCTCGCGCTGGCCACGGTCGGCGCGGGCCTCGAGCTCGCGGTCGTGGAGGCCGCGGCCGGCGAGGTGCCGGCGGGGACCCGGTCGCTGGTGGCCGGCGGGGTGGCGGTCTACCTGGTCGCCGCGAGCGTCACCGCCTCGGCGATGACGGGGAACGCCCGGCGCGGCTGGTGGTGGCCGCTGCTCGCCGCGGCCGTGGCCCTGCTCGACGCGCTGCTGGAGCTGCCGGCGTCCGTGGTCGTCGGCGCCCTGGCCGCGCTGGTCGTGACGGTCGTCGTGGTGGGCTGGGCGCAGCGCGCGGCGGGGGACCTGGAGACCGAGGAGGTCTGACCTCGGGAGGTCCGGGCCGGCTGCCGAGCGGGACCTCCGGCCGGGACCTCCGACCCTGCCGCCCGGCCGCGGTGCGGCGTGTCATGGGTGCGCGCCGGTTCCCGGTGACCGGCGTGGAGGGGGTCTGTGCCGTGACCTCGGGAGCCGTGCCCGGCGGCGTCGTCGTCGGTGTGGACGGCTCGGCGTGCGCCCGGGCCGCCCTCGCCTGGGCGGGCCGGATGGCCGCCCGCACCGGCATGCCGCTGACCGCGGTGCGCGCGTGGAGCGTGCCGACCGCACCCCGCCCGGACACCTGGGAGCCGGCCTACGTGCCGCCGCTGGCCGACTGGGAGCGGGCGGTGGAGCAGGCGCTCGCCGACGACGTCGCCGCGGCCGGCGTGCCCTCCGCCGTCGCGGTGACCTGCCGCGCGGTGCACCGGGCGCCGGTCGACGCGCTGCTGGCCGCGGCCGAGGGAGCGGAGCTGGTGGTGCTCGGCGCGCGGGGGAGGGGCGGCGCCCGTGGGCGGCTGCTCGGCTCGGTGGCGTCCTCGGTGCTGCGCGCGGCGCCCTGCCCGGTGACCGTCGTGCGGCCCGACGCGGTGCGCCCCGGCCGGGCCGAGGCCGTGGGGTCCGCCGCCGCGCGGCCCTGACGACGTGCGTCCCCCGGGACGGCCCCGGGGGTGGAGAGGGGGAGCCATGGACCCGTCGGCGCCGGAGCGCCGCGAGATGTCGCTCGAGGAGAAGCTCATCGCGCAGTGGGAGGCGCAGCACGACGTCGCCGCGCGCGGCCACCGCTGCGACCCGCTCGGCCTGCAGCACCAGCTCAGCCGCGAGCGGCTGGCCGACAGCACCCGGCCGCCCACCCCGCGCCGGCCCTCCGCCGCCGGCGCGGCCGCGGAGCCCGCCGGTCCGCCGCCGGGCGCCGCGCCGCACCCCGAGCCCCCGACGGCCCGCCGGCACCCGTGGCGGCGGTTCCACCACCACGCCTCCGAGAGCTGACCCCGCGCCGGCCGGGGAGCGCCGGACCGCGGCGTCCCACCGGGGACGGGAACGGGCCGCCCGGGTACACCGGTCCGGACCGTGGGAGTGGTGTGGGGGCGCTGTGGGTGGGACGCGCGCGGCGGCGCCGACAGGCTCGCCGTCATGACGAACACCGCCTCCACCGCACCCGGCCGCACCGCCGTCCCGATGGCCGACGTCCGCGACATGTACGTCGTCCACCGCGCCTTCCGTCGCGAGTTCGGCCTGCTCCCCGGGCTCGTGCGCGCCGTGGAGCCGGGCGACACCGCCCGCGCCGCCGTCCTCGCCCGGCACGCCCGGATGGTGCTGCTCGGCCTCCACCTGCACCACACCGCCGAGGACGACCTGCTCTGGCCGAGGCTGCTCGAGCGCTGCCCGCCCGACGCCGCCGTCGTCCACCGCATGGAGGCCCAGCACTCCGAGGTGGAGCGGCTGATCGGCGCCCTCGGCCCGGCGCTGGACCGCTGGGAGGTGGAGGCCCGGCCGGCGGTGGCCGAGGAGGTGGCGTCCACCGTCGAGGCGCTGGGCGCCGTCCTGGCCGAGCACCTGGCCGAGGAGGAGCGCGAGATCCTGCCGCTGGCGCAGCGGCACGTCACGCAGGCGGAGTGGGCGCAGCTCGGCGAGCACGGCAAGGGCGAGATGTCGGTGCGGGACCTGCCGCTGTTGTTCGGCGCGCTGCTGGAGGAGTGCGACCCCGACGAGCGGGCGATGATGCTGCAGGTCGTCCCGTTCCCGGTCCGGGTGCTGCTGCGCACGGTCTTCGCGCGCCGGTACCGCCGCTACGTCAGCGCGGTCCGCGGGCCCGCCTGATCGCCCCCACCAGGGCCGGGACGTCCTCCGGGCGCAGCAGCCGGCCGGCGTCCCAGGCCCGGGCGAACGCCTCCTCGCCGAGCGCCGCCCGCACCGCCGGCAGCTCCTGGGCGGCGAGCGCGACGTCGGGCGGGAACGCCACCGCCACCGCCGCCGCCTCCGCCGTCGCCGACCCCGCCGCGAACAGCTGCGCCGCGAGCTCGGGCAGCCCGCGGGAGGCGGCGACGGCGGCCAGCCCGGGCAGCGTGTAGGCCAGCGTCCACGAGGTGCGGACCTCCGCGGCGAGGTCGGCCGCCTCCGCCCACCGATCGAGGGCGCCGTCCTCGTCGCCGGCGAGCGCGGCCAGGGAGGCCTGCACGTTGAGCAGCGTCGCCAGGCTGAACGGGCTGCCGAGCCCGCGGGCCAGCCGCTCGGCGTCGGCCAGCGTCGCCGTCCCGGCGGCGAGGTCGCCCGCCTGCAGCAGCAGCTGCCCCTGCGCCACGACGGCGTGCACCCGCGCCCACGCCTCCTCGGTCTCCCCGGCCAGCCGCAGCGCCTCGGCCAGGTCGCGCCCGGCGGCGGCGAGGTCGCCGCGGAACACCGCGGCCGAGCCGGTGAGCACCAGCGCCAGGGCGCGCAGGTCCCCGGCGCCGGCGTCCGCGGCGGCCGCCGCCGCCCCGGCCGCCGCCTCCGCCGTGCCGGGGACGTCACCGGCCGCGTGGCGCAGCGCGGCGAGGGCGAGCAGCAGCCGGGCGTCGTCGACCGGGTCCAGCCCGGTGCGGTCGACCCGGGCGACCCAGCCCAGGCCCTCGGCGACGTCGCCGCGCACCGCCCAGTACAGCCAGGTCGCCCGCAGGAGCCGGGCGGCGTCGGCGGACCGCCCGGCGGCCACCAGCCGGCCGAGCGCCGCGCTCAGGTTGCCGTGGTCGCGCTCCAGCCGGTCCAGCCAGGCGCCCTGCTCGGGCCCGGTCAGCCCGGCCTCCGCGCCGGCGGCGAGGTCGAGGACGGCGGCCGTCGCGCGGTCGGCGGCCCGCTCGGTCTCCCCGGCGTCGGCCAGCCGTGCGGCGGCGTACTGCCGCACCGGCTCCAGCAGCCGGTAGCGGGCCTCGGGCCCGTCCTCGGCGACGACGAGGGACTGCTCGACCAGGCCGCCCAGGGCGGGCAGCACGTCGGGGACGCCGGCCACCGCCTGCGCGGCGTCGAGGGAGAAACCGCCGGCGAGGACCGCCAGCCGGCGCAGGAGCTGCTGCTCGGCGGCGGTCAGCAGGTCGTGGCTCCAGTCCAGCGCGGCCCGCATCGTGCGCTGCCGCTCGGGCAGGTCCCGGGCGCCGCCGGACCCGAGTGCCTCGTCCAGCCGGCCGAGCAGCGCGGCCGGCGGCAGGTAGCGCGCGTGCGCGGCAGCCAGCTCCAGGGCCAGGGGCAGCCCGTCGAGGCGCCGGCAGATGGCGGCGACGTCGGCGGCCGTGGCGCCGGTGAGGACGACCGGGCGCCCGGCGGCCGCTGCCCGGTCGAGGAACACCTGGGCGGCGGGGGAGGCGGCCACGGCCGCCGCGCCGCTGCCCGCCGGCAGCGGGAGGGGGGCGAGCGGGCGCTCCCGCTCCGCCCGCACCCGCAGCGGCGCCCGGCTGGTGGCCAGCACCGCCAGGCCCGGGCAGCGCCCGAGCAGGGCGGCGACCTCCGGCGCGGCGTCGAGCACGTGCTCGACGTTGTCGAGGACGACGAGGTGGCGCCGGTCCCCGATCCGGGCGGCCACCGCGTCAGCGACCGGCCCGGCCAGCTGACGGCCGCCGAGCGCGCGGGCCAGCGTGGGCAGCACCAGCTGCGCCTCGCGCACCGGGGCGAGCTCGACGACCGTCACGCCGTCGGGGAACGCGGCCGCCAGCTCCCGGGCCACCGCCAGCGCCAGCGTCGTCTTGCCCACCCCGCCGGGCCCGGTGAGCGTGACCAGCCGGGCGGTGCCCGACCGCAGCAGCCCGGCGACCTCGGCGACGTCGTCCTCGCGGCCGAACACCGGCGCCGCGGGCGGCGGGAGGGAGTCCGCCGCGGGCCCGCCGCCGGCCGGGCGGGCGGCGGCGGTCAGAGCGGCGCGGCCGGCGTCGTCGAGGCCGAGGGCGTCGGCGAGCGCGCGCACGGTGTGCGGGTGGGGGCGGCGCCGCTCGCCCCGCTCCAGGGCGCTGACCGCCTTGGCGGTGAGCCCCGACCGGGCGGCGAGCTCCTCCTGGGTGAGGGCGGCCGCCGTCCGCCAGCGGCGCAGCAGCGCCGCCACGGGGCCGGGGTCGGACGGAGGGGCGCTCACCGGCCGGGAGGGTAGCGGCGGCCGGGACCTCCGGCCCTACGGAACACGCGCGTCCGCCCGGCACGCTGCCCCGGTGACCACCCCGACCGCGCTGTGGCGGCGCCGGCTGCTCGTCGTCACGCCGGCCGCTGGACCGCCTGCACCGCGCCGGCCCGGCTCGCCGGCCTGCTCGTGTCCACCGCGCCCACCACACCGCGGTGGCGGCCGGGGAAGGACCGGGTGCCGGTCGCCGCGATCGGCGTCCCCGGCGGCCTCGCGATGGCCCTGACGACGGCCCTGACGACGGCCCTGACGACGGCGGCGGTCACCGGCCGCGGCGTCGTCGTCCTCCTCACCGGGCGGCTGCGGTGGGCACCCGCGGTCGGCGCGGTGTGACCTGCGGGGACGGGACAGGCGGGTCCCGCACGGGACGCACGGACGCGGGACGCACGGACGACGGGAGGACGACGGTGGACCAGCAGGAGTGGACGCGTGTGGTGGAGGCCGCCACCCGGGCCCCGTCGATCCACAACACGCAGCCGTGGCGGTTCACCGCGTCCGGCGACCGGCTGGAGGTCCGCACCGATCCCGGGCGGGCGCTGCAGGCCCTCGACCCCAGCGGCCGGCAGCGGGTGGTCAGCTGCGGCGTCGCCGTCGAGTTCGCCGTCGTCGCGCTCGCGGCCGCGGGGCACGACACCGCCGTCGAGGAGCTGCCCGACCCGGCCGACCCCGACCTGCTGGCGGTCCTCACCGTCACCGGGGGCCGCACCCGGGACGACGCCGACCGGGCCCTGGCCGACGCCATCGGCGCCCGGCACACCGAGCGGGCGCCGTTCCTGCCGCAGGCCGTCCCGGCCGAGGTCGTCGACCGGCTGCAGACCACCGCCGGGGGGTTCCGGGTCTGGGTGAAGCGGATCAGCGGGGAGGACGAGGAGGTCACCACGACCTTCCTGCTGTCCCGCGCCGAGGAGGTCGAGCAGCGCGAGCCCGAGTACCTCGCCGAGCTGCAGCGGTGGATGCGCACCGACCCGGCCGCACCCGACGGCATCCCGGTCGGGGCGGTGCCGGGGGAGGACCCGGCGACCCGGCCGTCGAACTGGCTGGTCCGCGACTTCGTGGTGGGCTCGCGCACCGGTGAGCGGCCCCGCGACCTCGACCCCGACGCGCCGCCGCCGGACGTCGAGCGCCCCACCGTGCTGCTCCTGGGCACCGACGGCGACGACCGGCAGGCCTGGCTCACCGCCGGGCGGGCGCTCGGCCGGGTGCTGCTCGAGGTGACCGCCGCCGGGCTCGCGGCCTCTCCGCTGACCCAGGCGCTGGACTGGCCGGCCACCCGCGCGCAGCTGCGCTCGCGGCTGTCGCTGGTCGGCCACCCGCAGATGCTGATCCGGCTGGGGTACCCGTCCGGGGACCGCAGCCCGTCCACCAACCGCCGGCCGGTCGCGGAGGTGCTGTCGTTCCGCTGATCATCGGTCTTGACTGATATCAGCGGGGACTGAACAATTCTCCCGTGCACGCGTTCGACGTCCTGGGCGACCCGGTCCGGCGGCGGGTCCTCGAGCTCCTCGCCGACGGCGAGCTGTCGGCCGGGGAGGTCACCGCCGTCGTCCGCCGGGAGTTCGGGATCACCCAGCCGGCCGTGTCCGGGCACCTGCGGGTGCTGCGGGAGAACGGCTTCGCCCGAGTCCGCGCGGAGGGGGCGCGGCGGCTGTACGCCGTCGAGTCCGCACCGCTGCAGGACGTCGACCGGTGGCTCGAGCGGTTCCGCCGCACCTGGGACCGGCACCTCGACGCACTCGCCACCGAGCTCGCCCGGGGGGAGCGCGAGCGCCGCCTGCGCGAGACCCAGCCCCAGGACCGCCCACCCGAGGAGGAACCGTGAGAGACCTGCTGGCCGAGATCGCCGACACCGCCCGCGAGGTCGCCCGCCGGGGTGGGGGCGACGACGAGCTGGTCGCCGTCACCGTGCGCCGCGAGTACCCGGCCGCGCCCGAGGACGTGTGGGAGGCGGTCACCGACCCGGCCCGCCTGGCGCGCTGGTTCGCGCCGGTCGCCGGCGACCTCCGCGAGGGCGGCACCTTCGCCGTCGAGGGCAACGCCGACGGCGAGATCCGCGAGTGCACGCCGCCGTCGACGCTGGTCCTCACCTGGGGCGGGCCGGTCAGCGTCGTCACCGTCTCGCTGACGCCCGCCGGTGCGGGCACCGTCCTGGCGCTCGAGCACACCGTCCCCGTGGCGTTCGCGGGCAGCGGTGCCGGCGCGCTGTTCGTGGGCCCGGGCTGGGACGTCGCGCTGCTCGGCCTGGCGCTGCACCTGCGCGGCGAGGACGTCGGCGACCCGGTCGCGTGGGAGGCCGGCGAGGAGGTGCGCCGGTTCAACGCCGCGTCGGTCGACGCGTGGGTGGACACGGTCACCTCCTCGGGTACCGCGACACCCGAGGAGGTCGCCGGCGGCGAGGCCGCGGCCCGGGCCCAGTTCGCCCCCGCGGCCGGCTGATCGACGCGGCGCGGTCCCCGGCTGGCCGGGGACCGCGCCGTCGGCCACAGTGGGGCGCCCGCACCTCCCACCCGGAAGGCCCCCCGTGCGCCCCACCGACGACGGCGAACCCCAGCTCGCGGAGTTCGGCTACCGGCAGCACCTGGACCGCAGCATCGGCCGGTTCTCGAGCTTCGCCGCCGGCGTCAGCTACATCTCGATCCTCACCGGGACGTTCCAGCTCTTCTACTTCGGCTTCGGCGCCGGCGGCCCGGCCTACGTGTGGTCGTGGCCGATGGTGTTCGCCGGGCAGCTCATGGTGGCGCTGTGCTTCGCCGAGCTCGCCGCCCGCTACCCGGTGGCCGGGTCGCTCTACAACTGGACCAAGCGCCTCGGCAGCGCGACGACGTCGTGGCTGGCCGGCTGGGTGATGCTCACCGCCTCGGTCGTGACCCTCGCCGCGACCGCGCTGGCCTACCAGATCACGCTGCCCCAGCTGTGGTCGGGCTTCCAGCTGGTCGGCGACGGCACCGGCACCTACGACGTCGCGGTCAACGCCGTCGTGCTGGGCGGCCTGCTGATCACGTTCACCACGCTGGTCAACGCGTTCGGCGTGCGGCTGATGGCCCGCATCAACAGCGCCGGGGTGTTCATCGAGCTGGTGGCCGCGGTGCTGATCGTCGTCGTCCTGGCCGTCGCGCTCACCCGCGGGCCGCAGGACGTGCTGTTCGACACCGGCGGCCGGGGCGAGGGGCAGTCGCTGGGCTACCTCGGCGCGTTCCTCGTCGCGGCGCTCGCGTCGGGCTACGTCATGTACGGCTTCGACACCGCCAGCTCGCTCGGCGAGGAGACGGTCGACCCGGGCCGCACCGCGCCGCGGGCCATCCTGCGGGCGATCACCGCGTCCTTCGTGCTCGGCGGGCTGATCCTGCTGTTCGGGCTGATGGCCGCCCCCGACCTCACCGACCCGCAGCTGGCCTCCAGCAGCGGGGGGCTGCAGTACGTCCTGCTGTCGGTGGCCGGCACCGGCCTGGGGAAGGCGTTCCTCGTCTGCATCGTCGTCGCGGTCACCGTCTGCTGCCTCGCGGTGCACACCGCGGCCATCCGGATGACCTTCGCCATGGCCCGCGACAACGCGCTGCCGGCCTCCGCCCGGCTCGCGCACGTCGACCCGCGGCGGCGCACGCCCGTGGTGCCCGCGGTCCTGGTCGGCCTGCTCGCCGTCGGCGTGCTGCTGCTCAACGTGCGTCAGCCGCAGGTGTTCACCGCGCTCACCAGCATCGCCGTGGTGATGATCTACCTGGCCTACCTGCTGGTGACCGGCCCGATGCTGGTCGCCCGGCTGCGCGGGCGCTGGCCCCGGCCGGCGCCGGGCCGGTTCTCCCTGGGCCGCCTCGGCCTGCCGGTCAACGTGCTCGCGGTGCTGTGGGGCGCCGGCATGGCGGTCAACCTGGCCTGGCCGCGGCGGGCGGTCTACAACGCCACCGGCGAGCCGCACTGGTACCTGCAGTGGGCCGCGCCGGTGTTCATCGGCGCGATCGTCGCCGTCGGCCTGGCGTGGTACCTGCTGCGCCAGCGGCGGCGCACCGGCGTGCTGCCCGAGCACGCCGCCGTCATCGACCCGACGCCGCCACCCACCCCCGCCTGAGGCCGCGGGCCGACCCGGCGGCCACCCCGCGCAGCAGCCGCACCCGCTGCGGCCCGGGGAGCGCGGCGAACACCCGGGCCATCGCCGCGGCGACGGCGGCCGGCGGCGAGCCGACGTCCAGGTAGGCCGCCCAGGCCCGCTCGGGCAGCGCGAAGAACGCGGCGAAGAAGGCGTCGGTGGCGCGGGTGTCCAGCGGCAGCAGCACCTCCAGGCCCAGGCCCAGCAGCGCCGCCGTCGTCCGGGGCCGGGCCCGCCGCACCACCGAGCGCGCGTCCCCGCCGGCCGCGAGCGCGGCCGCCACCCGCGGGCCGAGCCGCAGCGAGGACGCGACGCTGTAGCCGGTGGCCGGGTGCACCAGCCCCGCGGACGCGCCGAGCGGGGTCCCCGGGCCGGCGGCCCGCGGCCGGGCGTCCAGGGGGATCGCCACCCGCTCGGGCCCGCCGGCCGGGCGCAGGCCGCGGGCGGCGAGGAACCGGTCCAGCCGCGCCCGCAGGTCCGGCAGCGGCACCGGCGGGCGGGCGGCCAGCGAGGTCGCCTCCAGCAGCACGGTGCCGTCGTCGAGGGTCAGGCCGTAGAGGAACGCAGGCGGCGCGGCGGGGTCGGCCAGGGCCGTCCAGTCCATGAGCAGCGCCCCGCCGGGCGGGACGACGTCGTCCACGGGGCCGCTCACCACCTCGCCCCAGGCGCGCTGCTGTGCCGTCCCCGGGCCGCCGCCGCGCGCGTCGAGGACGGTGCGGGCGGCCAGCCGGCGCCCGTCGGCGAGGACGGCGACCTCCCCGGCTCCGGCCTCCCCGGCTCCGGCCTCCCCGGCCTCCACGGCCGCCACCCGGCCGGTCACCACCTCGCCGCCGCCGGCGCGCAGCCGGTCGAGCAGGGCGGCGGTGACGACGTCGTTGCGCAGCCGCGCGTAGCCGCGGGCCAGCCGCTGCTCGCCGCCGGCCGCGGTGCGCACGACGGTGGGGGAGGACCCGGCCGCGACGGCGGCCGGGTCGAGCCCGAGCGGGGCGGCCGCGGTCGCCAGCTCGTCGGCCCACAGGCAGTAGGTGGCCGGCCACGGGCGGGGCGCCGGGGCCACCAGCACCGTCCGCAGCCCCGCGGCGGCGCAGGCGGCGGCCGCCGACAGCCCGGCCGGCCCGGCCCCGGCGACGACGACGTCGGCAGCGGGCGGGGGCACCGCGGCAGACCACCACACCGGCCCGCTCCCCGCCACACCCGGCCGGGACGCGCGCGTCGGCCCGGTCCCCGCCGGGTACCCGGGAGCCGAGCGTCCGGGGAGGGACTGCCATGCCTGCTGGGGTGCCCGGTGAGGGCCCCGTCGAGGTGCCGGCACCCGGGGCGGTGCTGGCCGGTGACCTCGCCGTGCCGCCCGCCTCTCGGGGCGTGGTGCTGTTCGCCCACGGCAGTGGCAGCAGCCGGCACAGCCCGCGCAACCGGCAGGTGGCCGCCGCGCTGCAGCGGGCGGGGTGGGCCACCCTGCTGCTGGACCTGCTCACGCCCGCCGAGGAGGAGGTCGACACCCGCACCCGCGAGCTGCGCTTCGACGTCGGGCTGCTGGCCGGCCGGCTGACCGCGGCCGCCGACCTGCTCGACCGCGCGGAGGCGACCGCCGGCCTGCCCCTGGCCCTGTTCGGCGCGAGCACGGGGGCGGCCGCGGCCCTCCTCACCGCCGCCGACCGGCCCGGCCGGGTGGGAGCGGCGGTGTCGCGCGGCGGCCGGCCGGACCTGGCCGGGGCGGCGCTGGCCCGGGTGCGGGCGCCGACGCTGCTCGTCGTCGGCGGTGCCGACGACCGGGTGCTCGCGCTCAACCGGGACGCCGCCGCCCGGCTGGGCGGGCCGTCCGAGCTGGCCGTCGTCCCCGGGGCGACCCACCTGTTCCCCGAGCCCGGCGCGCTGGAGACGGTCGTCGACCGCACCCTCGGCTGGCTGGACCGCTGGTTGCCGGGGCCTCAGGCGGGGTCGCCGTCCACGTAGAGCCAGCGGCCGCCGACGCGGCGGAACCGGCTGTGCTCGGCCTGCACGTGCTCCCGCCCGCCGGCGCGCGAGTGCGCGCGGAAGGTCACCGTGCCCTCGGCGTCGAACAGGCCGCCGCCGGTGGTGGCCAGCACCTCCAGGCCGGTCCAGCGCACCGCCGGGTCCAGGGTCAGCGACCGCGGCCGGGTGGCCGGGTCCCACGTCTCCTGCAGGTAGGCGACGTCCCCGACGGCGAAGGCGCTGTAGCGCGAGCGCATCAGCTGCTCGGCGGTGGCCGCGGCCGCCGTCCCGTCGTGGAGGCGGCCGCAGCACTCCGCGTGGGCCAGGCCGGTGCCGCAGGGGCAGCGCTCCGGGCTCACGCCCTCAGTCCTCAGCGATCCAGACGGCCGTGTCCGGCGGCAGCGCCACCGACCGGGCGGACGTGTGCACGCCCGGACCGGACTCGAGCAGCACCCGGCCGCGCGAGCGGACCAGCGCGGTGTCGGCGCCCATGTTGACCACGCAGCGGACGGTGCGCCCGCCGCCGGTGCAGCGCACGGTGAGGACGTCGCCGCGGGTGCCCACGGTGGCCTCGCCGGTGCCCAGCGCCGGGTGCTCGGCGCGGACGGCCAGCGCCTGCCGGTAGAGGTGCAGCACCGAGCCGGAGTCGCGGGTCTGCCGGGAGACGGCGTGCCGCTTCCACTCCGCGGGCACCGGCAGCCACGGCTTCGCGGAGCGGTCGCGGGAGAAGCCGACGCCGGTGGTGGCGTTCCACGGCATCGGGACGCGGCAGCCGTCGCGGCCGGCACGCTCGCCGCCGCTGCGGAAGAAGATCGGGTCCTGCTTGGCCTCGTCGGGGACGTGCGCCTGCGGCAGGCCGAGCTCGTCGCCGGCGTAGACGTAGGCCGAGCCGGGCAGGGACAGCAGCAGCAGCGCCGCGGCGCGCGCCCGGGCCAGGCCCGTCCCGCCGCCGCCGAAGCGGGTGACCATGCGGTCCTTGTCGTGGTTGCCGAGGACCCACGACACCGGCGCACCCACCCGCCCGAAGGCCTCGAGCGCGCTGCCGATCCCCTCGGCGAAGGCCGGGGTGTCCCACGCCGACTTCAGCAGCCGGAACGACAGCGACTGGTGCAGCTCGTCGGGCCGCGAGTAGAGGGCGACCTCGTCGAGGTCGGCCAGGCAGACCTCACCGACCAGCATGGTGTCCGGGTACTCGTCGCAGACCGCCCGCCAGCGGCGCCACACGTCGTGCACCTCGGGCTGGTTCCACGTCATGGCCTGCTCGGGGCCGTGGCCGAACAGGGTGGGGGAGTACTCGCCGGGGTTGTCGCGCAGGCCGGCGTCCTTGTAGAGCCCGTAGGCGACGTCGACGCGGAAGCCGCTCACCCCGCGGTCGAGCCAGAAGCGCAGGGTCCGCTCGAAGTCCTCGGCCACGACCGGGTCGCGCCAGTTGAGGTCGGGCTGCTCGGGGGCGAACAGGTGCAGGTACCAGCGGCCGTCCGGGGTGCGCGACCAGGCCGGCCCGCCGAACAGCGAGCGCCAGTTGTTCGGCGGCTCCTCCGACGGCGGCGCGAAGTGGTAGCGGGAGGCCTCGGGGCAGTCGGGGTCGGCCAGCGCCGCCTGGAACCAGGGGTGCCGGTCGGAGGTGTGGTTGGGGACGACGTCGAGCACGACGCGCAGGCCCAGCCGCCGCGCGTCGGCGACCAGCGCCTCGACGTCGGACACGTCGCCGTACTCGGGGTCCACCGCCCGGTAGTCGACGACGTCGTAGCCGCCGTCGGCGCCGCCCGAGGGGTAGTGCGGGTTGATCCACAGCGCGTCGACGCCGAGCCACGACAGGTAGGGCAGGCGGGCGCGCAGGCCGGCGAGGTCGCCGATGCCGTCCCCGTTGCCGTCGGCGAACGAGCGCAGGTAGACCTGGTAGACGACGGCCGAGCGCCACCAGGGCTGCTCCTGGGGCGCCGGCGGGGCAACGGGCCGGGACCACGGCTGCTGCGCGGCGGCGGTGCCGGCAGCGACGAGTCGAGCGGACATGCGCCCAGGATCGGCACTCCCCGTGGCCGGGTCACAGACGCTGGACACCAAAGAGTGCGGTCGTGATCGTCACGTTCCGCCGAACGCGCAGGTACGGGGCACGCAGGGTGTCCTCGCGCACAGCCCGGATGGGGGACCCCCTCCCGGGTGTTGCACCACCCGTCCCACGAGTCACGAGCCGCCGTCAGACCGGCGGCAGGGAGTACCCGCACCATGTCCAGCACCCCGGCTGACCGAGCCGCCTGCTTCCGCCACCCCCGGCACGTCTGGATCGCCAGCTGCCCCGACTGCACCGCCTGGCACCTCGCCGGCCTCCGCGCCGGCGCTGGGGACCGCCCTGCGGCGCCCCGCCCCCGCGCCACGCGCGACGGCCGGGCGACCACCGCCGCCTAGACCCGTGCACGACAGCGCCCCTCCGGCCACGAGGCCGGAGGGGCGCTGTCGTCCACGGGCTCCGCTAGACCTGCCCCTCGTTGTGCGGTTCGATGCTCGCCGACGGGTCCACGCCCTCGTCGGCCGCGGGCTGCACCGGGCCCTCGCCCGGCTCCGACCCGCTGCCCGCCGCGGTGTTGCGCGAGGCCCGGTCCGGGTCCTCCACGTCGGTCGCCGTCGGCGCCTGGCCGATCCGCTTGGCGGCGTCGCCGGTCCCGGTCTCCTCGAGGCCCTGACCCTGGGTGTCTGACTCCGACACGGTCCCTCCATCACTCGGGTGTGCGGTACGGGCCGTGCGGTACCCCCTGTGGCGGGCGGCACGCGCCGGGGGGCTGGTTCACTGCTCGTTGAGTGCTTGACGACCGAGCGCTCGACGACCGACCGCTCGACGAGAGGGGCGCCCGCCCCGGGAGGAGGACCGCCGTGCACCTCGGCGTCGACAGCTTCGTGGCGGCGGTGACCGACCCGCGGACGGGCCGGCTCATCGGTCCCGAGGAGCGGATGGCCCACCTGCTCGAGGAGATCGAACTGGCCGACCGGTCCGGGCTGTACTCCTTCGGCATCGGGGAGCACCACCGCCCCGAGTACTACGACTCCGCGCCGCCGGTCATCCTGGCCGCGGCCGCCGCCCGGACCGAGCGGATCCGGCTGGGCAGCGCCGTCGCGGTGCTGTCGGCCGCCGACCCGGTCCGGGTGTTCCAGCAGTTCGCCACCCTCGACCTCATCAGCCGCGGGCGGACCGACCTGGTCGTCGGCCGCGGGTCGTTCACCGAGGCGTTCCCGCTCTTCGGCCTGTCGCTGGCCGACTACGACGAGCTGTTCGACGAGAAGCTGGACCTGCTGCTGCGCATCCGCGAGTCCGAGCACGTCACCTGGTCCGGCCGGCACCGCCCGGCGCTCACCGGCCAGGGCGTCTACCCGCGCCCGCTGCAGGACCCGCTGCCGATCTGGGTGGGCGTGGGCGGCACCCCGACGTCGTTCGTCCGCGCCGGGCTCCTCGGCCTGCCGCTCATGGTCGCGGTCATCGGCGGCGAGCCCCGGCAGTTCGCGCCGCTGGTCGACCTCTACCGGCAGGCCGGCGCGCGGGCCGGGCACGCCCCCGAGCGGCTGCAGGTGGGCCTGCACGTGTTCGGCTACGTCGCCGACAGCACCCGGGCCGCCGCGGACACGATCTACCCCGGCTGGCACGAGATGTTCACGAAGGTCTCCCGCGAGCGCGGCTTCCGGGCGCCCACCCGTGCCCAGTTCGACGCCACCAGCGGGCCCGACGGCGCCTTCTTCATGGGCGACCCCGACACCGTGGCCGAGAAGCTGCTGCGGATCTCCGCCCAGCTCGGCGGGGTGGACCGGGTCTCCATCCAGATGACCAACCCGCGGCTGGCGCACGAGGACCTGCTGCGCGGCATCGAGCTGCTGGGCACCGAGGTCGCCCCGAAGGTCGCCGCGGGCTGACCAGGGTCGGGTCCGGGTGCGCTCTCCGGGCCTTCCCCGATGTGCCGCGGGCCCGGCGGCGGGAGCCTGGTGCCATGACGATCCCGACCTCGTACACCGGCAACCGGCCGCCGCTGCGACGCAGCTCCACCGAGCGCATGCTCGGCGGCGTCTGCGGCGGGCTGGCCGCCTACACCGGCGTCGACGCGGTGCTGTGGCGCGCCGCCGCCGTCGCCCTGACCCTCGCCGGCGGCGCCGGCCTGGTGCTCTACGCCGTGCTGTGGGTGCTCACCCCCGCCGAGCCCCTGCCGCCCGGCGAGCAGCCGCGCCCGGTGGACCGGTTCGTCGACCGGCTGGCCGGCCGCCTCGACCGGGCGGGCTGACCCGCCCTCAGCCCGCGGGCGGGAACAGCGCCGCCAGCCCGACGCGCGAGCGCAGCCCGCGCTTGCGGTAGACGCTGCTCAGGTGGTGCTCGACGGTCTTCGGGCTGAGGAACAGCGCCGCGGCGACCTCCGCGTTCGAGGCGCCCCGCGCCGCCAGGACGGCGATCCGCGTCTCCTGCGCGGTGAGGGGCTCCTCGGGCAGCGGCCGGCGCGGGCGCGCGGTCCGCCCGGTGGCGCGCAGCTCGTCCTCGGCGCGCTGCGCCCAGGCCGTGAGGTCCAGCGCGGCGAAGGCGTCGGCCGCCGCGGCGAGCTCCGCCCGCGCCCGCGTCCGCTGCCCCGAGCGGCGCAGCCTCGCCCCGAACAGCAGCCGCGTGTGCGGGGTCTCGAAGGCGTCCGGCGCGAGCGCGTGGGCGGCGAGCGCCCCCTCGAACAACGCCGTCGCGGCGTCGTCGTCCGGGCAGGTCAGCGCCCGGCAGCGGGCCACCAGCGCGGCGGTCGGCGGCAGCGGCGACCGCGACACCCGCTCGTACTCCCCGGCGAGCTCCGCGGCCTCGGCGGCCCGGCCCAGCCCCGTCCACGCCTCGACCAGCAGCGGCGCCACGCCCAGCGGCTCGCCCAGCGCGCCGACCCCGCCGTCGGCGGCCAGCCGCCCCTCCAGCAGCCGGGCCACCGCGGCGAGGTCGCCGCGGCACAGCGCGCAGAACGCCTCGGAGAGGGTCAGGTGGGCCGCGACGGCGGCCGTGCCGGCCCGGGCGACCAGCGCGCGGGCGCGGTCCAGGTGCGCCGCCGCCTCCCCGTGCCGCCCGCGCGCCGCGGCCTCCTCCGCCAGCAGCTCCAGGGCCGGCGCGGCGTCGGCGACGTAGCCCAGCTCCTCGGCGAGCTCGACCGCCTCGCCGGCGTCGGCGTAGGCGCCCGGGTGGTCGCCCAGCAGCTCCGCCCGGCCGCGGGCGGTCATCGACAGGACGGCGACCAGCACCCCCAGGGCCCCGAGCTCCCGGGCCTCGCGCAGGCGGCGCTCCACCACGGGGACGGCGGCCGGCGGGTCGGGCAGCCAGCCCACCGCGAGGACGAGCAGCGGCAGCAGCCGGGGCTCGGCGCGCAGCCCCGGCTCGCCCTCCGCCGTCTCCAGTGCCCGGTGCAGGAGCCGCCGTCCGCGGTCGGGGTCGCCGGCGTGCAGGGCGGCGACCCCGGTGACCCACGCCGCGAGCACCTGCTGCAGGGGGTCGCCGGCGTCCGCGGCGGCCGCGATCCGCCGCGCCGTCGTCTGCACGCCCGTCACGTCACCGAGCCGGTGCTGGACGACGGCGAGGTCGGTGAGCACCCAGGCGGCGGTGCGGCCGGTGGCGAGGTCGGCGGCCGCGCGCAGCAGGTCGCCCGCGGCCGGCACCGAGCCGGTGTCCTGCTCGACCCGGCCCAGGACGTGCAGCACCTCCGCCCGTGCGGCCGCCGGCGCCGCGCCGCGCACGACGGCGCCGGCCAGCGCGCGCGCACGGACGGCGTCCCCGCCGACGGCGGCGTCCCGGACGGCGGCGGCGAGCAGCTCCGCGGCGCGGGCGGCGTCCCCGGTCAGCGCGGCCGCGCGCTCCAGCGCCGCCGACGACGCCGCGTACCCGCGCCGCGCCCGGGCCCGGCCGGCGGCCGCGGCCAGCTCGCCGGCCAGCGTCTCGTCGGGACCGGCGGCCGCCAGCGCGCGGTGCCACACCGCGGCGAGGTCGTCGCCGGTCCGGGCGGTCCCGGCCAGCAGGCGGTGCGCCCGCCGGCGCTCGGCGGGCGTCGCCCGGCGCCACACCAGGCTGCGCAGCAGCGGGTGCCGGAACGCCAGGGCGTCCCCGTCGCGCACGACGACGCCCCGCTCCTCCGCGGCGTCCAGGGCCGCGGCCGGGTCGGTGCCCGACCCGGCCAGCGCCGCGGCCACGGCGGCGGCGCTGCCGTCGTGGGCCGCGGCCAGCAGCAGCACCGCCTCCCGCGCCCCGGCCGGCAGCGCGGCCAGCTCCGGCTCGAAGGCCCCGGACAGCGCCGGGCCGACCGGCAGGTCCGCAGGCAGCGGCTCGGTGCCCGCCCGCTGCGCCGGCGACAGGGCCGCGGCCACCTCCAGCAGCGCGAGCGGGACCCCGCCGACCCGGCCGGCCAGCCGGCGCGCCACGGCGGGTGCGACGGTCCCGGCCAGCAGCGTGCGGGCGTCGTCGGCGGGCAGGGCGGTCACCGGGAGCACCTCGGCGCCGGGCAGCGGGCCGGCCCCCGGCCGCCGCGCCCCCAGCACCGCGACCCGGTCCCCGTGCACCCGGCGCGCGGCGAACAGCAGGGCGGCCGCGGACTCCGCGTCGGCCCACTGCAGGTCGTCGACCAGGACGAGCACCGGCGCGGCCGCCGCGGCAACGGCCAGCAGCGAGAGGGTCCCGGCCGCGACCAGGTGCCGCTCGCCCGGGACGTCGGCCGGCCCCCAGCCCAGCGCCGCGGCGAGCGCGGCCGCCTGCCCCGGCGGGACCTCCGGCAGCAGGGGGCGCAGCGGGCCGAGCAGCTCCAGCAGGACGGCCTGCGGCAGCGTCGCCTCGGACTCGATCCCGCGGGCGCGCAGCACCGTGCACCCGGCGGCCCGCGCGGCCGCGGCCTCCAGCAGGGCGGTCTTGCCGACGCCGGCCTCGCCCTCGACGACGAGCAGGCCCGGCCGGCCCGCGCGGGCGTCGTCGAGGAGCCGGTCGACGCGCGCGAGCTCCGCCGCCCGGCCCACCAGGTCGCGGGTTTCCCCCGACGCGAGGGCGCCGCCGCCGGCCGGAGGCTCGTCCGGCAGCCGCTCCGAGGGAGGACGCCATGACCCCGACCCCGACCCCGACCCCGAGTCCGGCCCGGCGGCCGTCGCCGACCGGCGCCCGGCTGCGGTGGATGGCCTGCTGGTTCGGGGCTCCGCTGGACCCCCGGCTGCTGCCCTGGCGGACACCGCGCTGACCCCCCCCCCGCTCAGCCGGCCGGCACGGCGGGGGCGGGCAGGATGCCCCGGCGCTGCGCCTCGAGGACCGCGGTCAGCCGGTCGTGGACGCCGAGCTTCCGGTACAGCCGCGCGGCGTGCGTGGTGACCGTACGGGTCGAGCAGCCCAGCCGGTGCGCCGTCGCGGTCGCCGTCAGCCCCTCGGCCAGGCACAGCAGGACCGCCGTCTCCCGGCAGGTGAGGCCCGCCGCACGGGCGTGCGCGCCGCCGTCCCCGTCGCCGTCCTGCCAGGCCCGCACCGTCCGCACGTGCCGGTCCAGCGCCCGCAGCACCGGCGCGACGCCGTCGAGCAGCTCGAGGTCGGCCGCGGTGAAGTCGCGGCGGGGCCGGCCGAAGGCGAAGCCGCAGACCTCGGCCGGCCCGCCCCGCAGGGGCAGGCTGACCAGCTGGTCCCAGCCGCACACCGAGGCGATGACGCCCCGGGCGGGGGACCGGCGCCAGCTCTGCCAGCCGCCGGCCGCCTCCTGGGCCGTCGCGGGCGTGAGGTCCCCGGCCGCGGCGGCGGTCAGCAGGGGGTGCACCGAGCGCATGCGGTGCGTGGCGTCGACCAGCAGCTCGAGCTGCTCGCCGGCGAGGCCGGTGGCGGTGATCTCCGTGGCGCCGGTGCGCCAGTCGGTGCGCTGCAGCACCGCGGCGGGCGCCTCCAGGCGGGGGCACAGGACGGCGAACACGGGGCCGGCGGGCAGCTGCGGGCCGACCATGGCGTCGAGCAGGCCCACCACCAGGTCGGTGAGCTCCCGGACCACAGGCTCCATCGCCGGCCTCCGACGATCCCGCGGGTCCCCGCCGGTCCCGCGTCGGTCGCGTGCGCAGCCCTCTGTGCAGGACGAGCGTGGCCGCACCCGCGGGTCGGCGTCAACGGAGATCCCCGCGCCGTCAAGGGGGCGCCGCACCCCGCCGCATACGCACAAGTGCGTACAGACGGTGCCGATCGGCCGTCCCTAGCGTCCGTGCCGCACCTACGGACCGACTACCAGGGGGAACCGTGTCTCTCCTCGTGCTGCACCTGCGGTGGAACGACGTCGAGCCGGCGCAGTACGAGGTGCTGCGCCGCGCCCTGCCGGAGGACGTCGACCGCCCGCCGCACTGCCTGTCCCGCCGGCACGTCCGGCAGCCCCGGTCGGTGATGGTCTACGAGGTGTGGGAGGACGCCCGGGCCGCAGAGGACGAGCTGGCCCGCATCCGCGCCCTGGTCGACGCCGGCCCCGAGCAGCCGCAGCGCGTCGTGTTCGTGCTGCCGGACGTGTTCGCCGCCGGCTTCCCGCGCCGGCCCGCCCGCCCGGCGGCCGTGCCGGAGGCCGTCGGCGCGCCGGTCGTCCCGGCCCCGCGGCAGCCGGAGTCCCCCGTCACGGTGCCGACGGCCTGAGCGCCGGGACCTCCGCCGGGGGCCGCCCCCGCAGGTGCTCGGCGAACCAGGCGTCGGTCCGGGCCCAGGCGTCGGCCGCGGCGGCGGGGTCCGGCCGGATCCGCAGCACGTCCCGCAGCAGGGGGCGCAGCACCCGCGGGCCGACCGGGGCGTCGTGCAGGAAGCCGTGGCCGGCGCCCGGGTACTCGCGGACGTCGTGCCGGACGCCGACCCGGGTCAGCACCGTCGTGAGCTCCGCGGCGGCGCCGCGCAGGCCCGGGTCGCGGCCGCCGTAGCCGGCCACCACGGGGCAGGCGCCGAGCAGCGCGGTGTGCGGGTCCCGCGGCAGCCGCGCGTAGAACACCGCCGCGGCGTCGAAACCGCGGGCCGCCAGGTGCAGCGCCAGCCCGCCGCCGACGCTGGACCCCAGCACGCCGACCCGGCCGGTGCAGTCCGGTCGCGCGGCCAGGTGCGCGCGGGCCGCCTCGGCGTCGGCGAACGGGCGCCCCTCGCCGGCGTCCACCGCGCGGAACGTCGGGACCACGGCCCGCCGCGCGCCGCCGTCGGTGAACAGGTCCGGCACGAGCGTCAGGGAGCCGGCGGCGGCCATCCGCTGCGCCTGCCGCCGCACCACACCGTCGACGCCGAAGGCCTCGTGCAGCAGCACCACACCCGGCCACGGCCCCGGGCCGTCGGGCACGGCGAGCAGCCCGCGCAGCCCCGGCGTCCCGCCCGGACCCGGGGGGATCGCGACGCCGGTCAGGGCGATCCGCTGGGCGTCGGTCACGGGCGGCCTCCCCGGGTGCTGCGGTCGGTGCCGGCCGATGCTGGCAGACGGGAGGACGGCAGGGGGTTGGCGCGCGCCGCCGGGTGTGAGGCAATCCCGGGCATGACGCGCGCGATCGTGGTCGGCGGCGGGGTCGCGGGGCCGGTGACGGCCATGGCGCTGCAGCGGGTGGGGATCGAGGCGACGGTGCACGAGGCCCACCCGGCTCCCGAGGGGGACGTGGGGACCTGGCTCGGCGTGCAGGTCAACGGGCTGGACGCGCTGCGCGCCGTCGGCGCCGAGGACGCCGTCCGGGCGGCGGGGTTCCCCACGCACACCATCGAGTTCCGCAGCGGGACCGGCCGGGTCCTGGGCTCGTCCACCACCGGGGACACGGAGGGACGGCGCGACGCGGGCATCTCGGTGAAGCGCTCGGACCTGTACCGGACCCTGCACGCGGAGGCGCTCCGGCGGGGCGTGGAGATCCGCTACCGCTCCCGCCTGACCGGGGCGGAGGACACCGGCGCCGGGGTCACCGCGGAGTTCGCCGACGGCCGGACGGAGACCGCGGACCTGCTCGTCGGTGCGGACGGCGTGCGGTCGGCGGTGCGGCCGCTGGTCGCCCCGGACGCCCTGCCGCCCCGGTTCGTGCCGGTGCTGGTCACCGCCGGGTACTCCTCGCACGTGCCGGCCGGCGCCGAGGTGGGCCGGCTGACCATGGTGTTCGGCCGCCGCTGCTTCGCCGGGTACCTCGCCGCGCCGGACGGCGGCACGTGGTGGTTCGCCAACCCGCCGCTCACCCGGGAGCCGGCCGACGGCGAGGTCGCCGGCACGCCCGACCCACGGTGGCGGGCGCTGCTCTACGACCTGCTCCGCGGCGACCGGTCGCCGCTGGTGGACCTGGTGGAGGCCACCCCCGGGCCGCTGCGCGGGTGGACGACGTACGACGTGCCCACCGTGCCCCGCTGGTCCCGCGGCCGCACCGTGCTGGTCGGCGACGCCGCGCACGCGACCTCGCCGGCCTCGGGCCAGGGCTCGTCGCTGGCGATGGAGGACGCCGTCGTCCTCGCCGCGTGCCTGCGCGACCTGCCGCTCGGCGACGCCCTGCGCGCCTTCGAGGAGCGGCGGCGGGCGCGCGCGGAGCGGGTGGTCGCCCAGGGCTTCCGCCGGAGCAGCGCGAAGCCGCCGCCGGCCGTGGGCCGCGCCGTCCGCGACGCCGTCCTGCCGCTGGTGCTGCGCCGCCACGACCCGGCGGCGTGGGTGCGGACCCACCGGGTCGAGCCGCTCGTCGGGACCGGGTGACCGCCGTCACCCGCTCGGGCCGGCGTCGTTGACCCCGGCGACCTGCCCCCGGCCCCGATGGAGTGGTCCGTGCGCCGACTGCTGACCGTCCTGCTCGCCGCGCTCGCCGGCGTCCTGCTCGTCGTCCCCCCGGCCTCGGCCGCGCCCCCGGGACCGCTGCGCTACGTCGCGCTCGGCGACTCCTACAGCGCGGCCTCCGGCGTGCTGCCCCCGGACCCCACCGCCGCGCCGCAGTGCCTGCGCTCCACCCGGAACTACCCGCACCTGATCGCGCAGGCGACCGGCGCGCAGCTGACCGACGTCACCTGCGGCGGCGCGGACACCTCGGACCTCACCACCGCGCAGCACCCCGGCGTGCCGCCCCAGCTCCAGGCGCTGTCCCCGGACACCCAGCTGGTCACCATGACCATCGGCGGCAACGACAGCGGGGTGTTCATCGAGTCGGTCCTGCGCTGCGGCACCGCCGGGCTGCTGACGCTGGGCCGCGGCAGCCCGTGCCGCGACACCTACGGCACCTCGTTCGAGGACACCGTCCGCACCACCACCCACCCGGCGCTGGTGCAGGCGCTGTCGGCGGTGCGCGAGGCCGCGCCGCGGGCCCGGGTCGCGATCCTCGGTTACCCCGCGATCCTCCCGCCGACCGGCGGCTGCTTCGACCGGATGCCGATCGCCGAGGGCGACGTCCCCTACCTGCACTCCCTGCAGACCACGCTCGACGACGCCGTCCGGCGCGCGGCCGCGGCCACGGGTGTCACCTACGTCGACCTGTCCCGCGCCTCGGCCGGGCACGACGCCTGTCAGCCGCTCGGCGTCCGCTGGGTCGAGCCGGTGCTGCAGGGCAGCAACGCGGTGGTCGTGCACCCGAACGCACTCGGCGAGGCGGAGATGGCCGCCCGGGTGATGTCGGTGCTGCGCCTGGGCTGACCCGGCTCCCGCACCCCGCCGGCGGCGTGGCCCGCCGCCGGCGGGGTACGGGGCGGGACACCACCAGACCCGGAGGAGGACCGATGAGCGAGACCGACCCGACCCCGCAGGCCGGCCCGGAGGACGAGGGCTCGCACGCGAGCGTCGGCCCGGACGTCGCCCACGCCGGCGGCGGTCGCACCGAGGGGGAGACCTCGGTCGACGACGCGATGGGCGCGGAGGCCGACCCGCCGCGCTGAGCCGCCCGCGGTGGGTCGGGCGCCGACGGAGGGGCCCGCCCACCGGGCGGGCCGGGACGGGGGCGGGGACGTGGACGTGCGCAGGCTGGTGATGGGCGACTGGACGCCCGTGCTCAGGGACGGCATCGACGTCCTGCGGCTGGTGCTGCTCGTGGGCGGGCTCGCCTACGCGGCGGCGGGGCGGGCGGGGGACGCGGCGGTCCTGCTGTTCCTGGGGGCGGTCACGGTCCTGGCGCGGCTGGTCGACCTGCCGCGGGTGTACGACCTCGCGCTGACCCTGGGGATGGTCCTGCAGGGCTTCGGCGAGACGCTGGGCCTCTACGACCGGTTCGTCCGCTTCGACGACCTGGTGCACGTCACGCTGCCGATGCTGACCGCGCCCGTCGTCTACATCGCGCTCGCCCGCCTCGACGTCGTCCCCGACCCCCGCGACGAGACCCACCTGCGCCACTACGTCGGGATCGCGGTCGTCACGACGGCCCTCGGCGTCACGATCGGGGCGCTGTGGGAGGTGTACGAGTGGCGGTCCGACGCGTGGTTCGGCACGCGTCTGTCGGAGGGCAACGACGACACCAACGGCGACCTCGTCCGCGACACCCTCGGCTCCCTGGTCGGTGCGGCGCTGCTGGTGGCGTGGGCCCGCTTCGGCTGGGGGTCGGTCCGCCGGATCCCGGGGGTGAACACCCACGAGGAGGTCAGTGCCTGAGCGGCCCCCGTGCACCGTGCTCACCCGCCGGCGGCTGCTCCTGGCGGCGGGCCGGGTCGCCGGGGCGGCCGTCCTGACCGGCTGCGCGGTCCGGCTCCCCGGCGCACCCGGCGGCGAGGGGGCCGCCGTCCTGACCGCCCGCCCGACCGCGCCACCGGACCTCCCGCCGCCGCCACCGGGCACCTCCGCGCTGGGCCTGGAGGAGACGCGCGACCCCCTGCTGCACGTCCCGGCCGCCGGGGTCCCCGGCCCGGCGCCGCTCGTCGTCGTCCTGCACGGCGCGGGGGGTGACGCCGCCGCCGGCCTCGGGCTGCTGCAGTCCCTCGCCGACGAGCGCGGCCTGGTGCTGCTCGCCCCGGCCTCCCGGGGCTCGACCTGGGACGCCGTCCTGCGCGGCTACGGGCCCGACGTCGCCGGGATCGACCGTGCGCTGACCGCCGTCCTCCGGCGGGTGCCGGTCGACGCCGGCCGGGTGGCCGTCGCCGGCTTCTCCGACGGCGCGTCCTACGCGCTGGGGCTGGGGCTGGCCAACGGCCTGCTGTTCCGGCGGGTCGTCGCCTTCTCACCGGGGTTCGTGCCCCCGGCGGCGCGCACCGGGCGGCCGCCGGTCTTCGTGTCCCACGGGACCGGCGACGACGTCCTGCCGGTCGAGCGGGCCAGCCGCGAGATCGTCCCCGCGCTCCGCGACGACGGGTACGACGTCACCTACCGCGAGTTCGCCGGCGGTCACGTCGTCCCGCCCGAGGTCGCCCGGGAGGCGGTCGACCGGCTCGGCGGGACCGGCGACTGACCGACCGTCAGCCGACCTCCCCGGCGAGCCGGCGGAGCGGGCCGGACCACGCCCCGGGGTGGGTCCAGACGAAGCTGTGCGCCCCCGGCACGGACGCGAACCGGCCGTCCCGGGCCAGCCGGCACAGTGCGCGGGCCCACTCCGCGGTGCACAGCAGGTCGTCCGCGCCGTGCAGCACGAGCACCGGGACGGCCAGCCGGGGGACGACGTCCTCGAGCCGGTCGGCCAGGTGGGCCCGGACGGCGTGCAGGACCCGGCGCGTGCCGGCCCGCTGCCGTTCCGGCCGGTGGGCCTCGTCGAGGTCCGGCGGCTCCCGCCGGTGGTTGCGGTACCAGGCCCGCAGCACCCCGCCGAGGCTGCGGAACGCCGGGTCGACCGTCGGGCTGGCCAGGACCAGGCCCCGCACGCCGGCCGGGCGGTGGAGCGCGGCCCGTGCCGCGACCTGGGTGCCGCCGGAGTGTCCGACCAGCACCACGCGGTCCAGTCCCGCGCCGGCGAGCCAGGCCACCAGCGCGTCCCCGAACTCGGCGACGTCCAGCTCGTGCGGCGGCTCCCCGCTGCCCGAGAAGCCCGGCAGCTCCACCAGGTGCGCCCGCGTCCACGCCCCGAGCGCGCGCAGGGCGGGGACGAGGTAGTCGCTCACGCCGATGCCCTGCACCAGCACCACCTCGGCGACGCCGTCGCGCGGCGTGCCCGCCGAGCGGCTGTGCATCCGCCCGAGCGGGGTCTCCCGGTCGGCCGGGAGGAGGTCGGTCGACAGCTGGCACCCCCGGTGGCCGGACGGCGTGCGCGAGGACTCGGCGCCGTCGCGGACCAGTGTGACCGCGCCCCCTCCCGCGTGCGCGACGTGCGGGCGGCTGGTTGGCTCGCGGCAGGCGGCCCAGCAGGCCGGCCGCCGGGGTCGGGGACTGGAGACCACCGTGGCCAGGACCATCGCAGGGATGTCCAAGCAGACGGCGGCGCGGGCGCTCGGCGGCGCCGGCATGGCGTTCGGGGCGGTCAGCGTCCTCGCCCCGCGGGCCGTCGCCGCAGGGTACGGCGTCCCCCCGACGCCGCAGGGGCTGCAGCTGCAGCGGCTGTTCGGCAGCCGCGCGCTGGCCCTCTCGGTGGCGGGGTTGACGGCGCGGACCCAGGAGGAGGTGGACCGGGGGCTGCTGCTGGTCGCCACGGCGAACCTCCTCGACGTGCTCACCGCGCTGGTCGCGGCCCGCGGCTCGGGCCGGTCGACCACGGTGCGGGCGGTGGCCAGCTCGGTCGTCTACGGCGGGGCCGCGCTGGCGGTGCGGGCGATGGAGCCCTGACCGGGGGAGCGGGCAAGCCGCTGCCCGACGTCGTCGCCCCCGGCCTCGACGTCCTGTTCTGCGGGATCAACCCGTCGCTGCTGTCGGCCGAGCGCGGCCACCACTTCGCCCGCCCGGGCAACCGGTTCTGGCCCGCACTGCACCTGGCCGGGCTCACGCCCCGCCGGCTGACGCCGGAGGAGGACCGCGAGCTGCCCCGCTACGGGCTGGGGGTGACCAACCTCGTCGACCGGCCCACGCGGACGGCGGCCGAGCTCACCCCGGAGGAGCTGCGGGCGGGCGCGGCGGCGCTGGCCGGCCTGGTCGCGCGCTGCCGGCCGCGGGTGCTGGCGGTCCTCGGGCTCACGGCCTGGCGGCTCGCCACCGGCGCGCCCCGCGCGGGCTGGGGCCGCCAGCCGGTGTCGGTCGGCGGCGCCGAGACCTGGGTGCTGCCCAACCCGAGCGGGCTGAACGCGCACTTCCAGCTGCCCGACCTCGCCCGCCTGTACGCCGGGCTGCGGCCGCCCGGCGGCTAGGCGACCGGGTCGGCGGTGCGGGTCTCCGCGGCGAGCCTGCCCACCATGGCCACCGCCTCGCCGCGGTCGAGGACGGCGCCCTCGGCCAGCGCGGTGTCGTACTCGACCTCGGCGAGGGCCTCGCGGGTGGCGGTGACGTAGCGCTGCCCGTCGACCGGGTCCATCCGCAGCGGGTCGTAGCCGACCTGCCGGGCGACGGCCTGCACCGCGCCGAGCAGCACCGCGGCGGTGCGGGGCCGGCCCGACGCGGTGACCGCGCCGACGGCGGCCAGCAGCCCGGCGAGGGTGCCGGTGGCGTCGCCCTCGCGGTGGGTCAGCTCGACCATCGCCCACAGGTCGGCCAGCGCCTCCGCGGCCCGGCCGACGTCGGTGAGCGCCTTCGCCCGGATCCACAGCACCGACGAGTGCGCCCACGAGTGGCCCAGCCGCAGCGCGAGCCGCTCGGCGCGGCCGAGGTGCTCCAGCGCGCCGTCGAGGTCGCCGGCGGCCCGCGAGAACTGGCCGAGGGTCATGGCGATCTCGACCTGCACCCACTCGATGCCCGACGCCTGCGCCAGCGCCAGGCCGCGGGCGATGTCCGCCCCGACCTCGCCGTCGGGGTCGGGCTGGCCGAGCAGCGCCCGCACGAAGCCGCGCAGCACCAGGGCGAGGGGCAGCACCGGGTCGGCGTCGTCGGCGGTCCCGGCGATCTCGCTGGTCCGCGCCCACAGCGAGGGCACGTCGCCGGACAGGTAGGCCAGCAGCGCGTCGGCGAGCAGCGCGCCACTGCGCACGCCGGCCGGCGCGCCGGGGGTGGCGTCCAGCGCGGCGGCCAGCCAGCGGCGGCCCTCCTGCACGTGGCCGCGCCGGTACCAGTACCAGCCCAGCGCCCCGCCGATCCGCAGCGCCGCCTCGCCCTGCCCGGTGGCCAGCGCGTGCCCGAGCGTCGCCCGCAGCGCCGGCTGCTCGGCGTCGAGCCGGCGGGCGCTCGCGGTCCACAGCGGGCTGCGCAGCGTCGGCTCCAGCCGTTCGGTGAGCGCGACGGCGAAGCCGGTCAGCCGGTCGCGCAGCCGCCGGGACGCCGGCTCGTCCAGCGCCTGCTCGGCGTACTGCCGCAGCGTCTCGAGCATCCGGTAGCGCCCGGCCGCGTGGTCGAGCTCGACCAGCGACTTGGCCACCAGCACCCGCAGCAGCTCCAGCGCCCGGCCGTCGACCTCCGGTCCGGCCACCGCCTCGACCAGGTCCGGGCCGAAGGTGCCGGGCAGCACCGAGACGGCCTGGAAGACGGCCAGCTCGGCGGGGGCGAGCAGGTCGACGCTCCACTGGACGGTGGCCGCGAGCGTGCGCTGGTGCGGCACGGCGGTGCGCCAGCCACCCGACAGCAGGGCGAACCGGTCGTCGACCCGGCCGGCGACCTCGGCCAGCGGGAGGGTGGTGAGGCAGGCGGCGGCCAGCTCCACGGCCAGCGGCAGGCCGTCGAGGGCGGCCACCAGCTCCCGGACGTGGGCCAGGTCCTCCGCGGAGGGGTCGGCCAGGTGCGGGGCGGCCAGCCGGGCGCGGTCGAGGAACAGCCGCTCGGCGTCGCTGCCGGGAGCGTCGGCGGGCATCGGGCCGCAGGGCAGCACCGCCTCACCCGGCAGCCCGAGCGGCTCGCGGGAGGTGGCCAGCACCCGCAGCTCGGGGCAGCGGGGGAGCAGGGCGGCGCACACCGCGGCGGCGGCGTCGACGACGTGCTCGCAGTTGTCCAGGACCAGCAGCAGCGGGCGGTCCTCCAGGGCGGTGGCGACGGCGCCCAGCGGGTCCCCGCCCGCCAGCGTCACGCCCAGCACGGTGGCCACCTGCCCGGCGACCAGCTCGGGGTCCTCGACGCCGGCCAGCTCGACCAGCGCGGCCGGCGGCGACCCGGCCGGCCGGCGGCGCGCGGCCTCCAGCGCCAGCCTCGTCTTGCCGCTGCCGCCGGGCCCGACCAGGGTGACCAGCCGCTGCCCGGACAGCGCGGCGGCCAGCCGGGCGAGCTCGGCGCCGCGGCCGACGAAGGCGGTGAGCGGGACCGGCAGGGGGCCCGGGGCGCGCACCGCCGGCGCCGGGGGAGCCGGCGCGGGCTCCGGCACCGGGGCGGGCACCGGGGCGGGCGCCGCGGCGGGCACCGGGACGGGCCCGGCCAGCGCCGGGTCCTGGCGCAGGATCTGCTCGTACAGCGACTGCAGCGGCCGGCCCGGGTCGACGCCCAGCCCGTCGGCGAGCAGCCGGCGGCCCTCGTCGTAGACCTCCAGCGCCTCGGCCTGCCGGCCGCTGCGGTACAGCGCCAGCATCAGCGAGGCGCGCAGGCCCTCGCGCAGCGGCTCGGCGCGGAGCAGCTCCCGGACGTCGTCGACGATCTCGGCGTGCCGGCCCAGCCGCAGGTCGAGCTCGGCGGCCAGCTCCCGGGCGGCCAGCCGCAGCTGCTCGAGCCGCTCGGACTCCTCGGCGGCGAAGGTGGCCGCGACGTCGGCGTAGGCCGGGCCGCGCCACAGCGCCAGCCCCTCGGCCACCGTCGCCCGGGCGCCCTCGGCCTCCCCGCGGGCGGCCAGGTCGCGGGCGGTGCGCAGCAGCTGGACGAACCGGACGGCGTCGACGTCCTCGGGGGCGACCTCGAGCCGGTAGCCGGGCTCCCGGGTGACCAGCAGCGTCCAGCGGCCGCCGGTGACGTCGGGCTCCAGCTCCCGGCGCAGCCGGGACACGATCGACTGCAGGGTGGCCGACACGGCGGTGGGCGGCCGGCCGCTCCACACGCGGTCGACGAGCAGGTCGACGGGGACGGTGCGCCCGGCGTCGACCAGCAGCGCGGCCAGGACGGCGCGGTGGCGCGGGGACTGCGGCGCGAGGAGCTGCCCGTCGCGCCAGACCTCCACGGGTCCGAGCACGCGGTACGAGGTGGCGGTCATCGCCGGGCAGGGTAGGGGCCCGGACACGCCCGCGGGGGCGCCCGCGACGCCGCGTGACCTGCCGGTGACCTCCCGGTCGCGGCCGTGACCTGCTGCCCAAGCGGCCGCCAAGGGCGCACCAAGGACCGCCGACGACCCTCCGGGTGGCACCGACCCCCGCACCTGGAGAAGCCCCGTGAGCACCCTGTCCGTCCCCTCCACGCCCGCGGCCCGCGCCGCGGACCCGCGGCCGGCCGTCCTGCCGCCCGACCTGACCGCCGCCCTGCGCGCCCGCCTCTCGCCGGCGGCCGTGCTGGCCGACGGGGCGGTGGTGCGGGCGGCGGAGGACGCCGACGTCGTGGCCGCGCTGCGGCTGGCCGGCCGGCACGGGGTGGCCGTGGCCGTCCGTGGGCCCGGCCGCACCGGCGCCGGCGCCCGCGCGCTGCAGGTGGACCCCGCGGGGCTCGCCGGGGTGCGCGTGTCGCCCGCCGGCTGGGCGCGGGTCGGCGCCGGCGTGCGCTGGCGGGACCTGGCCGCGGTGGCCGTCCGGCACGGGCTGACCCCGATCACCGGGTCCTCGGCCGCCGAGCGGGTCGCGGACACGGTCACCGGCGGCGGCGTCGGCCCGCTGGCCCGGACCTACGGCCTGGCCGGGGACCGGGTGCGGGCGGTGGAGGTGGTGACCGGCGACGGCGTGCTGCGCCGGGTCACCCCCGCCGACGGCGCCGGCCTGTACTGGGGCGTCCGCGGCGGCGGCGCGGCGCTCGGCGTCGTCACCGCCGTGGAGCTGGAGCTGCTGGCCGCCGGGCCGCGCTACGGCGGCGAGCTGCGCTGGCCCGCGGCCGACGGCGCGCGGGTGGCGGAGGCGTGGCGGACCTGGTCGGTGGCGCTGCCGCCGCAGGCGGGCACCTCGCTGGTGCTCACCCGGCCGGCGCGGGGCGAGGGGACGGTGGCCGTCCGGTTCGCCTGGACCGGCGAGGCCGACGACGGCGACGGGCTGCTCGACGTCCTGCGCGGGGCCGCACCGCCCGGAGCCGCCGACCTGGCGCCGCGCGGACCGGCGGGCCTGGCCACGCCCGCGCTGGAGGCGGGGGTGGAGTCCTCGCTGCTGCTCGACCGCCTCTCCGACGGCGCGGTCGCGGGGCTGCTGCGTGCGGCCGGCGGGAGCCGGCCGCGCACGGTCGAGGTGCGGCTGCTCGGCGGCGCGCTCGGCTGGGTGCCGCAGCGGCCCAGCGCCGTCTGCCACCGGGACGCGCGGCTGGCGGTGCGGGTCGTCGGCGGCGCCGGCGTCGAGGACCGGGCGGCCACCCGTGCCTGCGCCGAGGAGCTGGCCGCCGCGCTCGGCGGCGACCTCGGCGGCCGCGCGCCCGCGCACGGCTGGGGGGCGGCGCCCGACGTGCTGGCCCGCACCCCGACGCCCGCCGTCCGGGACCGGCTGGCCGCGCTGGCCGCGGCGACCGACCCGCACCGCATCCTCGAGGGCGCGGCGGGCCGGCGGGCGTGACCGGCGGGGCGGGGAGGCGGGGCCTCCCCGCCCCGGTCGGTCAGCGGGTCCCGGGCCGCGCGGGCGTCCCGGCGTTGAACACCTGCAGCGTGTAGGCGTCGAAGCGCCGCAGCCAGCTGCGGAGGGTGCGGCGGGGGGTCGTGCTCGTGGTCGTGCTCATGGCGTCTCCTCGAGGTGGGTCCGGGGGGACGTCGTCGTCCGTCGGCCGCGGGTGCGGCCGTCTCCCACGGTCCCCGCCGCGTGTGAAGCCCAGGTGAACGCGGGCCGTGACGCTCGTCGCGTCAGGCCGGCCGCCCGGACAGCGACCGCCGCACCGGCTCCGACGGGCGCAGCACGACCTCGAGACCGCGCCACGCCGCCGCCTCGAGGACGTCGGCGACGAGCTCGCGGCCGGAGGCCGACAGGGTGGTCACCGAGCGGGCGTCGACGACGTCGACGCGCACCGGCTCCGGGCCGTAGCAGCGCCAGAACGCCTCGACGGCGTCCGCGTCGACGACCCCGGCCAGGCAGAGGACCCGCCCGGCGGAGGTGTTGAGCAGGCGGACCACCCCGCGGCGGGCGGCTGCGGTCGGGGGCACCCGCCCAGTGTGCCGCCCGGGACGGCTACCGGCCCGCGCCCGCCGGCTCCGCCGTCGCGCCCGGCGCCGGCTCGGAGGCGAAGTCGGCCTGCCACAGGTCGGGGCCGAAGACCTCGTACTGGACGTCGCGGGCGGGCACGCCGCGGTCGATCAGGCCGCTGCGGACCGCGCGCATGAACGGCAGGGGCCCGCAGAGGTAGTACGCGGCGCCCTCGGGCAGGTCGACGTCGTCGAGGTCCATCGTCCCGTCGTGCACGCCGTCGACGGGCAGCGAGGTCTCCGCGCCCCGCTCGAACCAGACGTGGGCCGTGGCGTCCGGCAGCGTGCGGAGGTCCTCGAGGACCTGGTGACGCAGTGCGAAGGACTCCTCGTCCAGGTCGGCGTGCAGCAGCGTGACGGGCAGCGAGGAGCCCGCCGCGGCCAGGTGGGACAGCATCCCGGCCATCGGGGTGATCCCGATGCCGGCGCTGGCGAAGACGACCGGGCGGCCGGAGTCGTCGAGGACGACGTCGCCGAAGGGCGCCGACAGCGTCAGCCGGTCGCCGACCTGCACCCGGTCGCACAGGTGGTTGGAGACCTCGCCGTCGGGCTTGTCCCCGCCGCGCACCCGCTTGACCGAGAACTGGCGGTGCTCGCCGTCGTCGGCGCGGGTGAGGCTGTACTGGCGCGGCTGGCGCACGCCGTCGGGGAGCGGCACCTGCACGGTGACGTACTGGCCGGGCAGCGACGTCTTGACCAGCCGGTGGTCGATCCGCCGCACCCGGAACGTGACGACGTCGGGGGTCTCCTCGACCTTCTCGGCGACCTCCCAGTCCCGCCACACCGTCTCCGGGCGCACCCCCCGGGCGCTGTAGAGACCGCGCTCCTGGTGGATCAGCGCGTAGGCCATCAGCCAGTAGACCTCGTCCCAGGCCGCGGCCACCTCGGGGGTGACCGCGTCGCCGAGCACGTCGACGATCGCCCAGAACAGGTGCTCGTGGACGACGTCGTACTGGGCGGGGGTGATCCCGAGCGAGACGTGCTTGTGCGCGATGCGCGACAGCAGCTGCTCGGGGAGCTGCTCCGGCGTCTTCACCAGGGTGCCGGCGAACACGGCGACGGAGCCGGCCAGCGCGACCTGCTGTTCCCCGGTGGCCTGGTTGCCGCGGTTGAAGACCCCGTCGAACAGCTCGGGGTGGGCGCCGAACAGGTGCCCGTAGAAGCGCCGGGCGATCTCCTGGATGTGGTCGGCGACCACGGGCAGGGTCGCCTCGATCACGGGACGGGAGCGGTCAGACAGCATGCGGTCCTCCTCGGCCGGCCGACGGGCGCGGTGACCTGCTGAGTCCCCGTGTCCGTGCCCGCCCGTCGTCGCCGTCCGCGGGGCCGGGGTGCCCCCACCGGCGCGCCCCTGCGACCGACCCTGCCAGGAGCGGGTCCGGAAATCGACCGGAGCGGTGCCGCAGAGGGCTAGCCGCCGTCCGGAGGGCTCGCTAGTGTGCGCCAGGTCACACGGCCGAGCGGACGGCCCACGGGGGGCGACTGTGGACATTCCTGCGATGCGCGCGAACTTCGCCAAGGCCGCGGCTGCCGGCGACGAGGCGCCGCTGTGGTTCTACTCCCACCTGTTCCTCGCCCATCCCGAGACCCGGCAGATGTTCCCGGTCTCGATGGCGCACCAGCGCGACCGGCTCTTCGCCGCGCTCGGCGAGGTGGTGGGACGGGTCGACGACCTCGACTCCCTCGTGCCGATCCTGCAGCAGCTGGGGCGCGACCACCGCAAGTTCGGGACGGTGGCCGAGCACTACCCCGCGGTGGGAGCGAGCCTGCTCGCCACGCTGCAGCACTTCGACGAGGACTGGAACGACGCGCTGGCCGCGGACTGGGCGGCGGCCTACGAGCTGGTCGCCTCGGTGATGGTCGCGGCCGCCGACGAGATGGCCGACGAGCCGCCGTGGTGGGACGCCGAGGTCGTGGCGCACGAGCGGCGCACCGTCGACACCGCCGTCCTGCGGCTGCGGACCAAGATCCCGCTGTCCTACCGCCCCGGGGCGTCGATCTCGCTGGAGACCGAGCTGCGGCCGCGGCTGTGGCGCTACTACTCGCCGGCCAACGCCTGCCGGCCCGACGGCGAGATGGAGATCCACGCGCGGGCCCAGGCCGGCGGGCCGGTCAGCACCGCCCTCGTGCGGCAGGTCGACGTCGGGGACGTGCTGCGGCTCGGGCCCCCGGTGGACCACCTGCGCTTCGATGCCGACTCCGACCGCGACCTGCTGCTGGTGGCGGGGGGCACGGGGCTGGCGCCGCTCAAGGCGATCGTCGACCACGTCGCCCGGAACGGCACGCCCCGGCGGGTGGACCTGTTCGTCGGCGTCCGCGCCGAGAGCGACCTGTACGACCGGGCGGACCTGGAGCGGCTCGAGCGGGAGAACCCCTGGCTCACCGTGACCGTCGCCGTCTCCGAGGACGGGAACTCGCAGTGGGCGCACGGCGACGTCGGCGAGGTGGTGGCGCGCTCCGGGCCGTGGGGCAGTCGCGAGGCCTACGTCGCCGGTCCCCGGGCGATGGTCGACGACACCGTCGAGCGGTTGCTGCGGCACGGCCTGCCCCGGGACCGCATCCGCACCGAGGTGTTCGCCCCCAGCCGTCCCGGACCCGATGTCGATGGAGAGGTGACGTCATGACGACCGAGCAGGTGGCCTCCAACGGCCGGCGGCTGACGCCCGCGGACGTGCGCGAGGTGCGGTTCGCCCGGTCGTCGATGCTGCACCCCGGCTACAGCGACGCCGAGGTCGACCGGTTCCTGGACCGGGTGGGCGAGGAGCTGGCCCGCCTGCACGCGGAGAAGGCCGAGCTGCGCGGCCGGGTGCAGGAGCTGCAGGCCCAGGTGGGCGAGGAGAAGCCCCGGGAGGAGCCGACGGCGCAGGCGGTGAGCCTGCTCGCGGTCGCCCAGCAGACCGCCGACCAGTACGTGGCGGAGGCGGAGACGTTCAGCCGGGTGATGGTCAGCGAGGCGCAGCAGCAGTACGACGAGCAGCTGCAGTCCGCGCGCGAGAAGGTCGGCGCGATGATCCAGGCCGCCCACGAGGCCGCGGCCCGGATCGTCGCCGAGGGCGGCGCACCGGCCGCCGCGGGGGACGCTCGCACCGCCGAGGAGCTGCAGGAGCAGGTCGCCTACCTGCAGGCGTTCGGCCAGGCGTGCCGGACGCAGCTGCGGTCCTACCTGGAGGCGCTGATCGGCGAGGTGGAGCGGGCCTGGGGCCACGCCGACCCGACGGCCGTGCCGGTGCTGGACTCCAGGGCCCCGGTGACCCGGCCGGCCCCGCCACCCAGGGGCCCGGCGGCCGGGGCCGGGCCCGCCCCGGCCCAGGAACCACCCACGGTCGAGGCCGCCGCGGTGCTGCTCGGCGAGCAGTCGCTGGGGCCCGGGTCCGCCGACGGCGCACCCGCCCAGGTGGCCGCGGAGGGTGCCGGCGACCGGTCCTGACCCCCGCGGCGGTCCGCGGGACCGTCGGCCCGGTCGGGGAGACTGCGGCGGTGGACCGGGTCCTGCTGCGCCGCCGCGGGGACGCGGTGGCGGTGCACGAGGCCGACGGCGCCGTCGCCGAGGTCCCCGCGGACGGGCTCGCGGCGCTGGTGCGGGAGCGCGAGCGGGCCGGCGTCCGGTGGGTCTGGGACGACACCACCCGCTGGTACCCGGCGCTGCTGGCCGCCGGTGTCCGCGTGGCGCGCTGCACCGACCTGCGGCTGTGCGCCGCCGTGCTGCGCGGCTCCCCGCTCGCCGGTCCCGGGCCGGCGGCGGACCCGGGCTGGGCGGCGCTGGAGCCGGTGACCGCGGACGACCCGGCGCTGTTCCACCTGGCCGACCCCGCCGACGCGCTCGACCCGGTCGCCGAGGACCGCCGCCAGCAGGCCGTGCTCGCCGCGTCCCCGCAGCGCGCGCGGCTGGGCCTGCTGCTGGCCGCCGAGTCCTCGGGCGCGCTGGCCGCCGCGGAGATGACCCACGCCGGGATGCCGTGGCGGGCCGACACCCACGACGCGCTGCTCACCGGGCTGCTCGGCCCGCGCCCGCCCGCGGGCCTGCGGCCGGCGGTGCTGGAGGCGCTGGCGGGGGAGGTCCGCGCCGCGCTCGGCGCCCCCGAGCTCAACCCGGACTCCCCGGCGGCGCTGCTGAGAGCGCTGCAGGTCGCGGGGCTGCCGGTCGAGGACACCCGGTCGTGGACCCTGGAGCGGGTCGAGCACCCGGTCGTCGCGCCGCTGCTGGAGTACAAGCGGCTGGCCCGGCTGCTGGCGGCCAACGGCTGGAGCTGGCTGGACGCCTGGGTGCGCGGCGGGCGGTTCCGGCCGGTCTACCTCCCCGGCGGGGTGGTCACCGGGCGGTGGGCGTCGTCGGGCGGGGGCGCGCTGTCGGTGCCGGTGCAGGTGCGCCCGGCCGCGGTCGCCGACGGCGGGTGGGTCCTGGTGGTCGCCGACGTCGCCCAGCTCGAGCCGCGGGTGCTCGCCGGCATGAGCGCCGACACCGCGCTGGCCGCCGCGGCCCGCTCACGGGACCTGTACGCCGGGATGGTCGACACCGGGGTGGTGGCCACCCGCGCCGAGGCCAAGGTCGGGGTGCTGGGGGCGCTCTACGGCGGGACCCGCGGCGAGAGCGGGCGGATGGTGCCGCGGCTGGCCCGCCGCTACCCGCGGGCGATCGGGCTGGTGGAGGAGGCGGCGCGGGCGGGGGAGCGCGGCGCGGTCGTGTCCACGCTGCTCGGCCGGGGCTCCCCGCCGCCGGGCGCCGCGTGGGCCGAGCGCGACGCCGACCTCGGCGAGGCGCCCGAGCCCCGCGGCCGCGACTCCGACCGCGCCCGCCGCGCGTGGGGCCGGTTCACCCGCAACTTCGTCGTGCAGGGCACCGGCGCGGAGTGGGCGCTGTGCTGGCTGGCCGACCTGCGCAACCGGCTCTGGCAGCTGGGGGAGGGGCGGCTGGAGGAGCGGCCCCACCTGGCGTTCTTCCTGCACGACGAGGTCGTCGTCCACACCCCGGCCGGCCTCGCCGACGACGTCGTCGCGGAGGTCCGGGCCGCCGCGGCCACGGCCGGGCGGCTGCTGTTCGGGGAGTTCCCGCTCGACTTCCCGCTCGACGTCGCGGTCGTGCGGTCCTGGGCCGACGCGGGCTGAGCCGGCCGCGTGACGGGCGCGCGGCGGGCAGGGGTCCGGGATCGTCCCCAGGAGGTCCCGTGTCCGACGAGTGCTGAGCGTCAGGCGGTGGCTGAGCGTCAGGCGGCGGTGGAGGTCTCCAGCAGGCGCCGCAGCGCCTCCTCGAAGTACTCCTCGTAGAGGTCGCGCACGAGGTCGGTGCGGTCCTCGGCGACGGCGGCGTTCACCCGCCGGACGTAGTGCTCGTGCAGCGTGGTCATCGAGGTGTCCACGGCGGTCTCCCTGGAGGTCGGCTGCCTCCAGTGTCCGCCGGTCCGGGGCGGCGGGGGCGCAGGCCGGACTGCTCGTTCGGTCACACGCGCGGCCCTCCCGCCGCGCCCGCCGCGGTGGCAGGGTGGGTCCGCCCCGGACAGCGCCGTCCGCCCCGCCCGCACCCGAGGAGCCCCACCGTGGACCGCGACCTCTACGGCACCGACGGCACCGACCCCGAGGAGGCCACCGGCCTGCTCGAGGCCGAGGACACCCTCGAGGACCCCCGCCGCCCGCGCGACCTGGACACCGGCTGGTCGCCGCCGGAGCGGCCCTGGGGGGTGGACGACTGGGGCACCACCGAGCGGGAGGAGGCCACCGGCGAGAGCCTCGCCGGGCGGCTCGCCCGCGAGCTGCCGGACCGGTCCTGGGACGACGCCGACGGCGACGGCCTCGGTGACCTCACCGGCAGCGACGGCGAGCTGCTCGACGACGAGGTCGGCGACGCCCGCGCGGGCCGGCTGGCCGAGGTCGGCGACGACGGCGTCGTCGACCGGGAGGACGAGCTGCTGGGCGAGGACCTCGGCATCGACGGCGGAGCGGCCTCGGCCGAGGAGGCGGCGGTGCACCTGGTGCGCCGCGGCGACGACTAGCGCCCGTCCGGCGGCTGCCGCGCGCCGGACCCCTGCCTACGCCCCGCTCCTCGGCTCGGGCGGCGCCGCGGGCGGAGTGCCCCGGGACGGTCCCTGGTCCTCCCGCTCCCGCCACGGGGATCGGCGCAGCTGCTCGGCGAGAGCGTGGACTGCGGACGGTCCGAAGCGCTTCGCCCAGCGGTCGAGCCAGTCGTGGTCGTCCAGGAAGAACTTCCAGTCGCTGAGGACCCCCTGCCTCACGAACACGAACGGCACGGGCGACCGGAACGGGCGGAAGCCGGCGTTGTGGATGGCGGTCCCCTCGTGGCCCCGGTAGAACGGTCCGAACACGATCCCGTCCCGGGTGTACGCCGGGACGGCGAGCTGCCGCAGGGCGTCGTCGAAGACGCTCCCCGCACGGTCGGCCGGCAGGTCCGGGAAGACGACGACGATCACCTTGTGGTCCACCTCGTCGCCGTCCGTGGGGGCGGTGTCCAGGAACCGACGCCGGTAGCCGCTCAGGACCTCGACGACTCGTGACCCGTCCCCGTCGGCGATCCGCTCGGGCGCGAGCCAGAGCGTCCTGCGCGACAGGGCTCCCGGCACGAAGGGACAGACGGGCCCGGGGCGGCCGAGGTCCTCGTGGGGCTGGTGATGAAGGTCCGGATCCACTGCGCGACGGCGCGGAGCGCGTCCAGGTCGGCCTGCGCGAGCCGACTCGTCCTCCCGGTGTCCTCGAGGTCCTCGAGGAGGAACAGGTCAGTGGTCTGGGTGGTCATCACACGTCCTCCTGGAGCGGACTCCGACGACGGCGTCACGGGGGCGGCGGGTCGAACGCCGCCGCGACGCCACCGGACGGGCCCGACGGCGCCGTGGCGGCCACGGTCGAGCTCGTCGACGTCCGTGAGGTGTCCGGGTGGACCGTCTCCACCCGGCCGTGCGGGGACGGCGCAGACCGGTCGGACCCGGGAGCGCACCGCGGGCGCGATCCGGACCCCGGGACGGAACCCACCCTGGACCCGGTCATCGCGAGGCAGCAGGGACGAAGGGCCTGCCGTGGCATGTCAGGACCCGGAGTCACGCCTCTGCTCCCGGGAGGCACTCCCGAGCCCGGGCGGATCCGGTCCGGCACCGGAGGCGCGCAGGCGGGCCGCCAGGACCTCCTCGGGCAGGACCGCCTGCTCCGTGGAGCCGCGGCCGAGCTCCCGGCCGTTCGCGTCGACGGCCCGGCACGCGCAGGTCAGCCGGTTGCCGCGGACCGCGGTGCAGCGGGCGGTCACCCGGACCCGGTCGCCCACCCACGCCGGCGCCCGGTGCTCGACCGACACCGCGGTGCCCACGCCGGCCTCGCCCGGCTCGAGGTGGCCGAGCAGCAGCTTCCGCCCCGCCTCCTCGAAGTGCTTGGCCATCGCGTAGGTGGCGTAGACCGGGTGCACCGGGCCGAGCTCGTCGAAGTGCACGGTCATCGCCGCGGTGACGACGACGTCGAGGACCGCGGTCTCGCCGACGGCGACCGGGCGCACGGCCGTCAGGCGTCGAAGTCGACGGTGACGGCGTCCGACCGTGGCAGCGACTGGCAGGTCAGGACGTATCCGGCGTCGACCTCGGCGGGCTCGAGCGCGTAGTTGCGGCGCATCTCGACCTCGCCGTCGGTCACCCGCGCCCGGCAGGTGCCGCACACGCCGCCCTTGCAGGCGAACGGCAGGTCCGAGCGCACGCGCTGGGCGGAGTCCAGGACGGGGACGTCGCGGGGCAGCGCCAGCCTCGTCGAGCGGCCGTCCAGCACCACGGTGACCTGGGCGCTCGGGCCCGTGACCGTCTCCTCGTCGCCGCGCACCGGCTCGGGCGGGACGTCGTCGACGTAGAACAGCTCCTGGTGCACCTTCTCGGCGGGGACACCGAGCTCGGCCAGCAGCGCCCTGGCGTCGCTGACCATCCCGTGCGGGCCGCACAGCCACCAGTGGTCCACGTGCGGGGCGTCGACGAGGGCGCCGACCAGCGTGCGCAGCCGGTCCCGGTCGAGCCGGCCGCTGGTGAGCTCGGTGTCGCGCGGCTCGCGGGACAGCACGTGCACCAGCTGCAGCCGGGGACCGAAGCGGTCCTTCAGGTCGGCGAGCTCGTCGGCGAACATCACCGTGTTCGTGCGCCGGTTGCCGTAGAACACGGTGACGGTGGACTCGCCGTCGCGCAGCACGGTGCTCGCCAGGCTCAGCGCCGGGGTGATCCCGGAACCGGCGACGACGAACACGTGGTCGGCCGGCTGCGACAGGTCGGCGGTGAACGTGCCCGACGGCGGCAGCACCTCGACCGTGTCGCCGGGCCGCACCTCGTGCACCAGCCAGGAGGAGAAGAAGCCGCCGGGCACCTCGCGGACGCCGACGCGCGGAGCGGCGCCCACCGGCGCGCAGATCGAGTAGGAGCGGCGCTCGTCGCGGTCGCCGTCGACCCGCCGCAGGGTGAGCGCCTGACCGGGGCGGAACGCGTAGTCCTCGGCCAGGTCCTCGGGGACGTCGAAGGTGACCGCCACCGCGTCGTCGGTGAGCCGCTCGACGCCGGCGACCCGCAGCGGGTGGAACCGCGGACGCCGGCGGGCCGGTGCGCTCACTCAGATCTCCTTCACGTGCTCGAACGGCTCGCCGCAGTCCCGGCAGCGGCGCAGCGCCTTGCACGCCGTCGCGCCGAACTCGCTGATCTCGACGGTGTCGGGGGAGCCGCACAGCGGGCAGGACGCGGTCCGGCGGGTCGGGCCCAGCTGCAGCGGGATCGGCCCGGCGGTGCGCTCGGGCGCCCTGCCCGGGGGCGCGATGCCGGCCGCGGCGAGCTTGCGGCGGCCCTCCTCGGTGATCCAGTCGGTGGACCAGGCGGGGGAGAGCACGGTGCGCACCTCGACGTCGTCGAACCCGGCGGCGTGCAGGGCGTGCAGCAGGTCCGCGCGCATGACGCCCATCGCGGGACAGCCGGAGTAGGTCGGGGTGATGTCGACGACGACGGTGTCCTCGTGCACGCGGACGTCGCGCAGCACGCCGAGGTCGGCGAGCGTGAGCGTGGGCAGCTCCGGGTCGGTCACGGTCTCGGCGACCGCCCGGGGGTCCACGTGCGCGGTGGCGGCCATCCCCGTCACCAGGTCGCCGCCGGGTGCCGGCGGGCGAGGCCCTGGAGGCCGGCGAGCAGCTCGGTCAGCTCGGGGCCGTGCTCGCCGACCCGGCCGCGCGGCGGCGCGTCGGCCGGCCAGTCCGGGACCGTCAGGGTCGCCCGCTGCAGCACGGTGGTGAGCACGTCGCGCACCTCGTCGCGGACGGCGGCCGGGTCGACGGCCACCCCCGCCGCGACCAGCCGGGTCTCGACGTCGGTGGCGGTGGACAGGTCCGCGAGGTGCGGCCACACGGCGTCGACGCCGGCCTGCGCGCGGCGGTGCGACTCGGCGGTGCCGTCGCCCAGGCGCAGGACCCAGCGGGCGGCGTGGTCGCGGTGGTAGGTCAGCTCGTGCACGCCCTTGGCGGCGATCGCGGCGAGCACCGGGTCGCGGGAGTCCCGCAGCCGGGCGAACACCGCCAGCCGGACGGTGGACGCTGCGAGCAGCCGGACCATGGTCCGTGCGAAGTCGCCGTTCCCGGCCGCGACCAGGCCGGTGCAGCGGAACTCGTCGGGGTCGCGGAAGTAGGCGAGCGCGTCCTCGTCGGGGATCGACGCGCCGGCCCGCTCGCGGGACCGGCCGAGGACGCCGGCCGACCCGGCGCGGGCCAGCAGCAGCCGGGCCTGGCCGAGCAGGTCCAGGCCGACGTTGCCGAACGCGACCTCCTCCTCGAGCTCGGGTGCCGCGGTGATCCACTGGGTCAGCCGCTGGGCGAGCACCAGCGCGTCGTCGCCGAGCATCAGGCAGTAGGCGCCCAGGTCGGCGGGGTCGACGCCGTCGGGGACGGTGGTGTCCACCCCGGCCAGCGGGTCGTCGAACCCGGTGCCGAACGCCCAGTGCCCGGCGTCGTCGTGCGCGTTGGTCAACGCGTCGTACACCGTCTCCTCGTGCGCCATGCCGACGGAACCCCTCCCTGAGTTCGTGCGCAGCGGTCGGCCCCCGCCCTGGAGGGGGTCCTTCCTACATGTGCGGGACGTCCTCCGGGATCTCGTAGAACGTCGGGTGGCGGTAGACCTTGTCGCCGCTCGGGGCGAACATCGGGTCCTTCTCGTCGGGGCTGGACGCGGTGATGTCGGCGGCCCTGACCACCCAGATGCTCACGCCCTCGTTGCGCCGGGTGTAGAGGTCGCGGGCGGCGTGCACGGCCATCTCGTCGTCGGGCGCGTGCAGCGAGCCGACGTGCACGTGGTTGAGGCCGCGCTTGCCCCGCACGAACACCTCGTACAGCGGCCAGTCGCGGCGGCTGACCGACGGCGCCGGCGTCGTCGGCACCTCCGGCCCGGTCGGGACCGCGCCGTGCCCGCCCTCGGCGGTCAGGTCGGTGCTCACGCGTGCTCCTCGGCCGGTCGCCCGCCGCTGTGCTTGCGTGCGTAGGCGGTGGCCGCCTCGACCACCCACGCGTTGTCGTCGCGGGCGGCGCGGCGGCGGGCGATCCGGACGGCGTTCACCGGCCCGTCCCCGCTGATCACCCGCTTGAGCTCCGACCAGTCGATCGGGCCGTACCGCCAGTGCCCGGTCTCCTCGTCGAGCGCCAGGTCGGGGTCGGGCAGCGTGACGCCGAGGACCTGCGCCTGCGGCACGGTCATGTCCACGAACCGCTGGCGCAGCTCGTCGTTGGTGTGCCGCTTGATGCCCCACGCCATCGACTGCGCGGTGTTCGGGCTGTCGTCGTCGGGCGGGCCGAACATCATCAGCGACGGCCACCACCACCGGTCGACGGCGTCCTGCACCATCGCCCGCTGCTCGGGCGTGCCGCCCATCATCGTCATCAGCAGCTCGTAGCCCTGCCGCTGGTGGAACGACTCCTCCTTGCAGATGCGGATCATCGCCCGGGCGTAGGGCCCGTAGGAGGAGCGGCACAGCGGCACCTGGTTGCAGATCGCCGCGCCGTCGACCAGCCAGCCGATCACGCCCACGTCGGCGTAGGTCAGCGTCGGGTAGTTGAAGATCGAGCTGTACTTCTGCTTCCGCTCGATCAGCTTGTCGGTGAGGTCGGCCCGATCGGCGCCGAGCGTCTCGGCCGCCGAGTAGAGGTACATGCCGTGGCCGGCCTCGTCCTGCACCTTGGCCAGCAGGATCGCCTTGCGGCGCAGGCTCGGGGCGGCGAGCAGCCAGTCGCCCTCGGGCTGCATCCCGATGATCTCCGAGTGCGCGTGCTGGGCGATCTGGCGCACCAGCGTCCTGCGGTAGCCCTCGGGCATCCAGTCGCGCGGCTCGATCCGGCGGTCGGCGGCGATCGTCGCGTCGAACTGCTGCTGCAGCGCGGTCTCGTCGACGGCGGCGCGGTCCCCGACGGGTGCGGCCATTGACGTCCTCCCATTTACTGACCGAGCGGTCAGGAATAGTGTGACCCACGGCACCGGGAGAGACAAGCGCGGAACGAGGACGGCGGTCATGACGGCGACCAGGACGACCACGACGGCGCAGCGGCTGGGCGAGGCCCCCGACCCCGCGACCCTGGACCCCGCCGAGCGGATGGGCGCCGACGAGCTGCGGGCGCTGCAGCTCGAGCGGCTGCGCTGGTCGCTGCGGCACGCCTACGACCACGTCCCCCACTACCGCCGCGCCTTCGACGCCGCCGGCGTGCATCCCGACGACTGCCGGGAGCTGGCCGACCTGGCCCGCTTCCCGACGACGGGCAAGGCCGACCTGCGCGAGAACTACCCGTTCGGCATGTTCGCCGTCCCGCGGGAGCAGGTGCGCCGCGTGCACGCCTCGTCGGGCACCACCGGCAAGCCGACCGTCGTCGGCTACACCGAGCGCGACCTCGCGACCTGGGCCGCGGTCATGGCCCGCTCCATCCGCGCCGCCGGTGGCCGGCCCGGCGACGTGCTGCACAACGCCTACGGCTACGGCCTGTTCACCGGCGGCCTCGGCGCCCACCACGGCGCCGAGGCGCTGGGCTGCACCGTCGTCCCCGTCTCCGGCGGCATGACGCCGCGCCAGGTGCAGCTGATCACCGACTTCGCGCCCCGGGTGATCATGGTGACCCCGAGCTACATGCTCACCGTGCTCGACGAGTTCGAGAAGCAGGGGCTGGACCCGCGGGCCGCGAGCCTGGAGATCGGCGTCTTCGGCGCCGAGCCGTGGACCGAGCAGATGCGCCGCGAGATGGAGGAGCGCGCCGGCATCCACGCCGTCGACATCTACGGGCTGTCCGAGGTGATGGGCCCCGGCGTCGCCCAGGAGTGCGTGGAGACCAAGGACGGCCTGCACGTCTGGGAGGACCACTTCTACCCGGAGGTCATCGACCCGGTCACCGGCGAGGTGCTGCCCGAGGGCGCGGAGGGCGAGCTGGTGTTCACCTCGCTCACCAAGGAGGCCATGCCCGTCGTCCGCTACCGCACCCGCGACCTCACCCGGCTGCTGCCCGGGACGGCGCGGCCGGGCGTGCGGCGGATGCAGAAGGTCACCGGCCGCACCGACGACATGATCATCCTGCGCGGTGTGAACCTGTTCCCCACGCAGATCGAGGAGGTCGTGCTGCGGACGCCGGGCCTGTCGCCGCACTTCGCCCTCGAGCTGGTCACCCGCGGCCGGATGGACCACCTGGTCTGCCGCGTCGAGGCGCGCCCGGACTGCCCGCCGGAGCGCCGGGAGCCCGCGGCCGCGGAGGTGGCGACCGGCGTCAAGGACACCGTGGGCTGCACCGTCGAGGTCCTCGTCGTCGACCCGGAGACGCTGCCCCGCTCGATGGGCAAACTGCAGCGCATGACCGACAACCGCAACCGTCCGTGACGGAACTCGCGAGGGCCCGCCGAGGGCGCCCCGGGCACTCGCTGGACTCGCTGCTGGACGTCGCCGTCGCGGTGTTCAACGAGCGCGGCTACGACGCCACCAGCATGGACGAGCTGGCCGGCCGGCTCGGCGTCACCAAGTCGGCGATCTACCACCACGTGCCCGGCAAGGTCGAGCTGCTGCGCCTGGCGCTGGACCGGGCGCTGGACGCGCTGTTCGCCGTCACCCGGGAGCCCGCCGCGCGCACCGGCCGGGCGATCGACCGGCTCGAGCACGTCGTCCGCGGGTCGGTGCGGGTGCTGGCCGCCGAGCTGCCGTTCGTGACCCTGCTGCTGCGGGTGCGCGGCAACTCCCCGGTCGAGCAGGCCGCACTGCAGCGCCGGCGGGAGTTCGACCGGATCGTCACCGAGCTGGTGCGCGCCGCGGAGGAGGAGGGCGACGTGCGTCCCGACGTCGACCCCGCCGTCACCAGCCGGCTGCTGTTCGGCACGGTCAACTCGCTGACCGAGTGGTACCGCCCCGGCGGCAGCCTGTCGCCGGAGGCGCTGGCCGACGCGCTGGTCCGGACGGCGTTCGAGGGCCTGCGCGCCCGTCCCTGAGGCGCGCGGGCCTCAGCCCTCGCCGCCCAGCTCGGCGTACTCCAGGTCCGTCAGCCGGCGCCGGTCCTCCTCGAGGTCGACGACCTCCTCCGCGGTCGGCCCGACGACGTCGGTCGTCCCCCGGGGGACGGGGACGGTGGGTTCCGGGTACTGCCACTGGTCGCTCATGGCGGGGTCCCTCGGTCGCCGCCCGGCGGGCCGCCGGGACGGGGGTGGGGCCGGGTGCTCGGCCGGGGGAGCGGAGCCGGGGGCGTGGCCTCCCGACGACGACACCCGCCCGCGCGGCTCCGTGCCCCGGGAGGCTACGCGCCGCCGGGTCCCGGCGCCCCGGTCCGAGGTCCCCGGTCCGGAGCGTCCTCGCCCGTCCGGCCGGCCGGACGGGCGCGCAGCGCCTCCACCTCGGCGGTGAGCGCGCCGACCTGCTCCGCGGCCCGCCGCGCCGCGGTCTCGGACTCGGCGGCGCGGCGGGTGGCGTCCTCCGCCCGCTCCGCGCTCCGCGCCGCCCCGGTCAGCGCCTCGCGCAGGCCCCGCTCGGCCGCGGTCGCGCGGTCGGCCGCCTCCCGCGCCAGGGTCCGGGCGTCCTGCTCGGCGCGCCGGGCGGCGTCGCGGTCCCGCTCGGCGTCGCGGACCTGCTCCCGGGCGGCGGCGGTGGCGGCGCGCGCCTCGTCCCGGGCGGCCGCCGCCTCGTCGCGCTCCCGCGTCCGCGTCCCCACGTCCGCGGTGAGCGTGCGTTCGGTGACGTCCCACCGCGCGCGGGCCGCCACGAGCGCGTCGTGCTCGCGGGCGGCGTCCGCCCGGGCACGCCGCCCGTCCTCCCGCGCCGCCGCGGCGTCCCGTTCGGCCGCCCGCCGCCGGTCCGCGGCCTCCGCGGCCTCCCGCCGGGCGACGTCGCGTTCCCCACCGGCCCGGTCGCGCGCCGCCTCCGCCTCCTCCCGCGCGCTCTCGGCGGCCCGGCGGGCCCCGTCGGCCTCCCGGACCCGGCGCGCGGCCTCCGCCTCGGCGGCGGCGATCCGGTCCTCGGCGTCGGCGCGGGCGGCCGCGGCCTCCCGCTCGGCCGCCTGCCGCGCCTGCTCGGCGTCGGCGCGCTGCGCCGCGGCGGCGCGGGCGCGCTCCTCGGCGTCGAGGCGGGCGGCGTGCGCGGCGTCGACGTCGGCCGAGGCGCGGGCCAGCCGGGCCTCCACGGACGACTCGTCGCGGTACTGCTCCAGCGCCTCGGTCGCGGCGGCGAGGAGCGCGGCCTGGGTCTCGGCCGTCCGGGCGGCCTCCCGGGTGGCGTCGGCCCAGCGGCCCACCAGCTGCCGGACCCGGCCCTCGGGCGGCAGGTCCTGGACCAGGGCGGCGGTGGTCGCCGCCAGCCGGGCGGCCGCCGTTCCGGCCGCCCGGGCGCGCGCCTGCCGGGCGGACTCGGGGTTGTGGTCGGGCCGCTCGCAGAACCGGGGGGAGGGGCCGCTGCGTCCGGGCGTGCGCGGCCGCGGTGGTGACGGACACCCCGGATAGGCGCACGTGGAGGTGGTCGTCCCGCCGGGTGCCTCCGTCATGCGGTGACGATAGATGGACAACGCCCATCCATGTATCCGGGCGATGACGTGGAAGGTGACTTCACTTCCGAGAAGCCCCTACTCTGCGAAGTGAAATTCCGCGGCGGACGGAGGGGCCCGGCATGGCCGTACAGGCCGGTCCCCACCCCAGGGAGAGGGGGGTCGTCCCGGCGACGGACCTGACGGCGGTCGGCACCTACCTCGCCGCGTCCCTCGCCGGCAGCACCCGGGCGGCCTACGCGCGCGACCTCGCCGCCTGGGCCGACTGGTGCCGCAGCCGGTCCCTGCCGTCCGCGCTGCCGGCCGACCCGCTCACCGTCGCCGCCTGGCTCGCCGCGATGGCCGACGCCGGGCACAGCCCGCGTTACGTCGCCCGCCGGCTGTCCGCGCTCAACGACGCCTCCCGCACCGCCGGGCACCCCGCGCCCGGCGACAGCGAGGGGGTGCGCCGCACGCTCAGCGGCATCCGCCGCACCGCCGCCCGCGCCGGCGTCCGCCCGCGCCGGGCCCGCGCGCTGGACACCGCGACCGTCCGGGCGCTGGTCGAGGACCTCCCGGACTCCCTCGCCGGCGTGCGCGACCGGGCCCTGATCCTGCTCGGGTACGCCCTCGGCCTGCGGGCCTCCGACCTGGTCGGGCTGCGGGTCGAGGACCTCGTCCCGGCCGGGCACGGCGGCCTCGACGTCCTCCTCCGGTTCTCCAAGACCGACCAGGAGGGCGCGGGGGAGACGCTGGCCCTGGCGCCGGGCGTGCGCGCGGCCACCTGCCCGGTGCGCGCCGCGCGGGCCTGGCTGGCCGCGCTGGCCGACCGGGGCGTCACCTCCGGCCCGCTGTTCCGGTCGCTGGGCAAGGGCCGCGCCCCGCGGCTGGGCGCGACCGCGCTGACCACCCGCAGCGTCGACCTGGTCCTGGAGCGCGCCGCCGAGCGGGCCGGCGTCCCCACCGAGGGCCTGTCCCCGCACTCGCTGCGCCGCGGCTTCGCCACCACGGCCTACGCCCGCGGCGTGCCGGAGAAGGAGATCAGCCGCACCGGCCGGTGGCGGTCGCTCGTCGTCCGCACCTACGACGACTCCAGCCGCTGGGCCGACCCCGCCTCGGGCGCGCTCGGCCTCTGAGGGCTACACGTAGCGCTCCCGGCGGAGCCAGGCGAAGGCCGCCCAGCCGGGCAGGACCGGCAGCCAGAAGGTGGCGATCCGGTAGAGGAACACGGCGGGGACGGCGACCGTGTGGTCCATCCCGACGCCGACCAGCCCGGCGATCAGGGCGGCCTCGAGCGCGCCCAGACCGCCGGGCGTCGGCGCGGCCGCGGCGACCGCGGCGCCGAGGAGGTAGACCGCGCCCACGGCGACCGGGCCGACGTCGCCGCCCAGCGCCCGCGTGGACAGGTAGAGGCAGGACAGGTAGCCGAGCGTGGTCAGCGCCGAACCGCCCAGCAGCAGCACCACCCGGCCGGGACTGCGCAGCGCGCCGGCCAGGCCGTGGGCCGAGCGGCGCAGCGGCGGCACCAGCCGCACGGCCGCGAACCGCCGCACGGCCGGGACCGCCGCGGCGGCGAGGGTGACGGCGAGCACCGCGAGGGCGCCCCACACAAGGGCCGGTGACTCCACCGGCCGGGCCAGGTCGGGCAGCGACCGGCCGGCCCAGATCCCGAACACCAGCAGCAGCACCACGTGGACGACGGTCCCGGCCGCGTAGCTGAGCCCGACGCCGGACGTGGCGACCGCGACGTCGAGGCCGCACCGCTGCAGGTAGCGCACGTTCAGCGCCATCCCGCCCAGCCCGGCGGGCACCAGCCGGCCGGCGAACGAGGAGGCGAGCTGGGCGACGAAGGTCGGCACCGGCCGCAGCCGCACGGCCACCGCCCCCGCGAGGCTCGCCGCGGCGCCCACGTAGGTCAGCAGCGAGGCCACGAGGACCGGCGGCACCCACGCCCAGTCGGCGTCCCGCACGCGCTCGGCCATCCCGGCGACGTCGCCGAGCTGGGGGACGAGCAGGTAGGTGGCGAGGGCGAGCACGCCGACGACGAGCAGCGTCCGGGGCCGGACGCGCTCCAGGTCCGCCAGCGGGGGCTCCGGGACGCCGCACCGCTCGCTGACCGCGGCGCGCAGCCGGGCCGCCAGGTGCCGGTCGCGCCGGAGCGCGTCGCGCGTGGCGCCGCTGAGCGAGTCCGGTTGCAGCCGGGGCAGCGCCGCGGCCACCGCGTCGGGCCCCAGCACGGCGACCGCGGTGTCGACGGCCGGTCCCACCCCGGCCTGCAGCGCGAGGGCGACGAGCAGCTGGGCCACGTCCGCGTCGAGCAGCGCGGGGTCCGCGGCGACCTCGCTGAAGCCCCAGTCGATCAGCCACGGCGTGCCCGACGGGTCGAGCAGCACGTTGGCCCGGCGCAGGTCGCGGTGGGCCACCCCGTGCCGGCGCAGCACGGCCACCTGCTCCCAGATGCCGCGCAGCACCCGCTGGGTCACGGCCGCGTCGGGCACCCGGTCCAGGGTCGCGCCGTCGACGAGGTCGTAGGACAGCAGCCACGAGTCGCGGCCGACGGGGGCGATCGTGCGGAGGCGGGGGGTCCGGCCGCCGGCGTCGCGGACCAGCAGCGACACCATCGCCTCGTGCTCCACGGTGCGGCGCAGCGAGGAGAACGGGCGCTCGTCGCCGACGTCCTTCAGCCGGAGGAACCGGTAGGCGCGGAACAGCAGGTCCGCCGCCCGGTTCTCCGCACCCATCACCTTGGCGAACACGCGGTCCCCGTCGCGCAACCGGGCGGTCCAGGGCACCGAGCCGCGGGCGTCGACCACCGCCGGTGCCACCTCCACCGGGTCCAGCCCGCTGCCGGCCAGGGCCGCGGCCACGGCGCCCCGCGTCGGCCGGGCGACGGGACGGCCGAAGGCCAGCAGGGTCGCGGAGCCGACCGCGGCGCCGAGCACCAGCGACACGGCGAGGGTGGCCGGGAACGCGCGGGGCCCGAGCAGCTGCAGCAGGACGGTGAGCGCGAGGACCAGGGCCCCGGCCCGCCGCCACCGCCGGGACACGAACGGCGCCAGCACCACGAACGACGCCGCGGTCACCGCCGGCCCGTGCACGCCGAGCGCGCCGCGCAGGTCTCCCGGCTCCCCGCCCAGGGCCTCCGCCGCCGCGCGGGTCAGGAGGACCGCGGCGGCGGCGCCGGTGAGCAGGTAGCCGAACAGCCGGGGACGGCGGAGCAGCAGCGGGGCGGTCGCCGCCGCGGCCAGCGAGACCGCCACGAGCACGGTCACCGCCCCGGTCAGGGAACGCTCCAGGGCCGGGGCGGCCGAGGTCAGCCGCGCCACCAGGTCGGCGTCGAGCGCGGCCGCCGCCTCGCGCGACCACGCCGCGACCAGGCCCAGCAGCAGCGTGACCGTCGTCAGGACGGCGGTGCGCAGCACGTCGCTGGGGGACCGCTCGTAGCCGGTGACCTCCTCCTCGGAGGGGTCCGCGCCCCGGACGGCGGGCGGCCCGGCGGCCGGCCCCGGGGGAGGCGCCTCCGCCACCGGCGCCGACGGGCCGCCCGTCCGGGGTGTTCCGGGACCGGGCATCGCTGGCTCCTCCGCACGTCGGGGCAGGGCTCACGGCGGGCCACAGTCTGGCCCGCCGGGCGCGCGCGGGGACCGGACGGCGACGTCCCTCGGACGGGCGCGGGCGTACTACCGTTTCCCGCACCGGCACCACGTCGGGATGCAGGACCGCCCCGGTGCCGGAGTGCAGTGCCGGGTGATGGCGATGAGGGCTCCAGTCGCAGTTCCCCTGACCGTGCTCCTCCTGGCAGCCGCCTGCGGCGGCTCCGGGGAGGGCGACGTGGAGGCGGCGGACCGCACGGTCGCCGGCGCACCGACGCTGCAGGGCAGCGTCGGGACCGAGGACTCGCCGGACGCCTTCGAGATCGCCCTGGTCGACGAGGACGGCGCGCCGGTGACCGAGCTGCCCGCCGGGCAGTACAACGTCGTCGTCACCGACCACAGCGACGTCCACGGCTTCCACCTCGGTGGCGGGGACGGCGCGGTCGACGAGAAGACGAGCGTCCTCGAGACCGGCGAGACCACCTGGGTGGTCGACCTCCGGCCGGGCGAGTACCGCTACCTGTGCGATCCGCACCCGAGCATGCACGGCACGTTCACGGTGATCTGACCGGACGGCCGCGGCGCTGGTCGGTCACCGCCGGTCGCCCTAGACTCCGCGCCCAACGGCCGCCAGCCACTCCACCGGGAGGTGGGCCCGTGGACGCACCGTCCGGCCCGGTCCCCAGCCGCCGCGCGCGCACCCCGGCCCCGCGGGACGAGCCGTGAGCCGGCCCGCGCTGCTCGCCGTCGACGACGACGGCCCGGTGCTGGCCGCCGTCGAGCGCGACCTGCGGGAGCGCTACGGCGAGCAGTACCAGGTGTACACGGCGTCCTCCGGGGACCAGGCGCTGGACCTGCTGCGCCGGCTGCGGCTGCGCGAGGAGCCGGTGGCGCTGCTGCTGGTCGACCAGCGGATGCCCGGGATGAGCGGCGTCGAGCTGCTGGCCGCCAGCCGGCGGCTGTACCCGGACGCCCGGCGGGTGCTGCTCACCGCCTACGCCGACACCGACGCCGCGATCAAGGCGATCAACGACGCCGACGTCCAGCACTACCTGCTCAAGCCCTGGGACCCGCCGGAGGACCGGCTCTACCCGGTGCTCGACGACCTGCTGCAGACCTGGCGCCGGCCCCCGCCGGTGGCCAACCTGCGCCTGGTCGGTGACCGCTGGTCGCAGGCCAGCCACGCGGTGCGCGAGTTCCTCACCCGCAACCTGGTGCCCTACCGCTGGCTCGACGTCGAGGCCGACCCGCAGGCGCGGGAGCTGCTCGAGGTGGCGGGCGTCGACGCCGGGTCGCTGCCGGCCCTCGTGCTCGACGACGGCGAGGTGCTCGTGCAGCCGGACCTGCACGAGGTCGGCGCGCGGATCGGGCTGCGGGCACGGGCCGAGCGCGCGGCCTACGACCTCGTGGTGGTGGGCGCCGGGCCGGCCGGGCTGGCCGCCGCGGTGTACGGCGCCTCCGAGGGCCTGGCCACGCTGGTCCTGGAGTGCAGCGCGCCCGGCGGGCAGGCCGGCACGAGCAGCCGGATCGAGAACTACCTGGGCTTCCCGGTCGGGCTCTCCGGCGCCGACCTCACGCTGCGGGCCCGCGAGCAGGCCGTCCGCTTCGGCGCGGAGATCCTGGTGCCGGCGGAGGTGGTGGGCGTGCGCCGGGCCGACCCGTACACGGTGGTGCGCCTGGACGACGGCGGGGAGGTCAGCGCCGGCATGCTGATCATCGCCACCGGCGTCGAGTACCGCACCCTCGACGTCCCGGGCGCCGCGGGGCTCACCGGCGTCGGCGTCTACTACGGCGCCGGGCGGGCCGAGGGGGTGGACCACGCGGGCGGCCACGTGTTCGTCGTCGGCGCCGGCAACTCGGCCGGGCAGGCCGCGCTGTTCCTCGCCACGTTCGCCGCGTCGGTGACGCTGCTGGTCCGGGGCGGGGACCTCGCCGCCTCCATGTCCCGCTACCTGGTCGACCGGCTGATCGCCTCGGAGAAGGTCGCGGTCGAGTACCACACGCAGGTGGCCGGCGCGCTGGGCACGCGGCGGCTGGAGGGCCTGCGGCTGCGGACCGGGACCGAGGAGCGCGAGGTCGCCGCGGACGCCCTGTTCGTCTTCATCGGGCAGGCACCGCGCACCGGGTGGCTGGACGGCCTGGTCCGCCGCGACGACGGCGGGTTCGTGCTCACCGGCGTGGACCTCGGGCCGACGCCGGAGTGGCCGCTGGAGGTCCCGCCGCTGCCCCTGGAGACGTCCGTGCCGGGGGTGTTCGCCGCCGGCGACGTGCGGCACGGGTCGGGCAACCGGATCGCCGCGGCCGTGGGGGAGGGCGCGATGGCGGTCCGCTTCGCCCACCAGCGGCTGGGCGCCCGGTGACCCGCACGGCCCCCGACGCCGTGGCCCCCGACGCCGCGGACGCCGACGTCGCCGCGGCGCTGCGCCGCTCGCGGCTGTTCGAGCACCTCCCGGAGGACGACCTCGCGGCCCTGGCCGACGCCAGCCGCGGCGTCGACCTGGCGGCCGGCGAGGTGCTCATGGCGGAGGGCTCGCCGCCGGAGGCCATGTACGTCGTGCTGGAGGGCGACCTCGAGGTGAGCCGGGAGGTGGGCGGCTCGGAGGTGCTGCTCAACGTGTGCGGCGCCGGTGACCTCGTCGGCGAGCTGGGCCTGGCCCACCGCCGGCCCCGCTCGGCCACCGTGCGGGCGCGGACGCCCAGCCGCGTCCAGCGGATCGGCGCCGACGCGCTGGACCGGCTGCTCACCCACCCGGCGTCGGCCCGGGCGATGCTGCTGGCCGCCACCCGGCGGCTGGACCGCGAGGAGGGCCTGGTCCGCCAGCACGAGCGGATGGCCGCGCTCGGCGCCCTGTCCGCGGGCCTGCTGCACGAGCTCAACAACCCGGCGGCCGCCGTCCAGCGCGGCGTCGCCCGGCTGCGGACCCTGCTGTCCGGCGACGACGACCCCGACGCCCCGCTGCGCGCGCTCGCCGGCGCGGTGCCCGTCCCGGACGACCCGCTGGCGCGCGGGGACGCCGAGCGGGCGCTCGCCGACGTCCTCGCCGCGGCGGGCGTCGACCGCGGCTGGGCGGTCGCCCCCGACCTGGTGCGGCTGGGCGTCGACCCGGCGGGCCTGGCCGCCGCGCTGGCCGCGCTGCCGGCCGCCGGGCGCGGCCGGGCGGTGCGCGGACTGGCCCGCTCGGCCGAGGTCGCCGCCCTGCTGGAGGAGGTCGCGGCCGGCGCCGACCAGCTGTCCCGGATCGTCTCCGGGGTGCGCCCGCTGGCCTACTCCTCCGACCAGTCGCTGGCCGACGTGGACGTGCACGCGAGCCTGCAGCAGGCGCTGGTGCTGCTGCGCCACAAGGTGCCCCCCGGCGTCCGGGTGGTCGTGGACCTCGACCCGCGGCCCCAGACGGTGCAGGGCTGGGCCGCGGACCTGGCGCTGGTGTGGACCAACCTGCTCGACAACGCGCTCGCCGCGGTGGACCCGGACGGCACGGTCACGGTGCGGACCCGCGGGGAGGACGACGCCGTGGTGGTCGACGTGGAGGACACCGGGCCGCCGGTGCCGCCGGAGGTGCTCGCGCGCGCCTTCGACCCGTTCTTCACCACCAAGCCGGTCGGCCAGGGCACGGGGCTGGGCCTGGCGACGTCGCTGGCGGTGGTCGCCCAGAAGCACCGCGGCCGGCTGACGCTGACCTCCGAGGACGGCGTGACCCGGGCGCGGGTGGTGCTGCCGCGCCGCCGCTGAGCGCCGGTCAGCCGGCCAGCAGCTCGTCGGCCGCGGCCGTCTCGGGGGTCGCCGTCGTGGCCGGCAGGTCCGCGCGCGCCTCCGCGACGAAGGTGCGCCAGTCCTGCGGCCGGACGTCCGCGGGCAGCCGGGCGAGGTCGAGGGCGGCGCGCAGCCGGGACAGCCGGGCGCCCTGCGCCGTCGCGATCCACAGCGCCTCGGTCAGGTCGGCCGCCGCCCGGGCGGGGTCGCCGCCGCGGGCGAACGTGGACCGGGCCCGCTGACGCAGCAGCTCCGGCAGGTGGAGGTCCTCGCCGCTGTCCCGGGCCGCGGCGAACGCCGCGGCCAGGTGCTCGTCGGCCCGGTCCGGCTCGCCGGCCTCCTCGTCCAGCCGGGCGAGGAGGGCCAGGTGGCAGGCGGCGAAGGCCCGCTGGCCGATGAGCGCCAGGGCCGCGAGGGACTCCTCGAGGAATTCCCGGTCCGGTGCGCCGCCGGGGGTGCCGGTGGCCGCCCAGGCCGAGCCGAGCGCCGTCCACAGGGCGTAACCGTGCTCCCGGCCGATGGCAACGGCCTCCTGACCCAGGCGCCGGGCCTCCCCGTCGTCGCCGAGCAGACGACGGACCCAGGCGCCCCAGGCCACCCGGGCGAAGGCGCGGCTGTACGGACCGTGCGGAGGACCGAGCGCCTCGGCCCCCCGGAGGGCCTGCTGCTGCACGCGCTCGCCCTCGGCCACCTCGCCGCGCGCGGTGAGCACGGCGGCGAGGGCGGCGGCCACGCCGGAGACCGGGTCGTTGGGCAGCGGCCAGATCGGGGAGACCGGTCCTCCGGCGGGCCGGGCGGCGAAGCCGGCCAGTGCCCGCTCCAGGTGCTCCTGGGCCGTGACCAGGTGCCCCCGGTAGAACTCGTGGACGCCGGTGACCGCGTCGAGCTCCGGCCCGAAGGCCGCGAACGCGGGCTCGCGGACCATGGCGGCGAGCTGGTCGAGCACGCCGCGACCGGTGGTCAGCCGGCCGCTGGTGAGCCAGTACGCCCACAACGCGATCAGCGCGGGCAGCGCCTCCGGGCGCCCGAGCCGGGTGGCGAGCTCCTGGGCCCGCCGGTAGTCGGCCTCCACCTCGGGATCCGCATAGCCCCGCATCGCGCTCCTGGACAGGCCGCGCAGCATCCGGGCGCCCAGCTCGGCCAGGTCGCGCTCCTCGGACGGAGGCAGGGGCGCCACGAGCTCCAGCTCCCGGGTGAGCAGCCGCATAGCCTCGGCGTGGGCGCCCTGGGCCTGCTCGGCCTGCGCGGCCTCGACGTAGCGGCCGGCGGCGGGCATCGCCGCACCGGCCAGGTCCAGGTGCTGCGCCACCAGCGCCGGCTCGGCCCCCTGCGCAGCCAGCGCCTCGGCCACGGCGGCGTGGGTGCGGCGGCGCACGTCGAGCACCTGGGTCTCGTAGGCGGCGTCGCGCATGAGCGCGTGCCGGAACCGGTAGGCGCCCGTCGCCAGCCCCGCCCGCTCGATGACGCCGAGGTCCGAGAGCACGCGGACCTGTTCGTCCACGGCGTCCGGGTCGCCGACCGCCGCGGCGACGGTCGCCGGGTCGAAGGTGGGCCCGATCGTGGCGGCGGTCTGGACCACCCGCAGGTCGACCCCGGGCGCCTTCAGCCGCCAGGTCAGCAGCTCCTGCAGCCGCAGCGGGATCGGCTCGGCGCGCCGCGCCTCGAGGCCGGAGCGGGTCAGCTCCTCGACGAACAGCGGGATCCCCTCGGCGTGCTCGACGATGGCCGACCGCACCGCGTCGTCGAGGTCGCGGCCGGCCGTGAGGTTGCCGACCAGCCGGTCGGCGGCCCGGTCGTCGAGCCGCCCGAGCGGGACCACGCGGGCCGCGCCCCGCCACGGGACCGCGGTCTCGTCGCGGCTGGTGGCGAGCAGCAGCAGGCCGGGCGGGCGGCGCGCGGCGACGCGGCCCAGCAGGTCGACGGTGGAGGGGTCGGCCCAGTGCAGGTCCTCGGCCACGAGCAGGTGCGGCCGCCGGACGGCGGCCGCTGCCATCCACTCGACGAGCCGGTCGAGGGTCTCGTCGAGGAGGGCGCCCGGGTCCAGCTCGGGTGCCGGGAACTCCGGCGTCGGGGGCAGCCCGGCCAGCGGGCCGATCAGCGGGACGACGACCGCCGGGTCCAGCCCGAGGGACTCCAGGTGGGTGACCAGCGGGCGCAGCCGGTCCCCGCCCTCGCCCGCCCGGCTCACCAGGCGCTCGATCATCCGCGCGATCGGCCAGAGCGAGACGTTGGCGTGGTAGGGCAGGCAGGCGGCGCCGACCACCCGGCCGCCGCTGGCCTCCACCCGGTCGAGGACCTCCGCCGCCAGCCGCGACTTGCCGATGCCCGGCTCGCCGACGACGAGGAACGCGGCGCCGGTGTCGCCCCGCCGCACGGCGTCCCACGCCGCCAGCAGGCGGGCGCGGGGCTCGTCCCGCCCGACGAGGCCGGCCTTGCGGTACCGCTCGGACTGGAAGCGGGCCGCGGCGTAGCGGGGCCGGTCGACGCGGAACACCTCGACCGGCCGGCTGATCCCCTTGAGCGCGCGCTCGCCCAGCGACTGCAGGTAGAAGTCGGCGTCGACCAGCTGCTGGGTGACGTCGCTGATCACCACCGTGCCCGGGTCGGCGGTCTGCTGCACCCGCGCGGCGAGGTTGGGCACCAGGCCGACGACGGAGTCCCGCTCGGCGACGGCGCCGTCGTCGACCAGGTCGGTGACCACCACCCGGCCGGTGTGGATCCCGACCCGGACGTCCAGGGCCACGCCGAACCGGTCGGTCAGCCGCTCCCGGGCGTCGTGCAGCGCCACCACCAGGTCCAGGCCCGCGAGCACCGCCCGCCGGGCGTCGTCCTCGTGCGGGACCGGGTGGCCGAAGCCGGCGAGGATGCCGTCGCCGGAGTAGTGCATGAGGGTGCCGCCGTACCGGTCGACGGCCTCGCGGGCGGCCGCCCGGTAGAAGGCGAACAGGTCCCGCAGCTGCTCGGGCTCCACCTGCTCGGACAGCAGCGTGGACCCGACCAGGTCGGAGAACAGCAGGGTCATGAGGGCCCGCTCGCCGGCCGGGCCGACCTGGCGGCTCGCCACCCGCTGCAGGACGAGCGCGGCGCGCCGGTTGTCCGGGTCGACGGCGCGGACCTCCTCGGCGGTGGTCCGCGCGGGCTCCAGGTCCCCGGCGGCCAGCGACGCCTCGGCGGCGGTGAGCAGCCGCTCGAGCAGGCGCGCGAGCCGAGTCTCGGCCGAGAGCGCCACCCCGGCGGTCACGCCCGGCCGCCCGGGGGACCGGGGAGCGGTGGGGTCATGGGAACCCGCCTCGCTGCACGCGTCGAGCACTGCCGGGTCGAGCATCCGCAGCACGGGCCGCCGTGCCGTAGAGGCATAGGTCCCGAGGGCGGTACCGGGCGGGGACGGAAGTCCGGTGACAGTCCCCGGCGCCGGTGCTCCAATGGGCCCGCACGGGGCGGAGGAACCACGGAGGTCCGCGGTGGACCCTGTCCCCACGGCCGTGCGGCCCGCGACCGGGCGGCGCGAGCTGCTGCCGGCCATGCGGGCGCTGTTGCTCGCCTTCAGCGTCCTCACCGCGCTCGGTTTCGTCGCGCTGTTCGTCCTGTCGACGCGGACGAGCGAGAGCTTCGCCTGGACGATCCAGCCGCCGGCGACCGCGGCCTTCCTCGGCGCGGGCTACGCGGCCGGTTTCACCCTCGTGGTCCTGTCGCTGCGCGACCCGGTGTGGGCGCACAGCCGGGTGCCGGTGCTCACCATCCTGGTGTTCACCGTGCTCACGCTGGTCGCCACGCTGGTGCACGTCGACCGGTTTCACTTCCAGGACGAGTTCGCGGCGGCGCCGCTGCTCGCCCGCGGGGCCGCCTGGTTCTGGACCGCCGTCTACGTCGTCATCCCGCTGGCGATGCTCGTCGTCCTGCCGGTCCAGGAGCGGGCGCCGGGCACCGACCCGCCGCGGACCCGGACGGTGCCGGTCGTCCTGCGGACGGCGCTGGCGGTGGAGTCGCTGGTCCTGCTGGCCGTGGGCGCCGCGATCTCGATCGCGCCGTCGTCGGCGACGACGCTGTGGCCCTGGCCGCTGACCCCGCTGACCGCCCGGGTGGTGGGGGCCTGGCTGGTCGCCTTCGGCGTCGCCACCGCCCTGGCGGCGCTGGCCGGGGACCTCGAGCGGCTGCGCACCGCGGCGATCGCCTACACGGTGTTCGGCGTCCTGGAGCTCGTGGTCGTCCTGCTGCACCGCGGCGACGTCGCGTGGGACGGGCCGGCCGCCTGGCTCTACGTCGCCGTCGCGGCCGCGATCGCGCTCACCGGCGGGGCGGGCTGGCGCCTGGGCCCGCAGCCGGCGGGGCTGCACCGGGCCTGAGCCCCGGCCGCCGGGCGGCGGCCGGGGCCCCGGGCCTCAGGCGCGGCCGAACAGCTTGCGGTCGTACCAGGCCGACAGCACCGGGTAGCGGGCCGGCAGCAGCCGGACCAGCCGGTCGACCAGGACGGCGTCCTTGCCGACCCGCACGCGCGGCTTCCCGGCCTCGACGCCGTCGACGACGATCCGCGCCGCCTGCTCGGCGGGCATCGTCAGCAGCTTCTCGTTGTAGACGCGGTTGCGGGCCAGCTCCGCGGGGGAGAGCTCGAGGCCCTGCGCCCGGGCCTCGGCCACCGTCGCCGACGCGATGTTGGTCCTCACCCCGCCCGGGTGGACGACGGTGACCCGCACCGGGTGGCCGCCGGCGATCATCTCGGTGCGCAGCACCTCGGTGAAGCCGCGGACGGCGAACTTGCTCGCGCAGTACGCCGACAGCGTCGGCTGGGCCATGAACCCGTTGAGGCTGGACACGTTGACCACGTGCCCGTCGCCGGAGGCGATCAGGTGCGGCAGGAACGCCTTGGTGCCGTTGATGACGCCGTGCAGGTTGACCCCGAGCGTGCGGTCGTAGGTCTCCCAGTCGGTGTCGAGCACCGAGCGACCGCCGCCGGAGATCCCGGCGTTGTTGTAGACCTGGTGCACCACGCCGAAGTGGGCCGCGACCGCGTCGGCGTACGCGACGACGGCCGCCCGGTCGCTGACGTCCAGGCGGGCGGTGTGCACCTCCGCGCCCAGCGCCTTCGCCCGGTCGGCGGTCTGGCCCAGGCCCAGCTCGTCGACGTCGGACAGCGCCAGCCGCGCCCCCCGCTTCGCCAGCTCGAAGGCCAGCTGCCGGCCGATGCCGGACCCGGCGCCGGTGACGACGGCGACCTTGCCGCGCACGCTGCTCATCGGTTCCCCCCTGGGAGGTCGGCGCCCGCGGACCGGGCGGTGTCGTCGCGGCCCGCTCCGCGGGCGAGGTCGGTGGTGAGCTCGACGAGCCGGTCGACGACGCCGGGCGCGAGGTGGTGGCCCATGCCGGGGATCTCGACGTGCCGGGCACCGGCGATCGCCTCGGCGGTGGCGCGCCCGCCGCTGGGGTGGACCATCCGGTCGACGTCGCCGTGGACGACCAGCGTGGGCGCGGTGATCCGCGCGAGGTCGGCGGTGCGGTCGCCGGAGGCCTGGATGGCGCCGATCTGGCGGGCCACCTCCCGCGACCGGTCGCCGCCGCCGCGCTCCCACAGCGCGGCCGCCCAGGCGCGCTCGAGGTCGTCGTCGGGCGGGAAGCCGGGGCCGCCGATGTGGCCCAGCATCGCCAGGTGCCGCTCGACCGACTCCTCGACGCTGCGCGGCGCGGCCCGCGCCAGCCGCAGGATCGTGGAGCGGGCCGGCTGCCCGACCCGGCGCGACCCGGTGGTGGAGAAGATCGAGGTCAGGCTGGCCACCCGGTGCGGGTGCCGGGCCGCGACGACCTGCGCGATCATCCCGCCCATCGACATGCCGACCAGGTGCACCCGGCCGAGGCCGAGGGCGTCGAGCAGGCCGACGGTGTCGGCGGCCATGTCGGTGAGGTCGTAGGCGTCCGGCCGGGGCCGGGCCAGCAGCTGCCGCGCGCGGCCCGGCGGCGGGGTGGCGATCCGGCCCGACCGGCCGGCGTCGCGGTTGTCCATCCGCACCACGCGGAAGCCGCGGCCGGTGAACCCGTCGACCATCCGCTGCGGCCACGAGGTGAGGTCCAGCCCGAGGCCCGCGACGAGCACCAGCGGCTCGCCGTCGTCCGGGCCGTCGACGCGGTGGCAGATCCGCGGGCCGGCCGGCAGGTCGGCGAAGCGGTCCTCCGCCGCGACGCGGGCCGGCGCCTCCGCCGCGACGCGGGCCGGCGCCTCGGCCGCGGTCACGCGGGCACCGCCGCGGCGGTCACGCGGTCGGCCGCCCGGGTGAGCCGGAGCTCGGGGTCGACGACGCTGTCGGCCCGGAGCAGCTTGACGTCGGAGTGGTAGTCCATCGAGGTCAGCCACGGCATCCGGTCGCCCTGCCGCGGCAGCCGGCCGACGGCGCGCTGGATGTAGCCGGCGGCGAAGTCGAGGAAGGGCCGGGTGGGCATGTCCGGGTCGGCGAGCACCGGCCGCGCGGTGTCCAGGCCGCGCTCGTCCATGTGCCTGAGCAGCCGGACGAAGTGCTCGCAGAGCAGGCCGACCTTCAGCGTCCAGGACGAGTTGGTGTAGCCGATCGCGTAGGCGAGGTTCGGCACCCCGGACAGCATCATGCCCTTGTAGGAGACCGTCTCCGACAGGGTCACCGGCGCGCCGTCGACGGTGATCGCGACGCCGCCGAAGGCCTGCACGTTCAGCCCGGTCGCGGTCACGATCACGTCGGCGTCCAGGTGCCGCCCGGAGGCGAGCCGGATGCCGGTCTCGTCGAAGGTGACGATCCGGTCGGTGACGACGTCGGCCTTCCCCTCGCGGATGGCGCGGAACAGGTCGCCGTTCGGGACGGCGCACAGCCGCTGGTCCCACGGGTCGTACGGCGGGTTGAAGTGCGTGTCGACGTCGAAGCCCTCGGGCAGCTGCTTGGTGTTGACCCAGCGGATGACCCTGCGGGCGGCCTTCGGGTGCTTCTGGCAGAAGCTCCAGATCGCCCGCTGCTGGGCGATGTTCTTGCGGCGGGTCAGCGCGTAGCCGCGCTCGTCGCCGAACCACCTCCGCAGCAGCGCGGCGACCTTGTCCTCGCGGGGCACCGGCAGCACGTAGGTGGGGGTGCGCTGCAGCATCGTCACCGACGCGGCGGTGCCGGCGATGGCCGGCACGATCGTCACGGCGGTGGCACCGGAGCCGACGACGACGACCCGCTTGCCGGTGAGGTCGAGGTCCTCGGGCCAGGACTGCGGGTGGACGATCTCGCCGCGGAAGCGGTCGCGCCCCTCGAAGACGGGGGTGAAGCCCTCGTCGTAGCGGTAGTAGCCGCCGGCGCAGAACACCCAGCCGGCGGTCAGCTGCAGCCGCTCGCCGGTGTCGGTGCGCTCGACGTCGACCGTCCAGCGGGCGTCCTCGCCGGACCACGCCACCGCCAGCACCCGGTGGTGGTAGCGGATCCTCTCGTCGAGGCCGTTCTCGGTGGCGGTCTCGCGCAGGTAGGCCAGGATCTTCGGCGCGTCGGCGATCGACTGGCGGTCCCGCCACGGCTTGAACTCGTAGCCGAAGGTCGACAGGTCAGAGTCCGAGCGGATGCCGGGGTAGCGGAACAGGTCCCACGTGCCGCCGGAGGCGCCGCGCGCCTCGAGGATCGCGAAGCTCTTCTGCGGCAGCTCGGTGGTCAGGTACCGGCCGGCGCCGATGCCGGAGATCCCGGCGCCGACGATCAGCACGTCGAGGTGCTCGACCGGCGTCTGCGTGGTGGTCAATGCGGTGCTCCGTCCTCGGGACACGGGTGCAGCGGCCTACGAGACTGCGTGGTCCCGGTCACCCGGTGCAACGGCGAAGTGCACCATCCCGATACTGGCGCGGTGCAGACTGCAGCAGAGGGTGCGGACTGGCCGGCCGTCTCCCCTCGGATCCGGGAGCTGTTCCGCCGGGGCGCGGAGGTGGCCCTCGACCCCCGCGCCGACTGGATCGAGGAGCTGCACCGGGCGTCGCTGGGCACCGAGCGGATGCGCCCGGTCGCCGAGGACCCGGTGCTCGCCGCCGCCACCCGGCGGGCCAACCTGGCCAACCTGCTGCACTGGGCGGCGGCCAACGTGCAGCACCCTGGCCGGCGGGTGCCGGCCAACACCGGCGGGGAGGTGCTGGACGCCGCCCGCGACCTGGTCCGGCGCGGGCTGGACCAGAGCGGGCTGGACGCCTACCGGACGGCGCAGGGCGTGGCCTGGCGGCGGTGGATGGAGATCTGCTTCGAGCTGACCGGCGACCCGGCCGAGCTGCGCGAGCTGCTCGACGTGTCGGCGCTGTCGATCACCACGTTCATCGACGACACGGTCGCGGCGCTGTCCGAGCGGATGGCCGCCGAGCGGGCCGAGCTCACCCGCGGCGCGCACGCCGAGCGCCGGGCCACGGTCACGCTGCTGCTGGAGGGCGCGCCGATCGGCCGGGCCCGCGCGGAGGCGCAGCTGGGCTACGGGCTGACCGGTCCGCACACCGCCGCCGTCGTGTGGACCGGGTCCGGCAGCGCGGCGCCCGGCCAGCTGGAGGCCGCCGCGGAGGCGGTCATGCGGGCGGCCGGCGCGACCCGGCGGCTGACCGTCGTCGCCAGCGCGGCCGCGCTGTGGGTGTGGCTGCCGGTGGGCACCGCGCCGCGGGCGGCGGAGCTGGCCGGGCCGCTGGCCGCGCACCCCGACGTCCGGGTGGCGGTGGGCCGGCCGGGCCGCGACGTCGACGGCTTCCGCCGCAGCCACCTGGACGCCGCGACGGCGCAGCGGATGCTGGCGCGGCTGACCTCCCCGCAGCAGGTGGCCCGCTACGAGGACGTGCAGCTGGTGGCGCTGCTGACCACCGAGCCGACCCAGCTCGAGGAGTTCCTCGCCGGCACCCTGGGCCGGCTGGCCACCGCCGACCCCGACACCCGCGAGACGGTGCTGACCTACGTGCGGGAGCTCGGCAACGCCTCCCGCACCGCCGAGCGGCTGTACACCCACCGCAACACCGTGCTGCGCCGGCTGGCCCGCGCCGACGAGCTGCTGCCCCGGCCGCTGGCCGAGAACGTCCTCGGCGTGGCCGCGGCGTTGGAGGTGCTGCGCTGGCGCGGCGCGGCGGACTGACGCCCGGCCGGAGCGGACCGACGCGTACCGGTCCGGGGTCGTGACGTCCGTCACTCCGAGGTGGACGATGGGCGGACAGCAGGTGTCGCGCAGGGGGGAGCCCCGGGATGAGCGTCCTCCACCGAGCCGCCACCGCCCGGCGCGCCCTGGCCGCCACGGCGCGCCTCGCGGTGACCGGCGCGCAGGTCGCCGCCGCGCCGGCCGTGCTCACCGCCGGCCTGCTCGGCGTCTCCACCCGCGCCGCGGTGCGCACGGCGGAGGACCTGACCAGCCGGGTCACCGGCCGGCCGGTCGACCTCACCCAGGCCGCCGTCTCCGGCGTCCGGGCCGCCGGCACGCTGCTCACCGGCGCCGACCCGCTGCCCACCGGCCGGCTGCGGGAGCTCGCGCGGGTCGCCGCCGGCATGTTCGAGCCCGACGGCGGGCGGCACACGCCGCGGGTGTGGGCCGACGGGGACCTGGTGCAGGTCGAGCTGCCCGAGTGCGCCCCCGGCGCGCCGCCCGACGCCGGCCGCACGCTGCGCGCGCGCCTCGAGCGGCTCGAGGGCGTGCAGTGGGCCACGGTCAACGAGGTCCTCGGCCGGGCGCTGGTCGCCGTCGACACGCGGCGGGTGGGCGTGGACGACGTCGTCGGGACGGTGCGCACGCTGCAGGACGCCGGCGACCGGCGGGACGTCCTGCGCGAGCCGGCCGACCACCCCGCCGACCTCGAGCCGCTCCTCGCGACGGCGACGGCGCTGGCGGTGGACGCCCTCGGCGTCCTGACCGCGCTCACCGCCCGGGCGCTGCCGATCCCCGCCCTGTCGCGGCACGCCACGCTCGCGGTCACGCTGGTCGACACGCAGGACTGGATCACCGAGCTGCTCGCCCGGCGGATCGGCCGGTACGGCACCCGCCTGGTCCTCGAGGGGCTCTCCGCCGTGCTGCACTCGGCCACCCAGAGCCCGGTCGTCCCGGCGCTCAACGCGGCCGCCTCCGCCCAGCAGGTGCTCGAGGTCCGGGCCCGGCGGCAGGTGTGGCGGCGCCGGGAGGAGCAGCTGTGCCGGCCCGAGCCGGACGGGACCGAGCCGGAGGACCCGGCCCCGGCCGCCCGCGCCGGGGAGCGGCCGGTGCCCCTCCCGCCCGGCGCGGTCGACCGCTACCAGGGCCGGATGGGCCCGACGACGACCGGCGCCGTGCTGGCCGTCCTCGCCCTGACCGGCCGCCCCGGCCGCGCCGCCGACCTGGTCAAGGCGCTCACGCCCAGGGCCGCGCTGGCGGGCCGCGAGTCCTTCGCCGCCACCCTCGACTGGCTGCTGTGCCGCGCGGGTGTGCTGCCCCTGGACGGCACGGCCTACCGCCGGCTCGACCGCGTCGACTGCGTGGTGGTCGACGGGGCGACCCTGTGCACCGGCCCGCCGGTCGTCCTGGAGGCCACCGCCGAGGCCGACGGGTGGGACACCGCCGCCGTGTGGACGGCGGCGGCGCGGCTGCTGGCCGACGGCGACGGCGCGGGCGGCACCCGGCTCGGCCCGCCGCGGGGAGCGCCGGACGCGCCGGGGGCGGCGCTGCGCACGCTGTACGCCGGGCGCCGGCGGGTGGGCACCGTCCTGGTCGCCCCCGAGCTCGACCCGCACGCCGAGGCGCTGCTGACCGCCGCCGCCGGCACCGGCGCACGCCTGGTGCTCACCGCGCACGCCGGCAGCCGGGAGATCGCCGGTGTCGCCGGGGAGATCGCGCCCGCGGACGAGCCGCTGGCCGGCGTCGTCCGCCGGCTGCAGGCCGACGGGCACGGGGTGCTGCTGGTCTCCTCCGCCGACGCGGCCGCGCTGCTGGCCGCCGACGTCGCGGTGGCCCCCGTGCGGCCCGACCGGGCGCCGGCCTGGGCGGCGGACCTGGTGACCGGGACCGGCCTGGCCGACGCCTGCCGGGTGGTGCGGGCCGTGACCGACGCGCGGCGGCTGGCCCGCCGGTCGGTGCAGAGCGCGGTCACCGGCAACGTGCTGGGCGGGCTGCTGGCCGCCGTCGGCTCGGCCCGCGGCGGGCAGCGGCGGGCGACGACCCCGGGCAAGTCCGCGACGCTGTGGACGATGCTCGACGGCACCGTGACGGCGGTCCGCGCCGCCCGCCGGCCCCCGCCGCCCCCGTCGGTGCACACGCCGTGGCACGCCCTCGACCCCGACGACGTCCTGCGCCGGCTGGCGGACCTGCCCCGGGACGGCGACGCCCCGCCCGGCCCGCTGACCCGCGCGTGGCGGCGGGTGGGCGGCACGGCCGTGGTCCGGGTGCCCGTCCGGTTCGGCCGCACCGTCGCCGCGGAGCTCGCCGACCCGCTCACCCCCGTCCTGGGCGCCGGCGCCGGCGCCACCGCCGTGCTGGGCGAGACCGCGGACGCGTTCCTGGTCGGCGGGGTCACGGTCGGCAACGCGCTGCTCGGCGCGGCGCAGCGGATGCGCGCGGAGACGGCGCTGGCCTCACTGCTGCTGCAGCAGGACGCCCGCGTCCGCCGGGAGGCCGACGGCGGTGAGGAGGAGGTGCCGTCGAGCGCGCTGCGGGTGGGTGACGTGGTCCTCGTCGGCTCCGGTGACGTGGTGACCGCCGACGCGCGGCTGCTGGCCGCCGAGGACCTCGAGGCCGACGAGTCCAGCCTCACCGGCGAGTCCCTCGCGGTGGCCAAGTCGGTGGCCCCGACGCCGGGCGCCGAGGTGCCCGACCGGCGCTGCATGCTCTTCGACGGCACGACCGTCGTGGCCGGCACCGGCCGCGCGGTCGTCGTCGCCGTCGGCCCGGCCACCCAGGCGGGCCGGGCGGCGCGGGCGGCCGGGCGCGGGGCGCCGCCGGCCGGCGTCCAGGCCCGGCTGGCCGAGCTCACCCGCTCGGTGCTGCCGCTGACGCTGGCCGGCGGCGGGACCGTCGCCGCCCTCGGCGTGCTGTGGCGGCGGCCGCTGCGCGAGGCGGTCAGCTCCGGGGTCGCGGTCGCCGTCGCGGCCGTCCCCGAGGGGCTGCCGCTGGTCGCGACCGTCGCCCAGCAGGCGGCGGCCCGGCGGCTGTCGCGGGACGGGGTGGTGGTGCGCAGCGCCCGGGTGCTGGAGGCGCTCGGCCGGGTGGACACCGTCTGCTTCGACAAGACCGGCACGCTGACCGAGAACCGGCTGCGGGTGGCCCGGCTGCTGCCCCTCGGGGACGGTCCGGACGACGGCGAGGACGGCCTGCTGCGCCTGGCCGCGGCCGGGATCGGCGCCGGCGACACCGACGCGCACGAGACCGACCGCGCCGTCGACGCCGCCGCCACCGACCGCGGCATGGCCGGCGGCGGCGAGCCGGAGGCCTCGGTGCCCTTCGCCACCGGCCGCGGGTTCTCGGCGGCGCTGCGCTCGGGCCGGCTGGTGGTCAAGGGCGCGCCGGAGGTCGTGCTGCGGCTGTGCACCGACCCGGGCGACGCCGCGGACCGGGTGCGGGAGCTGGCCTGCGACGGGCTGCGGGTGCTCGCCGTCGCCGACCGCGCGGTGGACGGCCGGCCCGACGACCTCGAGGCGGCGGCGACCGGGCTGACCCTGCGCGGCCTGGTGGGCCTGGCCGACACCGTCCGCGGCTCGTCGGCCGCGGCGGTCGAGCAGCTGACCGCGGCAGGCGTCCGGGTGCTCGTGGCCACCGGCGACCACCCGGAGACCGCCGCCGCGATCGCCGCCGAGGCCGGGGTCCCCGACGCCGGCCGGGTGGTCACCGGCGCGCAGCTGGCGCGGGCGTCGGAGTCCGAGCGGACCGCGCTGGTGCGCGAGGCGGCGGTGTTCGCCCGGCTGACGCCGGAGCAGAAGGTGCTGCTCGTCGGCGCCCTGCGCCGCGCCGGCGCCACGCTGGCCATGACCGGCGACGGCATCAACGACGCCGCCGCGATCCGGCTGGCCGACGTCGGGGTCGGGGTGGCCGGCGCCGAGTCGCCCGCCGCCCGCAGCGCCGCCGACCTCGTGATCACCGACCGGGACCTGACCCGGCTGGTCGACGCCGTCGCCGAGGGCCGCGCGCTGTGGTCCCGCGTCCGGGACGCCGTCGCCATCCTCGTCGGGGGCAACGCCGGCGAGGTCGCGTTCACCGTGCTCGGCTCCGCGCTGGGCGGCCGCGCGCCGCTGGGCACCCGGCAGCTGCTGCTGGTCAACCTGCTCACCGACATGTTCCCGGCGCTGGCCGTCGCCGTGGCCCGCCCGCGGGCGGCCGCCCCGGCCGCGGACGGCGGGCCGCTGGCCGGCCACCCGCTCGCCCCGGTGCTGCTCGCCGGCCCGTACCGCGGCTTCGCCGACGCGGTGCGCCGCCTGGTCGCCGTCCGCGGGGTGGCCACCGCCGCCGGCGCGACCGGCGCGTGGGCCACCGGCCGCGTCACCGGCCTGCGCCGGCGGGCCAGCACGATGGGGCTCGCCGCGCTGATCGCCACCCAGCTCGGGCAGACCGCCTGGGCCGGGCGGCGCAGCCCGCTGGTGCTGGCCACCGCGGCCGGGTCGCTGGTTGCCCTGGCCGCGGTCGTGCAGACCCCCGGGCTCAGCCGGTTCTTCGGCTGCACCCCGCTGGACCCGCTGTCCTGGCTGGTCGTCCTCGGCTGGGCCGCGGCCGGCACCGCCGGCGCGGAGGTCGTCCCGGCCCTGGCCCGCCGGTGGCCGGGTCAGGACGCGACGCGCTCCGGCGCGCCCGACCGGGAGGACCGGGTCATCGCCCAGCCGGCCAGCGCGGCCACCGGGAACATCAGCACCCCGTAGACCGCCGCCGGGACGGCCAGCTCCACGCTGCCGAGGACGCTGATCGCCACCGTGATCGCCAGCGTGCTGTTGTGCACGCCGATCTCGAAGGCGCAGGCGACCGCCTGCCGGTGGCCGACGCCGAGCGCGCGCGGCACGGCGAACCCGGCCAGCAGGCTGAGCGCGCAGAAGGCGAGCGCGACCAGCCCGACCTCGCGCAGGTACCCGGCCACGTCCTCCCGCTCGGCCACCACGGTCCCGGCGATCACCAGGGCGAGCACGACCGCGGACAGCACCCGCACCGGCCGGTCCATCCGCTCGGCGAACGCCGGCGCCGCCCGCCGCACCAGCATGCCGAGCGCCACCGGCACCAGCACGATCGCGAACACCTGCACGGTCTTGCCGAACTGCAGGCCGATCGACCCGGCGCCGGGCGGGTCGAAGACGGTCACGGCGAGGTTGGTCACCAGCGGCAGCGTCACGACGGCGAGCAGCGAGTTGACCGCCGTCAGCGAGACGTTGAGCGCGACGTCGCCACGGAACAGGTGGCTGAACAGGTTCGCCGTCGTCCCGCCGGGCGAGGCGGCCAGCAGCACCATCCCCACCGCCAGCACGGGCTCCAGGCCGGTGGCCACCACGAGGCCGAAGCACAGGGCCGGCAGGACCAGCAGCTGCAGGCCGAGGGCGACGACGGCGGCGCGCGGCCGGCGGGTGACCCGCGCGAAGTCGTCGACGGTGAGCGACAGCCCCAGCCCGAACATGATCACGGCCAGGGCGGCGGGCAGGGCGACGGTGCTGAGGGCCGAGTCCACGGGCGACCTCCGGAACGGCCGCGGCCCCGTCGCCGCGGATCGCCCGGATCCTGGCGGACCGGAGTCCGGCCGCGCGAGCACCGGCACGCGTCCGGGGGAGCCGCCGTGGGCGGTCCGGTGGTTGACGGGGCGTCCGGACGGGAACCCACCCGGGGTCGCCCACCCGGCAGGGGGAGCGGCCGCGCAGCTCCCGGTGGGGGCCGGAGGAGGCGGGGCGCACCCGCCCGCGTCGGACGGGACGGAGTCGGGCAGTGACCACGGTGCAGCGGGGGAGCCGGACCCTGGGGGACCGCTACGAGCTGCAGGAGGTCATCGCCACCGGCGGCATGGGCCTGGTCTGGCGGGGCCGGGACCACCTGCTCGCCCGGCCGGTCGCGGTCAAGGTGCTGCGCAGCGAGTACGCCGACGACCCGACCTTCCTCGCCCGCTTCCGCAACGAGGCCCGGCACGCGGCGGCGCTCACCCACCCCAACATCGCCACCGTCCTGGACTACGGCGAGGGCACCGACGACGCCACCGGCGAGCACCTGGCCTACCTGGTGATGGAGCTGGTCGAGGGGGCGCCGCTGTCCACCCTCATCGAGACCGAGGGCCCGCTGGACCCCGGTGCCGCCCTCTCGGTGCTGCGCCAGGCCGCGGCCGCCCTCGCCGAGGCGCACCGCGGTGGCGTCGTCCACCGCGACGTCAAGCCCTCGAACATCCTCGTGCGGCCCGACGGGCGGGTGAAGCTCACCGACTTCGGCATCGCCTGGTCGGCCGAGTGCGTGCCGCTCACCCAGACCGGCCAGGTCATCGGCACCGCGCAGTACATGTCCCCGGAGCAGGCCGCCGGCGAGCGGGTCGGCCCGGCCAGCGACGTCTACGCCCTCGGCCTGGTCGGCTACGAGTCGCTGACCGGCCACGCCGCCTTCACCGGCACCAACCCGGTCACCGTCGCGCTCAAGCAGGTCCGCGAGCAGCCCGAGCCGCTGCCCGACGACCTGCCGCCCGACGTCAAGGAGCTCATCGGTGCCGCGCTGACCAAGGACCCCGGCGCCCGCCTGCCCGACGGCGCCGCCTTCCTGGCCGCGGTCGAGGAGGCCCTGGACCCCCGGGCCGCCCCCGTGCCGCCCACCCGCCCGGTGGCGGCCGCCGCCCCCGTCCCCGGGCCGGTCCCGGAGCCCGCGCCGGTCCCCGGGCCGGAGCCGCGCCGGCGCCGGCGGGCGCTGGTCCTGCTGCCGCTGCTGCTGGTCGCGCTCGTCGTCGGCGGCGTGCTGTTCACCACGACCCGCGCCGGTGACGTGCCGGTGGCCGACGCCGCCGAGACGCAGCAGGCCGGGATCGTGCTGCGGGCCGCGGACTTCCTCGGCCGCCCGGTGGCCGAGGTCACCGACGACCTGACCGCCCTCGGTCTCACCGTCGGCCAGCGCGGCGAGCAGACCCCGGACGCGGCTCCCGGCACCGTCGTCGGCCTGGACCCGGTGGACGTGGAGCTGGCCGCCGGCGACCGGGTGCAGGTGGTCGCCGCCGTCGCACCCGACACCGCGGTGCCCGAGCCCGAGGCGCCCGCCGCCGGGCCCGGCCCGTCCGGTGGGTCCGCGCCGGAGGCCCCCGCGGCGACGCCGGAGGCGCCCGCCGCGGACAGCAGCACCCCCGGGACCCCGACGCCGGAGGCCCCGGGCCCGGAGGCCACCACCCCCGAGGTCACGACCCCCGAGGTCACGACCCCCGAGGTCACGACCCCCGAGGCGCCCGCTTCCGAGGCGACCACGCCCGAGGCGACCACGGCGGAGGGCCCCGGGTCCGCGGGCACGGCGCCGGAGAGCACGCCCGAGGCCCCGGAGAGCACCCCGTCCGGCAGCACGACGCCGGAACCGCCGGCGCCGGCGACCGGGACGCCCGGGGACACCGCCCCGCCGGCGACGGGGGAGTCCCCGGCCCCGGACGCGGGGACGACGTCGACCGGTGGGGCGCCGGCGACCTCCCCGGCCCCGGACGCCGGCGCCGGCGGGACCGTCCCGCCGGAACCGGCCTGGGACGGCTCCCCGGCGGGACCGTCCCGGTGAACCCGGGGCTAGGGTCCGACGCCATGTCGACGAGGTCGCGGGTCGAGCCGACGGGGAGCGTCCGGGAGCTGGGTCTGCCCGCGCGGGCGGTGGGCGCGCTGACCCGCGCCGGGATCACCACCGTCGAGCAGCTGTCCGCGCTGACCCGCCGCGAGCTGGCCGCCGTCCCCGGGCTGGGGCCGGCGATGGTGGCCGCCGTCCGCGCGGTCGTCCCCGAGCCCGTGGCGGTGGGGCTGTGGCCGCTGCCCGACGAGGACGACGCGCCGCCGTCCCCGGCGATCCCGTCGTTCGACTCGTTGCGCGCCCCGCGCCGCCGGACCGCGTTCGACGTCCTCGTGCCCGAGGAGGACCCGGGGGAGCCCGCCGGTCCGTCGGTGGTGGCGCCGTCGGACGGGGCCTCCGGCGGGACGCCGGAGGAGGACGAGGAGCCGACCCCCGCCGGGCCGCCCCCCTCCGCCGCGCCGGCCGCCCCGGCGCCGCGGCCGGCCGAGTGGGCCGACCTCGCCGCCCTCGGCGCGCGCGGCGTCCGGGCCGCCGCGGTCCTGCCCTGGCGGGTGACCGGGTGGTGGCTGCGCCTGCCGCTGCGCGTCGTCGGGCGGCTGCGCACCCGCCCCTGACCGGCGTGTGGTCCCCGCCACGGAACGCGGCCGCGGTTTGTCACGGACGGGTAACGGCCGTTACCGTGGCCGAGGCCGTCCGGCCCCGTCCCCGCCAGGGGACCCGGGCGGTCGCCGCCGAGTCGCCCCCTGGGCGAGCCGGGGACCCACCGCAGTACTGGGGTGAATCCCGCACCGGACCCGTGCGTCCGGGCGGGTAGGGCTGCTTCCCGCCCGAACCCGTCAGCTAACTCGGCAGGCGGCTGACGGGAGACCTGCACCCATGCCCTCGAGCACCACCCCCGGCCGCCCCGGCGCGTCCGCAGACCGTTCCGACCGCCGCCGCCCGCCGGCCGCGCACCGCCGTCCGGGCCTGTACCTGGGCGTCGCCGCCGCCGGCGCGGTCCTGGTCAACGTCCTGGTCGGCCCGCAGCCGGCCGCCACCGCCGAGGCCGGGACGGCGAGCGGGTCGGTCGCCGTCGCCGAGGCGCTGGGGCTGTCGGCGCAGTCCGGCCCGGTGACCGCCACCGCCCCGCCGGACCTGGCGCCGCTCGAGGACCTCGCCGCCACCCGCAGCTCGCGGGAGGCCGCCGAGACCGCGGCCCAGCAGTCGCAGGCCGCCGCCGACCAGGCCACCGTCGACCGGCAGCGGGCCGAGGCCGAGGCCGCCGCCCGCGCCGCCGCGGAGGCCGCCGCAGCCGCCGCGGCCGCCGAGGCCGCCGCCGCGGCGGAGGCCGCCGCAGCCGCCGAGGCCGCCGAGGCCGCCGAGGCCGAGGAGGAGGCCGGCCCGGCGGAGACCGCGGGCACCACCGTCGTCTCGGCCGTCGCCCGCATCACCAACAGCACCGGTCCGGTCGAGCCGCAGGTGCAGGCCGCCGCGGACGCCGTCGTCAGCAACGTGCCGGGGGCGGACGCGATCACCCTGGGCGGCACCCGCGCCAGCGCGGCCGACCCGGGCGGCCACCCCTCCGGCAGGGCGCTGGACTACATGGTCATGACCGACGCCGCCCTCGGCGACGCGATCGTCGCCTACCACCGCGCGCACTGGGACGAGCTCGGCGTCGACTACCTGATCTGGGAGCAGCGGATGCTGTCCTCGCCGAACGGGTCGTGGCAGACGATGGAGGACCGCGGCGGCACGACGGCCAACCACTTCGACCACGTGCACGTCAACTACCTCTGACCGCCCTCAGCGCTCGCCCGGGTAGGGCGGCGCGCTGTCGGCGACCACCGCGCCGCGCTCGCCGAGCGGCCGCTCGGGGCCCACGGTGGAGTCCCGGGCGGTCTGCCGCTCGGTCTCGGCGTTGACGACCGCGCCGACGAGCACGAGGAAGACCGTCGTCCACAGCCAGAACATGCTGATGGCCACGCCGGCGAGCGAGCCGTACGTCGCGGAGTAGTCGCCCAGGCTGCGGACGTAGGCGAAGAAGCCGATCGTCGTCGCGAGCCACAGCCCGGTGGTCAGCGCCGCTCCGGGGGTGATCCACCGCCACCGGGCCTGCCTGCGGTCGGGGCCGAACCGGTAGAGGACGGCGAGCACCGCGCTCATCAGCACCGCCGCGGCGACCCACGTCAGCACGGGGGCGACGTCACGGACGGCGCCCGGTGCCCCGGCGAGCGCACCCGAGACCTCGCCGGCGCCGGCGATGATCCCGCCGAGCAGGACCGCGCCGCCGAGGACGAGGACGAGCGCCAGCGCGCTGCGGCGGAGGAAGCCCCGGGTCTCGGTCTCGTGGTACGCGAGGGTCAGCCCGTCGATCAGGTAGGTCATCGCGGTCGTCGCCGTCCACAGCGCCGCGGCCAGGCCGCCGAGCCCGCGCCAGGTGTTCACGTGCGTGGAGGCGGTGGTGATCGTCGTCAGCTGGTCGACCACCAGCGACCGCAGGTCCTCCGGCAGCATCCCCGCCACCCCGGACAGCTGGTGCAGCGCGTCCTGCGGGGTGTTGACGACGCCGTACACCGAGACCGCCGTGACCAGCACCGGCGCCACCGACAGCAGCGCGAAGAACGCCACCGCCGACGCCTGCACCATGAGCCGGTCGCTGAGCACGTGGCGCGCGACGCGGCGCAGCACCCGGCGCCAGTCGCGGGCGGTGAGCCGGTGCGGCGAGTGTGCGTCGGCCGCCGCGCCGACGGGCGGCTGCCGGGTGCGCGCTCCACCCCCTGTCATCGCACCATCGCACCGCCGGACGCGACCGGCCGCAACGCGGCTCCCCGGACCCGGCCGTCCGGTCCCCTCCGGCGTCGGGGAGGCTGGCTGTCCGTGACCGCCCCGGGACGCACGCGTGACTGACCTGCTCCTGCCGGAGGGCCTGACGCCCTCCCTGCTCGCCCTCGTGCTCGTCGCGGCGCTGGCCGCCGGCTGGGTGGACGCCGTCGTCGGCGGCGGCGGGCTGATCCAGCTGCCCGCGCTGCTGCTGGTGCCGGGCCTGGCCCCGGTGCAGGCGCTGGCCACCAACAAGCTGGCGTCGGTGTTCGGCACCACCACCAGCGCGGTCACCTACCAGCGGCGGGTGCACCCGGACCTGCGGACGGCGCTGCCCATGGCCGCGGTCGCCCTGGTCGGCTCGTCCTGCGGGGCGTCGGTGGCGGCCCTGCTGCCGGCCGCGGTGTTCAAGCCGGTGATCGTCGTGGCGCTGGTCGGCATCGCGCTGTTCACCGCGTTCCGCCCGGCGCTGGGGGAGGTGACGGCGCTGCGGCACACCGGCCGCCGCCACCACGGCACCGCGCTCGCCGTCGGGGCGGTGATCGGCTTCTACGACGGCGTCCTCGGCCCCGGCACCGGCTCGTTCCTCGTGTTCGCCCTGGTGTCGCTGCTGGGCTACGACTTCCTCAACGCCAGCGCCAAGGCGAAGATCGTCAACGTCGCGACCAACCTCGGCGCGCTGGCGTTCTTCGTGCCGCACGGGTCGGTCGTCTGGGGCCTGGGCCTGTGCCTGGGCGCGGCCAACACGCTCGGCGGCTACGTCGGCTCCCGGACGGCGACCTCCCGCGGCACCGGGTTCATCCGCGTCGTGTTCCTCGTCGTGGTCACCGCGCTGGTCGTGCGGCTCGGCTGGGACGTGTGGACGGAGAACGTGCGCGCCGCCGGCTGAGGAGCCGGAGCCGATGGGCCCTCGACCCGGCGCGGACGCCGTGCCAGCCTGGGTCGCCGGTCCGGGGTCCGGCGCCGGTGCGCGCCCAGCCGACCCCGTCGCGGGCCGGGCACGACCGACAGGCGGCAGCCGATGGAACCCGTCGCACCGCGGACGCCGGACCCCGCCGAGGAGGTCCGCCCCGGCACCCGGTGGCTGCTGACGGCCTTCCTCGCGCTCACGCTGCTCGCCGTCTCCGAGCTGCTGCTGCTCGCCGACGTCGCCGACCGCTTCTGGGCCTGGTCCATCCGCACCGAGGCGACGGCCGCGTTCCTCGGCGCCGCCTACACCGCCGGCGCGGTGCTGTCGGTCCTCTCCCTCCGGCAGGACCGGTGGAGCCGGATCCGGGTGCCGGTCCTCACGGTCACCCTGTTCACCGTCCTCACCTGCGCCGCGACGCTGATCCACACCCACCGCCTGCACCTGCTCACCGGCGGGCCGGTCGCCCGGGCGGCGGCCTGGGTCTGGCTGGCCGTCTACCTCGTCGTCCCGGCGCTGTGCCTGGCGGTGGTCCTCGGGCAGGAGGTCCGCCGGGGCCGGCGCCCGCCCGTGCGGCTGCCGATGCCGGCCCGGCTCACCGCGCTGCTGCTCGTCGAGGGGGCGCTGCTGGCCGCGGCGGGCGCGGTCCTGTTCGCCGGCGGGCTCACCGTGCACCACCACGTGGAGACCGTCACGTCGTTCTGGCCGTGGGAGATCACGCCGCTGAGCTCGCAGGTGATCGGCGCCTGGCTGCTCGCCCTCGGGTTCGCCGCGGCGCTGTCGGTCCGCGAGCGGGACCTGGACCGGCTGGGCGTCGCGGCGGTCACCTACACCGTGTTCGGCGCGCTCGAGCTCGTGGTGGTGCTCTGGTACCGCCGCGACGTCGAGGCCGACGACCCGTGGCTGTGGGCCTGGGTGGCCCTGCTGGTCGCGGTCGTGGGCACCGGCGCGGCCGGGATCCGGGCCGCCCGGCCCACGTGGTCGCGCCGGCCGGGCGCGCCGGTGCGGTGACCGGGTCCCCGCCCGGGGCGGGGCGGGGACCCGGCCCGCTCACGTCCCCCGCAGCTCGCGGCGGAGGATCTTGCCGGTGACCGTCTTCGGCAGCTCGTCGAGCACGACCACGCTGCGCGGGTACTTGTAGGCGGCCATCCGCTCCCTGCAGTGCGCGATCAGCTCCTCCGGGGTGGTGCTGGCCCCCGGCCTGAGGCTGACGAACGCCTTGACCGTCTCGCCGCGCTTCTCGTCGGGCACGCCGACGACGGCGGACTCGCGGACGGCGGGGTGCTCGGCCAGGACGTCCTCGACCTCGCGCGGCCACACCTTGTAACCGGACGCGTTGATCATGTCCTTCTTGCGGTCGACGATGAACACCCAGCCCTGCGGGTCCATGAACCCGACGTCGCCGCTCCTCAGCGCCCCGCCGGGCAGGTTGGTCGTCGTCTCCTCGGGCTTGCCCCAGTAGCCGGCCACCACCTGCGGGCCCTCGGCCACGATCTCGCCGACCTCGCCCAGCGGCAGGTCCTGCCCGTCGTCGCCCTGGATGCGGACGACGGTGTTCGGCGCCGGCACGCCCACCGACAGTGCGCCCGAGTTCGGGTCCACCGGCGACGGCGACCCGAACGGCGTCACCGTCATCGGCGACGTCGTCTCGGTGAGGCCGTAGGCGTTGTGCACCTGCTTGCCGGTGGCCTCGAAGAACCCGCGCTCGGCGGCCGGGGAGATCGCGGCCCCGCCGGAGTAGACCGACGTGAACGAGTCGAAGTGCTCCTTGCGGAACCCCGGGGCGTTGAGCAGCGCGCTGAAGGCGGTGATCGCGCCGATGGTGAACGCCGGCCGGTGCTCGAGGAACGCGTCGAGCACCACCTGCGGCTCGAACCGGTAGGCCAGCACCAGCGGCGCCGGCACCAGCATGCTCACCGCCACGTGGCCGATCAGGCCGGTGATGTGGAACAGCGGCGCGATGCCGAAGATCGCGCCGTCCCGCCCGGCGTGGGTCCAGTCGCGGTAGACCTGCGCGGTGAAGCAGACGTTGCGGTGGGTGTTCATCGCGCCCTTGGGCACGCCCGTCGTCCCCGACGTGTAGGTCAGGAACGCGACGTCGTCGGGGCCCAGCTCCACCGGCGGCGGGGTCTGCCCGCGGTACCGCTCGACGAACTCGAGCAGGTCGGTGGTGCCCTCGTGCCGCTGCCTGGTGACGCCGGCGAACAGCCGCTCGTCGTCGCGGGTCTGCAGGTCCAGGCCGCTGGTGGTGAGCACCAGGCGGACGTCGGTGCCCGGGACGACGTCGCGGGCGACCTCGTCGTAGAGGGTGTCCAGGCACAGCAGCACCGTCGCGCCGGAGTCGGCCAGCAGGTAGGACAGCTCCCGCGCCCGGCTCATCGGGTTGATCGACACCATGACGCCGCCGGCCTTCCAGGTGGCGACCATGGCCACGACGAACTGCGGCACGTTCTGCAGGTAGACCGCCAGCCGGTCACCCGGCCGGAAGCCGGACTCCAGCAGCCCGGCGGCCATCGCGTCGGTCATCGCGTCGAGGTCCCGGCGGACGACCGTGCCGTCGAAGTAGCGCAGCGCGTCGCCGTCGGGGTCGCGCTGCACGCCGGCGCGGAACATCGACAGGGCGTCGCCGAACTCGATGTCGTAGTCCGGCGGCTGGTCGCCGTAGAGCGCCAGCCAGGGGCGGTCGTCGTAGACGCTCACGACGGGCTCACTTGAGGACGACGGGGTTGACCGGCGAGCCGCTGGCCTTGTGCACCTTGAGCGGCGCGGCGACGTAGAGGCCCTCGTACTGCCCGTCCTCGGCGGAGTCGGCGGCCAGCGCCTCGAGGTCGGCGATCTCGGTGAGGGTGACCCCGAGGTTGCGCATGAGCGCGTTGTGCAGCACCAGCGCGACGCCGTTGTTCGGGTCGGTGGTGACCTCGTTGGCGATGGTGTCGGTGACCAGGTTGGGGATCTCCATGTCCTGGAACCACCGCACCAGCTCCGGGCTGTAGACCAGGCCGGGCTCGTTGAAGCCGTCGTAGAAGGCGTCGCCCTGGTCGAAGAACAGCTGCAGGAAGTTCGTCCGGATGATCAGGACGTCCCGCTTGCGGATCTCCACGCCCTGCTGCTCGGCGCAGGCGAGCAGGTCCTCGTGGGTGAAGGTCTCGCCCTTGTCGAGGGTCGGCTTGCCGCGGAACCGGGCCATGTCCAGCAGCACGCCGCGGCCGACGACGCCGCGCTGCGCGATCGGCTCGACGCTGGCCTTGTCCATGCCGCCGACGGTGGTGCGGGCGTCGTAGCCGTTCCAGAGCTTGCCGCCGTACCAGACGTGGCCGAGGCCGTCGTACTGCGTGGAGCCCTGGAGGAAGGCGTTGATCTTGTCGTCGGCGTAGTGCAGGCCGCCGGGGTACTGCGGCGCGTCGTCGGAGTCCCAGGTGGACTCGTCGAGGATCTGGGTGCGCTCGGCGGGGGAGCGGCCGGGCCACACCGGGTCGCCCTTCGGGTCGCCGATCAGCCGCTGCAGCGTGAACACCTTGCCCTGCCGGACCAGCCCGACGGCGGCCAGCACCTGCTCGGGGCCGAGGTAGTTCAGGGCGCCGACCTCGTCGTCGTCGCCCCACTTGCCCCAGTTGGTGGGGGAGTCGGCGAGCAGGTCGTCGAGGGCGGGGACGGCGGTGGTCTCGGGTTCTGCGGTCACGGCTGACCTCCAGGGGAAGGTTGGTGGACGCACCCGACCCTGCCGCGCTGTGGTCCCCGCCACAAGGAGGGTGCAACGATCCGTGCAACCGGATCCGCCCGAGCCGAGGAGGCCGACATGACCGCCGAGTCCGTGTTCACCTACGGGGCGCCGCAGCTGAAGTTCGGCAGCGGGGCGTCGGAGGAGATCGGGTACGACCTCAGCCGCTTCGGCGTGCGGCGGGTCCTGGTGGTCACCGACGCTGGGGTGTCGGCCACCGGCCTGCCGCAGCGGGTCGCCGACCAGATGGGCCGCTTCGGCATCGAGGCGCGGGTCTACGACGGCGTGCACGTCGAGCCGACCGACGTCAGCCTGACCGAGGCGATCGAGGCCGCCCGCGAGTCCGGGCCGTGGGACGCGTTCGTCGCCGTCGGCGGCGGGTCGAGCATCGACACCGCCAAGGCGATCAACCTGCTCACCACCAACCCCGGCGAGCTCCTGGACTACGTCAACGTGCCGGTGGGGAAGGGGCAGGCGCCCACCGAGCAGCTCAAGCCGCTCGTCGCCGTCCCGACGACGACCGGCACCGGGTCGGAGAGCACGACCATCTGCGTGATGGACGTGCTGGCGCAGCGGGTGAAGACCGGCATCAGCCACGCGCGGCTGCGGCCCACCCTCGCCGTCATCGACCCCGACCTCACCGTCACCCAGCCGCCCGGGGTCACCGCCGCGGCGGGGATGGACATCCTGTGCCACGCGCTGGAGAGCTACACCGCCCGCTGGTACACGACCTACGACCGCAAGGCCCCCGAGCAGCGGGTGCCCTACTGCGGGTCCAACCCGATCTCGGACATGTGGTCGGAGAAGGCGCTGTCGCTGCTCGCGGGCTCGTTCCGGCGGGCGGTGCGGCACGGCGACGACACCGCCGCGCGCGGGGACATGGCGATGGCCGCGACCTTCGCCGGCATGGGCTTCGGCAACGCCGGGGTGCACGTCCCGCACGCCAACGCCTACCCGATCGCCGGGCAGGTGAAGGACTTCCATCCGAAGGACTACCCGGCCGGTGAGCCGATGGTGCCGCACGGGATGTCGGTGGCGCTGACCGCGCCGGAGGCGTTCCGGTTCACCTTCGAGGCCGCGCCCGAGCGGCACGTCCGGGCGGCGCAGCTGCTCGCCCCGAACGCCGGCCAGCCCGACGACCCGGCCGAGTTCCTGCCCACCGTCCTCACCGACCTGATGCGCGACATCGACATCCCCAACGGGATCGCCGCGGTCGGCTTCGACGAGGGCGACGTCGACGACCTGGTCGAGGGCACGATGAAGCAGCAGCGGCTGCTGGCCACCTGCCCGCGGGAGGTCACCGCCGAGGACGTCGCCGGGATCTTCCGCCGCTCGATGTCGCTGTGGTGACGTCGCTGTGGTGACGTCGCTGTGGTGAGCCCGCGCCGGTGAGCCGGGGCCGCCCCGCGCCGCGGATCAGCCCGCCGGGACGATCGTCTTCGTGACCTGCGCCGAGGCGACGAGGGCGCCGTCCACCGTCGCCTCGGACCGCAGGAACGCCACCGCGCGGCCGCGGCGCAGCACCGAGCCGGTGACGTCGACCCGCGCACCGGCGCGCACCGGGCGCAGCAGCGAGGCGGTGAGGTCGTGGGTGACCGCGTGCTCGGCGTCGCCCAGGGAGGGCAGCAGCGCGAGGAAGGCCGCGACGTCGAGGAAGGTGTAGACGACGCCGCCGTGCAGCAGCGCCGCCTGGTTCTGCGCGGGCGCGCCGACGGGGAACCAGATGCCGGCGGTCGGGTCGGCGGGGTCGCGCAGCTGCATGCCCAGGTGCCGGTGCAGCGGGATGTCGAGGACCGCCTGCACCCGGGCGGCGCCGACGTCGGGCGAGCTCACCGGCGGGCCGGCAGGTCGAGCACCCGGCGGGTGGGCAGCGCGGCCGTCGCGGGGACGCCGGGCGCCGGCCCCGGCGGGTGGTGGAACGGCACGACCTCGGCCACGGGCGGCTCCTTCGTCGGGCGGTGGTCCGGCCACGGGACCCGCGTCGGACCGTAACCCGCGGGACCGGGGCCGCCCCGCGCAGGCGGTCAGGCGCTGAGCCGCATGCTGCGGCGGGCCAGGCGCACCCGCCGCCGCTCACGCTCGGACAGTCCGCCCCAGATGCCGAAGCGCTCGTCGTTGGCCAGCGCGAACTCCAGGCACTCGGTGCGGACGTCGCAGCCGGCGCACACGCGCTTGGCCTCGCGGGTCGAGCCGCCCTTCTCCGGGAAGAAGGCCTCGGGGTCGGTCTCGGCGCACAGCGCGTCCAGCCGCCAGGTGGCGTCGCCGCCTGACAGGACGCTCCAGACCGAGCCGGCGAGCGCGTCGGGCTGCGCGGAGGACTCGGTGATCAGGCTGAGGCGGGAGGTCGGCACGGGGGGCTCCTCGGGGTCTGGGAGGTGGCGTGACCCGTGCGTGACGGACGGGTACGCCCTGACTGCTGACAGTGACGTTACGGAGTGCCCGACCCGTCGCGCACCGTCAGAACATCTGCGGAACCTGGCCGTCCGGTTGTCAGATCATGCCGGATACGACGACGCCCGGAAGTCCTTCCGCGCGAGCTGTCGATCTGGTGCGGTGCTGCGTGTCGTAGAGGTGGAGGGCCCGGCAGGCGGGCCCCCGGAGCCCGGAGGACACCATGACGAAGTACCTGGTCCTGATCTACGAGGACGAGGCGCAGTACGCCACCGCGACCCCCGACGTCTACGGCGAGATCATGGCCGAGCACGAGGCCTTCTCCGCGGGCGTCGAGCAGCTGGGTGCGAAGCTGCTCGGCGGCGAGGCGCTGGAGCCGACGACGACCGCGACCAGCGTGCGCGGCGGCGAGGTCACCGACGGCCCGTTCGTCGAGACCAAGGAGGCCCTCGGCGGCTACTACCTCGTCGACGCCCCCGACCTCGACACCGCGCTGGCCGTCGCGCGGACGGTGCCGGCCCGCTTCGGCGGCGTCGAGGTCCGCCCGGTGATGACCTTCGACTGAGGTGGCCCTCCCGACCGCCGACGCCGTCGCGGCCGCGGTCGCCGACGCGCACCGTCGCGAGTGGGCCTTCGTGCTCGCCGCGACGGTGCGCGTCACCCGCGACCTCGACGTCGCCGAGGAGTGCGTGCAGGACGCCTTCGCCGCGGCGCTGACCGACTGGGCCGCGCACGGCGTCCCCGCCCGGCCCGGCGCCTGGCTCACCACCGCCGCCCGGCGGCGGGCGCTCAACGTGCTGCGGCACCGCGGCGTCGAGCGGCGGCACCTGCCGCTGCTGGTCGAGGAGGACGTCGCGCCGGCGCTGGTGGACGAGGCGCACGGCTACCCCGACGACCGGCTGCGACTGGTGGTCACCTGCTGCCACCCGGCGCTGGACCGCCCCGCGCAGGTGGCGCTGACCCTGCGCCTGGTGTGCGGGCTGAGCACCGCCGAGGTGGCCCGCGCCTTCCTCGTCCCGACGGCGACGATGGCCGCGCGGATCACCCGCGCCAAGAGGAAAATCGCCGTCGCCCGCATCCCGTACCGGGTGCCGCCGCCCGCGGAGCTGCCCGAGCGGGTCGACGCCGTCCTGTCGGTGGTGCACCTGCTGTTCACCACCGGCCACACCACCCCGGCCGGGGAGGACCTGGTGCGCCACGACCTGGTGGAGCGCTCGGTCGGGCTGGCCCGGATGCTGCGCCGGCTGCTGCCGGGCGACCCGGCGGTGGCCGGGCTGCTCGCGCTGCTGCTGCTCACCGACGCCCGCCGCGAGACGCGCACCGGCGCCGACGGCCGGCTGCTGCTGCTCGAGGAGCAGGACCGCACCCGCTGGGACCGGGCCGCCATCGCCGAGGGCGTCGCGCTGGTCCGCGAGGCGCTGGGGGCCCGGCCGCCGTCGCGGTACGCGCTGCAGGCGGCGATCGCCGCGGTGCACGCCGAGTCGCCGTCGTGGGCCGACACCGACTGGGCGGAGATCGTCGCGCTCTACGGCGTCCTCACCGCGGTGTGGCCCTCGCCGGTCGTGGCGCTCAACCGCGCCGTCGCCGTCGGCTTCGCGTCCGGGCCCGCGGCGGGGCTGGCCGCCCTCGACGAGCTGGCCGCCGAGCCGCAGCTGGCCGGCTACGGCTACCTGCCCGCGGCCCGCGCGGACCTGCTGCGGCGCCTCGGCCGGGTCGCCGAGGCCCGCGACGCCTACGCCGAGGCGCTGCTGCTCACGGAGAACGCCGTCGAGCGGGAGTTCCTCGCCGGCCGGCTGCGCGAGCTCGGCTGAGCCGGGCCAGGGCGGTCGGCGAGGCTGCGACTCGATCACGGCTCGGCGCGGGGTGTTGTGTCCCACACGTCTCAGCGCTGAGATACCCGCACGATCTCCCAGCCGGTCGACGACGGGATGTGCCGCCCATGCGATCTCCTCGAACCAGTGCGAGTGCCGTGGCCGTAGCGGCCCTGCTCGTCCTCACCGCCTGTGGCGGGTCGAGCGACGGGGGCGGCGGCGGGGGAGGAGGCGACGGCGACGCGCCGCGGATCGCCGCCGTCTTCTCCGGCACCACCACCGACGCCGACTACACCTTCCTCGGCCTGCAGGCCCTGCAGGCCGCCGAGGAGGACCACGGCGCGGAGACCACCTACTCCGAGAGCGTCCAGGTGCCCGACGCCGAGCGGGTGCTGCGCGAGTACGTCGCCGACGGCTACACCGTCATCTGGACCCACGGCAGCCAGTTCTACGACGCCACGGTGGCCGTCGCCGAGGAGGCGCCGGAGGTCGTCTTCATCGCCGAGCAGGACACCCAGCCCTCCGACGTCCCCGACAACGTCTGGGTCCTCGACCGCAACTTCCACCTGGCCTTCTACCCGCTGGGTGTCCTGGCCGCCGGTGCCAGCCGGAGCGGGCGCATCGCCTACCTCGGTGGCGTGACGCTGCCCTTCTCCTACTCCGAGGTGCACGCGGTCGAGCAGGCGCTGGCCGACAGCGGGTCCACCGCGACCCTGACCCCCGTGTGGACCGGGGACTTCAACGACCCGACGCGCGCCCAGCAGTTCACCAGCCAGCTGCTCGCCGACGGCAACGACGTCGTCCTGACCTCGCTGAACCTCGGGGCCGTCGGCGCCTTCGAGGGCGTCGGCGACGCCCCCGCGGGCGTGCTCATGACGGCCAAGTACACCGACAAGTCCAACCTCGCCCCCGACCACTACCTGACGTCGGTGCTCTACGACTTCACGCCGATGCTCGACGAGATCCTCACCTCGGTGGAGGACGGCGAGACCGGCGGCTACCTCGGCATGGACTACGAGCAGGGCATCTCGCTCCAGCCACCGACCAACGTCGACCAGGCCGTGATCGACCAGGTCGACCAGGTCGTCGAGCAGCTCCGGTCCGGCGAGATCGAGGTCGAGCGCGACGTGACCCCGGTCGAGTGAGCGGCGCCATCGCGGCGGGCCCGGCCGGGGGTGCTGCCCCCGGCCGGGACCGCCCGCTCACGATGAACGGGATCACCAAGTCCTTCGGGACCGTCCGCGCCCTCGTCGACGCCGACCTGGAGCTGGCGCCGGGAGAGGTGCACGGGCTGGTCGGGGGCAACGGTGCCGGCAAGACGACGCTGATGAACGTCCTCTACGGCCTGTACCGGGCCGACGCCGGCGACGTCCGCGTCGACGGCCGCACCGTGCACATCCGGTCCCCGCGCGACGCCATCGCCCTCGGCATCGGGATGGTGCACCAGCACCTGCTCCAGGTGTCGAGCTACACCGTCCTCGAGAACGTGGTGCTGGGGACCACCGCCGGGACCGGTGGGCTGCGCGGTGCCGCACGCCGGATCACCGAGCTCTCCGACCGCTTCGGCCTGGCGGTGGACCCGCGGGCCCGCACCGACCGGCTGTCGGTGGGCGCGCGGCAGCGGGTGGAGATCCTCAAGGTCCTCTACCGCGGGGCCCGGGTGCTGGTCCTCGACGAGCCGACGACCAACCTCACGCCGCAGGAGGTCGACGGGCTCTTCGTCTCCCTGCGCGGCATCGTCGCCGAGGGCACCAGCGTCGTGTTCATCTCGCACAAGGCGCGCGAGGTGCTGGCCATCTGCGACCGGATCTCCGTCATGCGCGACGGCCGGCGGATCGCCACGGTGCCCCGGTCCTCGACCGACGCCACCGGCCTGGCCTCCCTCATGGTCGGCGAGCTGGCCGCGGAACGGACCTCCGAGGTCGCGGCGGCCCTCGGGGTCGGCGCGGTCGGGCAGACCCCGGCCGCGCCGCCCGCCGAGCAGCGGCGCCCCGACGCCGGGCGGGTGCGGCTGGCCGTCTCCGGCGTCACGGCCGACAACGACCACGGCGTCCCGGCGCTGCGCGGGCTGGGACTCGAGGTCCGGGCGGGCGAGGTGCTGGGTGTCGCCGGGGTGGCCGGCAACGGGCAGGTCGAGCTGGCGGAGGTGCTCGCCGGCGTCCGGCCGGTCCGTGCCGGCCGCGTGTCCGTCGACGGCACCGACCTGGCCGGTGCACCCACCCACCGCTGGCTGTCCGCGGGGGTCGCCTACGTGCCCGAGGACCGGCACCGGGACGGGATCCTGGGGGCGGCCACCGTCGCGGACAACCTGCTCCTGGGCGCCCAGAGGCGCGCCGAGCACCGTCGCGCCGGGCTGATCGACTGGCGGCGGGTGCGCGACCACGCCCGGGAGACCATCGACCGGTACTCGATCAAGGCACCCGGTCCCGACGCCCTGGCCGGGAACCTCTCCGGGGGCAACATCCAGCGGCTGGTGCTGGCCCGGGCCTTCGACCGGGAGCCCGCGGTCCTCGTGCTGCAGAACCCCACCCGCGGGCTGGACCTGCGCTCGACCCGCTTCGTCTACGACCGGGTCCACGAGGCCCGCGACCGGGGCTGCGCGGTCGTGCTGATCTCCGAGGACCTCGACGAGCTGAGCCTGCTCGCCGATCGGATGGTCGTCCTCTACTCCGGGGAGGTCGTCGGGGAACGGGCCCGCGGGGACTACGACGTCTACGAGCTCGGCCGCCTCATGGCCGGGGTCCAGGAGGACGCATGAGCGCCCCCGTCCTGACCGACACCGACGCGCCGGCCCCAGCGCCCTCGGGGCCCCTGGCCCGGCTGCTGCGCGGGCTCCTGCCCTATGCGCTCGCGCTCGTGCTGGCCTTCGCCGTCTCCGGCGTCGTCATCGCGGCCCTGGGCTACGACGTCGTCGAGGCGTACCGGACGATCCTGACCACGTCGTTCCGCACCGGGTTCGGCTTCACCGAGACGCTGACCAAGTGGGTGCCGCTCACGCTGCTCGCACTGGGCTTCACCATCCCGCTCGCGGTGGGGCGGTTCAACATCGGCGGTGAGGGCCAGCTCCTGGTGGGGGCCACGGCCGCGGCCGGGGTGGGGATCGTCTACGCCGACCTGCCGGCCGCCGTCCTGCTGCCCCTGGTGGTCCTGGCCGGGGTGCTCTCCGGCGCGGTCTGGGCCGGGATCGCGGCGCTGCTGATGGGGCGCTTCCGGGTCAACGAGATCCTCAGCACCGTCCTGCTGAACTTCGTGTCCTTCCAGGTGCTCGACTACGCCGCGACCGAGGTGTGGCCGGACCCCGCGGCCGGGGTGGCGGCCACGCAGCGGGTCGGTGAGGGCGCCGAGCTGCCGGTCCTGGGCGGGCCGCCGGGCGTGCACGCCGGCATCCTGCTCGCGCTGCTCGTGGCGGCGGTGACGGTCGTGGTCATGCGGCGCACGGCCGCGGGCTTCGATCTGCGGGCGGCGGGGGTCAACCCGCGGGCGGCGGCCATCAACGGCATCCGGGTGGAGAAGGTCGCCGTCCTCGCGCTGGTCGTCGGGGGCGCGCTCGGGGGACTGGCCGGCGCGCTCGAGGTGGGTGGCGTGCACGGGCGCGCCATCGAGGGCATGCAGTCCAACTTCCTGCTGCTCGGCATCATCATCGGGCTGATCGCCCGGGGCAGCGCGCTCTGGGTGCCGGTGGTGGCCTTCGGCATCGCGATCCTCGAGGTGGGCGCGAGCTCCATGCAGCGCACCGTCGGGGTCCCGGCCGAGATGGTGCTCATCATCGAGGCGCTGATCCTGATCTTCCTGCTGCTCTCCGACGTGATCGCGGGGCGGCTGGCGCGGAGGGTGGCATGACCGAGTTCGCGTCCCTGGCCCAGCTCACCGTCGTGGCCATGGTCCCCTACCTGCTCGCCTCCCTCGGCACGATGATCGGCGGCCTGACCGGCGTCTTCAGCGTGTCGCAGGAGGGCGTGATGCTCCTCGGGGCGGCCGTCGGCTTCCTCGTCAGCTACGGCACGGGCAGCACCACGGTCGGCATCCTGCTGGCGGCCGGGACCGGGGCGGTGTTCGGCGCCGCCCTGGGGTGGGCGACGACCATCCTGCGGCTCGACCAGTTCGTGGTCGGACTGGCGCTGTTCTTCGCCGCCACGGGCCTCGCGGGGCTGCTGTACCGGATCGTCATCGGCCAGGGGGCGACGACGCCGCGCGTCGACACCCTCCCGCGGCTGGAGATCCCGCTGCTGAGCGACATCCCGGTCCTCGGGACCGCGCTGTTCTCCCACAACGTGCTCGTCTACCTCACCGCCCTGCTCACGGTCGGCGCGTGGTTCTTCCTCTACCGCACCCGGGCCGGCCTGGACCTGCGGTCGGTGGGGGAGAACCCCAAGGCGGCCGACAGCCTGGGCATCCCGGTGGTGCGCAACCGGCTGTGGACGGCCACCGCGGGAGGCGCGCTCATGGCGGTGGCGGGGGCGTACCTGCCGCTGGTCTACACCGGGACCTACACCGACACCATCGTCGGCGGCCGCGGCTGGCTGGCGATCGCCCTGACCTTCTTCGGCGGGTGGCGGCCGCAGTTCATCGCCCTCGGCGCCCTGTTCTTCGCGGCCATGGACGTCGTCGCGCTGCGCGCCGAGGTGGCCGGCATCGACATCCCCAGCCAGGTGCTGCTGGTGGTGCCCTACGTGGCCACCCTGCTGGTGATGGTGTTCGCCTTCCGGTGGGCGAAGGTGCCGGAGTTCCTCGGCCGCAACTACGACCGCGAGTCCCGGACCGCCTGACGTCGGCGGGGCCGGCCGGTCCCCCGGAGCCGGCCGGCCCCTCAGGCGAACGCGGCGACCGTCCGGTCGAGGTAGTCGTTGCGGAACGCGCCGCGCGGGTCGTACCGGCGCACCAGCGCCCGGAAGTCGGCCATCCGCGGGTAGAGCCCGGCCAGCTCCGCGGCCTCCGTGGTGAACAGCTTGCCCCAGTGCGGGCGGGCGCCGAACGGCCGCAGCGCGGCCTCGATCTCCGGCAGCACCGCGGTCACGGCGGGCTGGTCGGGCAGCCAGGTGAAGTGCAGCGCCATGACGTCGCCGCCCGACGCCGGGCTCAGCCACAGCTCGTCGCCGGCGACGGTGCGGATCTCGCTGACCTGCAGCAGCGGCGCGACCCGGTCGGCGAGCCCGCGCAGCGCCTCGAGGGCGGCGCGGCCGTGCCGGCGGGGGACGAACCACTCGCTCTGCAGCTCGTCGCCCTTGCTGGGGGTGAACTCGGCGCGGAAGTGCGGCAGCCGCTCGTGCCACTCGCCGGGGACGCCGAGCTGCTGGGTGAGGTTCTCGACCGGGGTGTCCGGGAGCATGTGCGTCGGCTCGGTCGCCGCGCGGGCGCCGAAGAAGTCCTCGGGTGCCGCCGGGTCCTCCGGCCGGGACTTGACCCACACCGAGGTGACCCGGTGCCAGTCGGTGAAGACGCTGACGCTGTAGGCGGCGTCGGCGACGCCGTCGAGGTCGGCGAACAGCCGGTCCCAGGTCATGTCGACGTAGACGGTGTTGGCGACGTCGAAGGTCGGCTGGAACCGCAGCGCGACCCGGGTGACGACGCCGAGCGCGCCGAGGTGGACGACCGCGCCGGGCAGGTCGGCGTCGTCCTCGCCGAGCACGACGACCTCGCCGTCGGAACGCACCAGCTCCAGCCCCGCCACCGACGTGGCGAGCGAGCCGTTGCGGTTGCCCGAGCCGTGGGTGCCGGTCGCGGTCGCGCCGGCGACGGTGATGTGCGGCAGCGACGCCAGGTTGTGCAGCGCCCGCCCGGACGCGGCCAGCGCCCGGACCAGCTCGCCGTACCGCATCCCGGCCGGCACCCACAGCACGCCGCCGCCGTCGTCGTCGATCCGCGCGACCTCGACGCCGGTGTCGAGGTCGTCGAGGACCACCAGGTCGGCGGTGGTGTCGGCGATGTCGTTGAAGCAGTGCCGCGAGCCGAGGGCCTTGACCCGCTCGCTGCCGGCGACGACCTCCTGCACCTCGGCCACCGTCCGCGGCCGGTGCACCCGCGCGGCGCGGTAGGTGAGGTTGCCGGCCCAGGTCCGCAGCGGGGTCTCCACCGGTGGCACGCTACGCGGCGCCCTCAACGGGCGAGGCCGGCGGCGGGGGACAGCGCCGGGGTCAGCGTGACCGGCAGCGACTCCCAGCCGCGCAGGATGACCGTGCTCCGGCGGCGCCCGGCGCCGGCGGCGGCGAGGTCGGGGAACCGCTCGAACAGCGCCAGCAGCGCCACCTCGCCCTCCATCCGGGCCAGGGCAGCGCCCAGGCAGAAGTGGATGCCGCTGGAGAAGGCGACGTGGTCACGGGCGTTGCGGCGGGTGACGTCGAAGGCGTGCGGGTCGTCGAACACCCGCGGGTCGCGGTTGGCCGCGGCGAGGACCAGCAGCACCAGGTCGCCCTCGGCGATCGGCACCCCGTGCACCTCGGTCGCGCGCCGGGCCCGCCGGCCGGTCCGCTGCACCGGCGACTCCAGGCGCAGCACCTCGTCGACGGCGTTCGGCCACAGCGACGGGTCCTCGGCGAGCAGCCGGCGCTGGGCCGGGTGCGCGAACAGCAGCGCGGCGCCGTTGCCGACGAGGTTCACGGTCGTCTCGAAGCCCGCGCCGAACACCAGCGCGGCGGTGGCCATGAGCTCCTGCTCGGTGAGCGCGGCGCCGTCGTCGTCGGCCGCGGTGACCAGGCCGGACAGCAGGTCGTCGCCGGGCTCGCGGCGCAGCCGGCGCAGGTGGCCGCGGAACCAGGCGTCGAGCTCGCCGAGGTTGCGCTCGACCTCGCGGTGGGTGCGCCAGGACAGGCCCATGTCCAGGCTCGGGGTGGCGCCGTCGGCCCAGGCGAGGAACTGCTCGCGCATCGCCACCGGCACCCCGAGCACCTCGGAGATGACCGTGACCGGCAGCAGGCTGGCGTAGCGGGCGACGAGGTCGACCTGCCCGCCGGTGGCCGCGGCCTCGCGCTCGAGGTCGTCGAGCAGGGCGTGGGCGATCTCGCCGGTGCGCTCGCGCAGCCGGGCCACCGCCCGGGCGGTGAAGGCCCGGCTGACCAGCCGGCGGTAGCGGGTGTGGTCGGGCGGGTCGACGGCGAGCATCGACGGCGGGTCGATCGGCCCGACGCTGGGCCGGGGGCCGGCCAGGCGCAGCGCCAGCCGCAGCACCGGCGGCAGGCCCTCGGTGCGGTTGCCGCCGATCTGGCCGAAGTCGTCGCTGCGCAGGACGTCGGTGCAGACGTCGTGGTGCACGCTGACCCGGGCGAACGCGCCGCCGGCGAACGGTGCCGGCGTGCGCAGCCGCTCGTAGTGGGCGTGGGGGTCCTCGCGCACGACCGGGTCGCGGAGGACCTCGGCGTCGGGGTTGCCCGCCCGGGCCCGTGCCCGGATCGCCAGCCGCATCGCGCCGTGCGTCGCGGCCCAGCGGACCGCACTGCGCACCGTCACGTCCCCGCACCTCCGGAGTCCCGTCCTCGGCGCCGTCACCGTCGACGGTGCACATCCTGTGACACGGGTCCCACAGGTACCAGTACCGACCCGTACTCAGCGGCCGAGGTGCGCCCGCATCGCCGCGACGACCATCCGGTGGTCCTCCAGCTGCGGCAGCCCGGACACGACGACGACGCCGACCGGGCCGACGTCGCGCACGAGCACCGGCACGGCGCCGCCGTGCGCGGCGTACCGCCGGGGGTCCAGCCCGGAGGACTCCTCGAACGTCGTGCCCTTCTCCACCCAGGACTGCCGGACGTACAGCGAGCTGTGCCCGAAGCGGTGCACGGTCCGGGCCTTGCGCGCGATCCAGTCCGCGTTGTCGGGGGTGGCGCCGGTCAGGGCGGCGGAGAACAGCCGGTGCCCGTTGCGCCGGATCTCGACCGCGACCGGCGCGTCGGCGCGGCGGGCTCCGGCCACGAGCGCCGAGCCGAGGTCCCAGGCGTCGTCGTTGGTGAAGGTTGTGAACCGCAGCTCGTCCTCCTCGGCGGCGAGCTCCGCGACGGTCGGGAAGCCGCTCACGACTCCCGCCCCCCGACGACGACGTCCCACGGCCGGACCGTCCAGCCGGTCACCAGGCCGTGGACGACGTAGGGGTCGGACTCGGCGAAGCGCTCCACGACCTCGCGGTCGGCCGTCCAGACCAGCAGCGCCCGGTCGAACGGGTCCGGCTGCGCGCCGGCGAGCAGCAGCTCACCCCGCTCGTGCGCCGCGCGGGCGAGCGCGAGGTGGTCCTCCCGCAGCGCGGCCCGCCGCTCCAGGTAGTCGTCGGCCAGGGAGTACTCGAGCAGCAGGTACATGGCCGCCACTCTCACACGGGGGCGTGCCCGCCGGGCGCCCCGCGGTCCGGCGGTCCGGTTCCGGGCCCGGGGACGACGGGACCCCCGCGGCCGAGGGGCCGTGGGGGTCCGGTGGTGGTGCGGCGGGAGGACACGGCGCGGTCGCGCCGCGTGCCCCCGGTGGTGCTCAGATCGCGCGGACGTTCTCCGCCTGGGGGCCCTTCTGGCCCTGGGTGACGTCGAACTCGACGCGCTGCGCCTCGTCCAGCGACCGGTAGCCGGAGCCGCTGATCGCCGAGAAGTGGCAGAAGACGTCGGGGCCGCCGCCGTCCTGCTCGATGAAGCCGAAGCCCTTCTCCGCGTTGAACCACTTCACGGTGCCCTGGGTCATGTCGTTCTCTCTTCCGTGCTGGGGGTGTCGGTCCGGCAGGTGCCGGCGCCGGGTCGCCGCACCGACCGGCAGGACCGAGAGGAACGTCAGGCAGAGACGACTGCGGACGTCCGAGAACGAAGCAGAGGCACGACAGCGACCGGAGGCCACTGTACCGGCTCCCGGCGCGGGGGCGGCGGCCGTCCCCGCCGTCGTCACCAGCGGAGCGGGTCGGTCAGCCGGGACTGTGCCGTGCGGCAGACCCGGCAGTTCCCCCAGGCGAGCAGGGACAGCGGTGTGGTCGGGGAGCCGCACTCGGGGCAGTCCACCGGCTCGTCGGACCGGGCCCGGGCGTCGCGCATCTCACTCGAGCGTCGCTCGTGGACGGTCTCGTCGCCCCGGCAGGGGCATCCGAGGTGGGCTTCGGCGCAGCGTCCGCGGTGTGTGGGAACGGGACCTCCTCCGGTCCGTCCCGACGCTACCGGTCGCGGGCCCTCCTCGGGTGCGTCCCGCGGCGCCGCCCGGTCCGGCGGGGTGGCGGTGCGGGCCGTCCGCGACCATCGGGCCGTGCGCTCCGGACCGCGGGCGGCGCTGGCCGTCGTCGTCGTGTTGGCTGTGGTCGTGGGCCTGCTGTGGACGTTCCAGCGGCGCCTGGTCTACCTCCCCGACGACGGCCCGCTGCCCGCCGCGGCCGTCGCGGTGCCCGGCGCCCGGGACGTCGGGCTGACCACCGCCGACGGCCTGACCCTGGGCGCCTGGTTCGTCCCCGGCCCGGCCGCCGACGCGCCCGCCGTCCTGGTGGCGAACGGCAACGGCGGGCACCGGGGGCTGCGCGCGCCGCTGGCCCGGGCGCTGTCGGACGCCGGGCTGGCGGTGCTGCTGTTCGACTACCGCGGCTACGGCGGCAACCCGGGCAGCCCGAGCGAGGAGGGCCTGGCGCTCGACGTCCGGGCCGCGCGGACCTGGGTGCTCGAGGAGGCCGGCGTGCCCGCCGGCCGGCTCCTCTACTACGGCGAGAGCCTGGGGGCGGCGGTGGTGACCGAGCTGGCCGTGGAGCACCCGCCGGCCGGGCTGGTGCTGCGGTCGCCGTTCACCGACCTGGCCGCCGTCGGCGCCGAGCACTACCCGTTCCTGCCGGTCCGGCTGCTGCTGCGCGACCGGTACCCGGTGGCCGAGCGGGTCGCCCGGGTGCGGGTGCCGACGACGGTCGTGCTCGGCACCGCGGACACGATCGTGCCGCCGGCGCAGAGCCGGCGGGTGGCCGACGCCGCCGCCGCTCTGCACCGGCTGGTCGAGGTCCCCGGTGCCGACCACAACGACCTCGTCCTGCTCGACGGCGCGGCGCTGGTCGACGCCGTCGTCGAGCTGGCCGCGCTGACCGCCGGGGAGTGAGGTCAGCGCGGCTCGTCCGGCAGGACGCTGCCCACCAGGCGCCGGCCCACCCAGTGCAGGGCCTCGTCCCCGGGCGCGGGGTCCCAGCCGGCGGGCGAGAGGTACACCTCCCACAGGTGCACCTGGGCCTGCCAGTACCGGGTCACCGCCTGCCGGACCCGGCCCGCTGTGCTCGCGGTCAGGATGTCCATGCCCCAGGATCGGTCGCCGCGTCGCGCCGCGACAGGGGTGTCCCTGCCGGGGACCGCAGCAGTTCTGCCGGATCCGGCTCAGGGACTCGCCGGCGCGGAGGTGGTGGTGCCCGAGGTGGTGGTGCCCGAGGTGGTGGTGCCCGAGGTGGTGGTGCCCGAGGTGGTCGCGGTCCCGGTCGACGGCGTGGTCCCGGTCGGGGTGGTCGTCGTCGTCCCCGCCGGTGGGGTGGTGGTCGTGGTCGGTGGGGTCGTGGTCGGTGGAGTCGTGGTCGGTGGGGTGGTGGTGGTCGCGGGCGGCGTGGTGGTCGGGGTGGGCGTGGTGGTCGGCGCCGGCGGCGTGGTGGTCGGGGCAGGCGGTGTGGTGGTCGCGGGCGGCGTGGTGGTCGGGGTGGGCGGTGTGGTGGTCACGGCCGGTGGGGTCGTGGTCGGTGGGGGCGTGGTCGGGGTGGGCGTCGCCGTCGCGGCCGGCGGGGTGGTGGCCTCGGGTGGAGTGGTGATCTCGGCCGGCGGGGAGGTGGTCTCGGGTGGAGCGGTGGTCACGGCCGGCGGGGTGGTGGTCTCGGCGGGCTGCGTGGTCGGGGCCGCCGTGGTCGGGGCCGCCGTGGCCGGGGCCGGCGCGGGCGCGGCCGTGGTGGTGGGCGCCGGCGCCGGCGTGTCCGGGGGCGGCTCGGACGTCCCGGGGAGCGCGGTCGCGTCGGTCGCGGGCGGAGGCACGACCGCGGCGGAGGTGGGGGACAGCTGCGGCGGGGCGGTCCGCGGCGCCTCGGTCAGCGCGGCGGGGACGGTGTCCGGCACGTCGGTCGACCGCGTGAGGACCTGGGTCAGCAGGACGACACCGCCGAAGAGGCCCAGCACCATCCCGCCCACCAGGGCGACCTCCACACCCCGCGGCAGGCGCCGGGTCGGGACCACCCGGGACACCGGCGCGACACCCACGACCGGCCGCCGACGGGCCACCACCGAGACGACCGGACCCAGGGCGCGTCCGATGCCGCGGTGCCGGGCCTGCGCCCGCCGGGGTGCGAGCACGGCGGACAGCAGCGCACCGCCGAGCAGGACCGCCGCCCCGACGCGCAACGTGACGGCGTAGCCGGCGGCGAACGCCTCCCGGGCGCCGTCGGCGACCGCCGCGCCGGCGGACCCCGAGCGGCCGGCCACCTCGACGGCCTGCGCCATGCCGGACCTCGCCCAGGCGGAGGTCTGCGTGGGCAGGTCCGCGACCACGGGGGACAGGTCGCCCCGGTAGACGGCGAGCAGGACACCGGCGGCGACCGCGCCGCCGAGCGCGCCGCCGACCCAGCGCGTCGCGTCCCCGACCGTGGCGGCGGGCGAGCGCCGGTCGGCGGGCAGGCCCTCGGCGATCAGTGCCGTGGCCGAGATCAGCGCCTGGCCGAAGCCGATCCCGAAGAGGAACGTCGCCGCGGGGAACTGCCACAGCGGCGCGTCGCCGTCGGCCTGCCGGGACAGCAGGAACGCCCCGATGCCCATCTGGAGCAGCGCCCTCGTCGTGACCGCGCGGGGGCCCTGCCGGCGCAGGACCGGGGCGATCCGCACGGCCACGGTGGTGCCGACCGCCATCGGAAGCAGCCACAGCGCGGCCTCCAGAGGCGAGAGGCCGCGCACGTACTGCAGCCACTGCGGCGCGAGGAAGAGCAGACCGCAGGCGGCGGCGAACTGCAGGAGGACGACGGCACGGCCCAGGGACAGGCGCCGGTCGCGCAACAGCCGGACGTCGACCAGCGGGTGCCGGCTGCGCAGCTGGTGGCGGGTGAACGCGGCCAGCGACACCGCGCCGACGGCGAGGGCGCCGAGCGTCGTCGCGTCGGTCCACCCGCGCACGGGCCCCTCGATGACGCCCCACACCGCACCGCCGAGACCGGCGAGGGCGAGCACGCCGCCGAGCGGGTCCAGCGGCCGGTCCGGGTTCCGCGAGGCCGGGACGACGACGAGGCACAGCACCAGGACCAGCCCGGCGAGCGCGCCGGAGGCGACCTGCACGCTGCCCCACCAGGCGACCTCGAGCAGCGCGCCGGCGAGCAGCAGCCCCAGCAGCACCCCCGCGCCGGAGACCGCGGCCCACACGCCGATCGCGGAGGCGTGGCGCTCGGCGGGATGGGCGTCGACCAGGACCGACAGCGTGGCCGGCACGACCGCCGCCGCGCCGGCGCCTGCCAGCCCGCGCAGCGCGACGAGCGCGACCGGGTCGGTGACCAGGCCCGACGCGGCGGTGCAGGCGGCGAACACCGCCAGGCCCAGCAGCAGCGCGCCGCGCCGGCCGAAGCGGTCGGCGGCGACGCCCAGCGGCAGCAGCAGCGCGGCGAAGGCCAGCCCGTAGGCCTGGACCGCCCAGGTCAGCTCGGTCTGCGTCGCCCCGGTGGCGCGGCCGAGCTCGGGCAGGGCCAGCGCGAGCGAGGGGGCGGCTCCGACGACCAGGGCCGAGGCGGCGCCCGTGGCGGCGAGCAGGGTGCCGAGGCCGCCCCGGGCTCCTCGGGCGTCGGGCATGCTGGACTCCAGACGATCGCCTGACACGCCCGTCTCAGGGCGGTGACCCAGGATGGAGGGGCCGTGACGGAGGTCGCAACCCCCGTGCGGCTGCTGGACGCGGCCGAGGAACTGCTCGCGACCGCCGGTGCCGCGGGCACCTCGGTGCGTGACGTGCTGCGGCGGGCAGGCGTCGCCAACGCCGCCGCTGTGGGCTACTACTTCGGCGGCAAGGACGGGCTGGTCGCCGCCGTCGAGCGCCGGGTGGTGGACGGTGTGGTCGCCGACCGGGAGCGGGTGCTGGCCGACCTCGGCGGGCACGCCGGCGTCGAGGCGCTCGTCGACGGCTGGGTGCGGCCGATCGTCGCGCTGCGCTGCGCGGGCCGCGGCCGGTACGCCGCCCGCGTGTTCACCCGGATCTTCGACCAGCCGCCGGACCGCTGGGAGGCCAACGGCGCCGCGGCGGTGCGTGCGACGGCCGGGCGGTACTGCGCCGCCCTGGCGCCGCTGCTCCCGCACCTCGACGGCCGCGAGCTCACCTGGCGCTGGCAGTGCGTCACCGCGACGACGGACTTCTACGCCATCGGCGCCCTCGACTTCGGCGAGCCGGCACCCGGCCCGGACGACGTCGACGCGCACGTCCGCCGCCTCGTCGTCCCGGGCGCCGCGCTGCTGCGCGCCGACCCCGCCGGCTGAGTCAGAACGTCACCGGCAGCGCGTCGACGCCGTACACGAACGACAGCCGGCGGAACGCCAGCCGCTCGGGCGGCACCGCGAGGGCGATGTCCGGGAACCGCCGGAACAGCGCGGGCAGCACGATCCGCAGCTCCAGCCGCGCCAGCTCGGCGCCGACGCAGCGGTGGATCCCGTGGCCGAAGGCCAGGTGCCCGCCGCGGGTCGGCCGCCCGGGGGCGAGCGCGTCGGGGTGCGCGCCGGCCCAGGCCGGGTCGCGGTTCGCGGCGCTCAGCGAGACCAGGACCGCGTCGCCGGCCCGCAGCCGGTGCCCGGCGACCTCGGTGTCCCGCCGGGCGAAGCGGGGGAAGGCCACCTGCACCACCGACAGCAGCCGCAGCAGCTCGTCCACCACCGTCTCGGCGTCCCGGCGCGGGCCCTCGCGCACCAGCGCCGCGGCGGCCGGGTCGCGCAGCAGGACCAGCGTGCCGAGCGAGATCGTCGACGCCGTCGTCTCGAACCCGCCGGTGACGATCCCGTCCGCCAGGCCGGCCAGGTCGGCGTCGGAGACGGCGTCGCCGTGCTCGCGGACGATCCGCCCGAGCAACCCGTCGCCGGGGTCCCGGCGCTGCCGTGCGACCGCGTCGAACAGCAGCCGGCGCTGCGCGGACACCGCGCCGAACGCGCCGGCGGTGCCGCGGGCGGCGTCGAAGCGCCGAGTGGCCAGGCGGGTGACCAGCTGCTCGTCGGGACGGTCGAGGCCGAGGAGGTCGCAGACCGTCCGCATCGGGACCGGGCCGGAGACGTGCCGGGCGAGGTCGGCCGGCGGCCCGGCCGCTTCGAGCTCGTCGAGCTGCCGGGCCACGGTCTCCTCGATCGCGGGTTCGAGGCGCTGCAGGCGGGCCCGCGTGAACTCCGGGGCGACCAGGCCGCGCAGCCGGGTGTGGTCGGGCGGGTCGGTGAACCCCAGGCCGCCGACGTCGTCGGCGGTGGCCGACCCGGTGCCGCTGAACAGGTGGCGGACGTCGGTGCTGAAGCCGTCGCGGTCGGCGAGCACCGCGCGGGCCTCCGCGGCGCCGGTCACCAGGAGCACGGAGAGGTCGAAGGGCAGGTCCAGCCGCCGCACCGGCCCGCCGTCGCGCAGCTCGGGCACCGGGTCGACGTCGACCCGCCGCAGCGGGACCGTCGCGGCGGCGGGGAGGAACGTCAGGCGGGAGAGGTCCAGCCCGCGGCGGCGGACGCGGCGCAGCGCCAGGCGGCCGAGCCGGTCCCGGACGCGCGCCGCCGGACCGCGGCGGGGAGGGTCGGGAGCGGAGGGCTGCGCGGGGTCGAGGGTGCACTCGGGAGCGGACACGGCGCCTCGTCGTCGGCCACGGGGGTGGAGCCCGGCGGGAGGTGACCTCGGTCCCGCCGGGCACCTCGAGCCTCGCGACGGCGCCGCGCGCGGACCATCGGGTGAGGCCCCCGAAAGCGCTCGTCGGACCGGGGGTGTCCCCGGACGGGGGAGCCCCGGGGGTCGCGGCGCGGTCCTGTCACACCCGCGCGGCAGCATCGGCCCATGACCGGTCCGGTGCGTGTGCAGCTCTCCCGGGCGCGCGGCTGGCGGAAGCCGCCGAACACCGTCGTCGTCGCCCGCCCCTCGCGCTGGGGCAACCCGTTCCGGGTGGGGGAGACCTACCTGTGGCTGCCCGGCGACGACGAGACCGCGTGGCCGCTGCCGACCGCGCGGGAGCCGGGGGAGCAGGAGGACGGCAGCCGCGTCGTCCGCTGCGCCGACCGTGCCACCGCCATCGAGTGGTATCGCCGCTGGGCCGCCTCCGGCGACCTCGCCGCCCAGGCCCGCCGGCAGCTGCGGGGGCGGAACCTCGCCTGCTGGTGCCCGGCCGGCGAGCCCTGCCACGCCGACGTGCTGCTGGAGCTGGCCAACCGGGTGCCGGCCCTGCGCTGACCTCGCGCGGCCCCGCGTCCTGTGGCTTGCTGGACGCATGGACCTGCGCACCCTCGGCCGCAGCGGCTGTGCCGTCTCCTCCCTGGCGCTCGGCACGATGACCTTCGGCGCGGAGACCGACGAGGCGGGAGCGCACGAGCAGCTCGACGTGTTCGTCGAGGCGGGCGGCACGCTCGTCGACACCGCCGACGTCTACTCCGCCGGCGCGTCCGAGGAGATCGTGGGGCGCTGGCTGGCCTCGCGCCCGGCCGACGTCCGCGACCGCGTCGTCCTCGCCACCAAGGGCCGCTTCCCGATGGGCGGGGACGTCAACGCGCTCGGCACCTCCCGCCGGCACCTGCGCCGGGCGCTGCACGACTCGCTGCGCCGGCTCGGCGTCGACTCCGTCGACCTCTACCAGCTGCACGCGTGGGACCCGCTCACGCCGCTGGAGGAGACGCTGCGCTTCCTCGACGACGCCGTGTCCGCGGGCGAGATCGCCTACCCGGGGCTGTCGAACTTCACCGGCTGGCAGGTGCAGCGGGCCGTGGACGTGGCCGAGCGCGCGCACCTCGCCGTGCCGGTGACCCTGCAGCCGTCGTACAGCCTGCTCGTGCGCGACGTCGAGGCCGAGATCGTGCCCGCCTGCCTGGCCAACGGCCTGGGGCTGCTGCCCTGGGGTCCGCTGGGCGGCGGGTGGCTGTCGGGCAAGTACACCCGGGACCAGCGGCCCACCGGGGCGACGCGGCTGGGCGAGGACCCGGCGCGCGGGATGGAGGCCTACGACCGGGTCGCCGCGCGGGAGCGCACGTGGGACGTGCTGTCGGCGGTGCAGGACGTCGCGGAGGCGCGCGGTGCGACGATGCCGCAGGTGGCGCTGGCCTGGCTGCTGGCCCGGCCGGGCGTCAGCTCGGTGATCCTCGGGGCCCGCACCACCGACCAGCTGCGCGGCAACCTGGGAGCCGCCGGACTCGTGCTGAGCGAGGAGGAGACCGCGCGGCTCGACGCCGTCAGCGACCCCGGTTGGTCCGACTACCCCTACGGCGAGGTCGGCGCGGAGCAGCGCAGCCGCTCGCTGGGCTGACACAGGCGCGCAGGCGCGAGGTACGTCAGGCGGCGGGGGCGAGCAGGGGTGCCGGGGTGGTGATCTCGGTGCCGTCCGGCCGGTAGGTGCGCCATCGGCCGTCCGGTTGTCGCTCGACCCGGAACCCGTGGTGGACCTTCGTGTGGTGCCGCTCACACAGCAGCGCCGCGTTGTCGAGGCTGGTGTCGCCGCCGTCGATCCAGTGGACCAGGTGGTGCACGTCGCACCACCACGTCGGCGCCCCGCAGCCGGCGAACACGCACCCCCCGTCGCGCAGCTCGGCCGCCTTGCGGATGTGGCGGCTGGCCAGCCGCTGCTCGCGGCCGAGGTCCAGCGGTGCGCCGTCGGGGCCGAACACCACCCGGGACACCGCCCCGTCGCAGGCCAGCCAGCGGGCTCTCGCGGCGGAGATGGTGGCGCCGAAACCCATCCGCCCGGCGTTGGGACGCCCGTGCGGGTCGACCAGCTCGTCGAGGTCGATGACGACGGCGATCTGCGGCCTGTGGCCGCGCAGCTGCGGCAGCGAGCCGGCGGCCAGGGCGTTGTCGGCGACCTGCACCAGCGCGTCGCCGAGGCGCTGGGCGCGGGTGCGCCCGTCGCCGGCGGGCCGGTCGGCCTGCACGTGCGCCTCCAGCACGGTCTGCAGCCTCTCCCCGCCGACGGCGTCCAGATGCCCGCGGAAGGACAGCGACCCGTCGGCGTGCCGGGACAGCGTCAACGACCGGCCCTCGGTCGGGTCAGGCTCCGGCCCGTCCGGGTCGAGGTCGTCGCAGTAGCGCTGGACCACCGCGACGAGGTCGGCGTGCGACTGCTCGACCGCCACGCCGGTGAGCACCGCGTCGACCACCGCCAGGTCCACGCCCTGCTCGGCGGCCGAGGCCAGCCGCTCCAGGGTCACCGCCTCGGCCGCCTTCGCCATCTGCTCGGCGGTGACCAGTCCGGCGTCGTGGGCCTCGGCCAGCGCCGGGAGGTGCTCCAGCGCCCGCCCGGTGCGCACCAGCCGCGCGGCGGCGGCACCGGAGAGCCGGCAGTGCCCGCGCAGCCACGACGCCATCGACCTCAGCCCGTCCCGCTCCGGCGCCTGGGACAGCTCCGCGGCCCGCACCGCGCGGGCGAGGCGGGCGTCGATCCGGTTGCGCTCGGCGACCAGCGCGGCGACGTCGTCGAGGACGTCCCTGCTCCCCGGCTCACCCGAACACATGTACGAAGCCTACCCAATCAGGCACCCTCCCGCGCGGTGAATCCCCAGGTCAAACGCCTGTCCACGGATCGCATCCGAGGGTTGACATCTCACCCGCGGGCGGTGGACCGCAGCTCCCACCACAGCCAGGCGGCGAGCGCGAGCGGCACCGCCACGAACGCCGCCAGCGCCGGGACGGTGCCGGACACCGAGCCCAGCCAGGCGAGCAGCAGCGGGGTGCCGAACCCGACGTAGGCGAAGGCGTAGAAGGCGCTGTTCATCGCCCCGCGGGTGTGCGGGGGCGCGAGCTGCGCGGTCAGCGTCAGCCCAGCGGTCAGGCACAGCCCCCCGCCGGCGCCCATCAGCGCCGACGCCGGCAGCAGCAGCGGCTCGAACGTGGTCGCCACCGCGACCACGCCGAGCGCGAGGCCGACGGCGCCGAGCGTCATCCCGAGCGGACCGCCGGCGCCCCCGGCCCGCCGACCGAGCCGCGCCGCCACCGCGCTCGCCGCCAGCGCCAGCCCGCCCACCAGTCCGGCGTACGCGACGCCGACGCCGTCGGGCACCACCAGCAGCGGCAGCACGGTCGCCGCCACCGCGGGGAAGGCGAACACGCCCGTGGCGGTGGGCGCGAGCACCGCGCGGAACGGCCGCCGCGCCTCCGGCGGCAGGCCGAGGGTCATCAGCCGGCCCGGCCGGCGCTCCCGCACGGTCTCCGGCACGGTCAGCAGCGCGGCCAGCCCGACCAGCAGGACGGCGACGTGCACGAGGTACGGCAGCGTCGTCGGCGCCGGGCCGTACTCGGCGAGCACCCCGCTCATGGCGGGCGCGATCGCGAAGCCCAGCGACGTCGACACCGCCCCGCGGGTGGCCGCCGACTGCTGCCCGCCGGGACCGGCCAGGTCCTGCAGCCACGCGTTGGCCACCGAGAACACGACGCCGGACACCGCGCCCTGCAGCAGCCGTCCCGCGTACAGCAGCGGCAGGTGCTCGGCCGCGGGCACGAACAGCAGCGAGACCAGTCCCGCCAGCACCGCGAAGGGGAGGACGACGGTGCGCCGGCCGAACCGGTCCGAGGCGGCGCCGGACACGGTCAGCGCGGCGATCAGGCCGATCGCGTAGCAGCCGAAGACGGCGGTGAGGTCGGCGTCGGACAGCCCGAGGGTGCGCCGGTAGACCAGCAGCAGCGGCGTGGGGACGTTGGTGCCCAGGGCGACGGTGAAGAGCCCGAACGTGAGGGCGTCCAGCCGCCGCCCGACCTGCTCCGTCGCAGCGTCCGGCACCCGGCGGACGCTACCGCCCCGCTGCGAGGATGGGCGCCGGCGACGAGAGGAGCCGGAGCCGTGTCCCTGCACCGCCACTACCCGCCCGACCTCTACCGCGGCACCACCGGCGAGGCCACCGCCTGGCTGCGCCGCGCCGACCAGCCCCCGGACACCGTCTCGGCCGCCGGCGTCACCTGCGAGTTCCTCGCCACCGGGGACCAGACGACCGGCCGGTTCGGCCTCTACCGGTGGACCTTCGGCACCGACGCGTCCGGCCCCGGCCCGCACTTCCACCGCTCGATCTCCGAGCAGTTCTACGTCCTGCGCGGCGAGGTGGAGGTCTACGACGGGCGCAGCTGGGTCACCGCGGGCGCGGGCGACTTCCTCTACGTCCCCGAGGGCGGGATCCACGGGTTCCGCGGCGGCGACCACGCGTCGATGCTGCTGATGTTCGCGCCGGGCGGGCCGCGCGAGGAGTACTTCCGGACGCTCGCGCGGGGTGCGCAGATGACGCCGGAGGAGCGGGCGGAGTTCATGCTCCGCCACGACACGTACTGGGTCTGACGGGCCGGCCACCCGCGGCGGGTGGCCGGCCCGCCGCCTCAGCCCCGGAGCAGCTCGCCGAAGCGCGCGCAGCTCTCGTCGATCGCGGCCTGCGCGGCCGGGGACCAGGCGCCCATGTCGAAGAAGCCGTGGACCATCCCGTCGTAGCGGCGCACGTCGGCCTGCACGCCCGCGGCCCCGAGCGCCTCGCCGTAGGCCTCGCCCTCGTCGCGCAGCGGGTCGAACTCGGCGGTGACCACGAGCGCCGGCGGCAGGCCGGCCAGGTCGGCGGCGTGCAGCGGGGACAGCCGCGGGTCGCGGGCGTCCTCCCAGGTCCCGGCGTAGTGGCCGTGGAACCAGTCCATCGTGTCCCGCTCGAGGAAGTAGCCCTTCCCGTTCTCCACCCGGGACGGGTACTCGCCGGCGACGTCGACCGACGGGTAGACCAGGAACTGGGCGGCGACCTTCGTGCCGTCGTCGCGGAGGACCTGGGCGACGACGGCGGCCAGGTTGCCGCCGGCGCTGTCGCCGGCGAGCCCGAGCCGGGAGTCGCCGCCGAGCTCGTCCAGGTGCTGCGCCACCCAGCGCGCCGCGGCGACGGCGTCCTCGGCGGCGGCCGGGAACGGGTGCTCGGGGGCGAGCCGGTAGTCGACGGCGACCACCACGGCCCCGGCGCCGCGGCAGACGTTGCGGGCCATGTTGTCGTGGGTGTCGAGGTCGCCGATCACCCAGCCGCCGCCGTGGAAGAACACGACCGTGGGGAACGGCCCCTCGCCCTCGGGCCGGTACACCCGCGCCCGCAGGTCGCCCTCGGCGCCGGGGACGGTGCGGTCCTCGGTGCTCGCCACCGGCACCAGGTGCTCGGGCGAGCGCGCGCCGTGCGTGAGCGCCAGGTACTGGGCGCGGCCGGCCTCGGGCGTGCCCTCCCACATGGGCGGCGCGCCGGACTGCGCGAGCAGGGACAGCAGGGCGGAGATGTGCGGGTCGACCGGCACGGGGCAACTCCAGACGGCGTCGTCGGGCGGGGGCGGGGTCGTGTGACCCCGGCCACGGACGGTACCGAGCCGGGACGGCTACAGGTCGCGGCGGGAGAACGCCATCCCCGCGAGCCCCAGGACGACGGCGACCCACAGCGCCGCCCACGCCAGGTAGGTGGCGGTGAGCGGGGCCTCGCCGAAGAACGGCGACCCGCCGAGCTCGGTGAACTGCCCGACCAGCGTCGGGTCCTGGAAGGCGTTCATCGCCCCGCGCCACAGCCCGTCGGTGGGCAGCAGCATCCGCGACACCGCGCCCACCCGCGCGACGCCCTCGTTGCCCAGCGCGTCGCCGATCCCGCCGACGACGCCCGCGATCCAGGTGGCGCCGAACAGGCCGACCGCCACCACGCCCGAGGCCATCGGCGAGATGACCGTGGACAGCAGCAGGGCCAGGGTCAGCAGCACCGCGGTCTGCGCGGCGAGCAGCGCGAGCCCCACCAGCGGCCGGGGCGGCCAGTACCCGACCGTTCCCTGGACGACGACGAACTGCGCGAGCCCCGCCAGCGCGACGAACGCGCTGCCGAACGCCACCAGCCCCAGCCACTTGCCGACCAGCACCGCCGAGCGGCGGACCGGCCGCGCCAGCACCGCCAGCGCCGCCCCGGACTCCACCTCCCCGGAGACGGTCGGGCCGGCGAGGAACGCCGTCCCGAGCGCGGCGATGAGGCTGTAGCCGAACATCACCAGGTTGAGCACGGTCGACGCCGCGATCCGCGCCTCGCCGCTGGTCAGCCCGCCGAACTCAGCGTCCAGCCGGGCGAAGCCCCACGCGGACAGCCCGAGCAGCGCCAGCGTGAGCACCGCGAGGGAGCGCAGCACCTTCCGCCGCGCGGCCTCGCGCAGGGTCAGGCCGGCGATCGTCAGCACGACGCGGGCGGTGCTCACGACTGCGCCGCCGGACCCGAGCGGAGGACGTCGAGCAGCCGCTCCTCCAGGCTGATCCGCCCTGGCTCCACCGCGTGCACCCGGACGCCGAGCGCGACCAGGTCGGCGACCAGCGCCGGCACCGCGGCGTCGGCGTCCTCGGGCAGCGTGACGGTGAACCGGTCGCCGCTGCGGGTCAGCCGGCCGGTGGCGGCCAGCCGCGCCTCGGCGCGGGCGTCGACGCCGTCGAGCCGCAGCCGCACCTCCCGCTGCCCGAGCAGCTCGGCCAGCGTCCCGGCCGCCGCGACCCGCCCCCGGTCGAGGATGACCACGCGGTCGCAGACCCGCTCCACCTCGCCGATCAGGTGCGAGTTGAGCAGCACCGCGACGCCGCGCTCGCGCAGCGACAGCACGACGTCGCGGACGTCCACGCGGCCGAGCGGGTCCAGCGCGCTGGTCGGCTCGTCGAGCACCACCAGCTCCGGGCGCGCCACCAGCGCCACGGCCAGCCCCAGCCGCTGCTGCATGCCCTTGGAGAAGCCGCCCACCCGGTCGCCGGCGCGGTCGGCCAGGCCGACCAGTGCCAGGACGTCGCGCTGCTCGGCCGCCGGCACCGCCGCGCCGGACAGCCGCACGTGCAGGGCCAGCACCTCCGCCGCGCTGAGCCACGGCTGGTAGCGGAACAGCTCGGGCAGGTAGCCGACGCGGGCCCGGGCCCGCGGGTCGCGTGCCGGCCGCCCGAGCAGCAGCACCTCCCCGGCGTCGGGCCGGACGAGGCCGAGCAGCATCTTGATGACGCTGGTCTTGCCCGCGCCGTTGGGCCCGAGCAGCCCGAGCACCTCGCCGCGGCCGACGGCGAAGGACACCCCGTCGACCGCGGTCCGCCGTCCGTACCGCTTGCGCAGCCCCTGGCACCAGACCGCCGGCGACGGCGGCAGCTCGGCCAGCAGCCGTTCCGCGGCGGCGGTCGGGGAGGTCACTCCGACAGACCCCGGGCGACGGCGAGCACCTCGTCGGCGCCCAGCGACCCGGCCACCGCGGTGACGACGCCGTCGGTCACCCACACCACGCCGGCGACCGAGCCGTCCCGCGAGGTGAGCACCGTGGCCTCCTCGCCGTCGACCTCGGCGGTCGAGCTGGTCGCCAGCCCGGCCGGCACCGGCAGCGGCAGCGTCGTGCCGTCGCCGGAGAAGGACCGCAGCTGGGCGGCGAGGTCCTCGGGCATGCCGGGCAGCGACAGCAGGTAGTCGCGGGCGGTCCCGAACGGGATGCCCGAGGACTCGGCGGTGGGGGCGACGACCCGGGCGACGACCAGGCCGGGCGCGCCGCTGCCGCTGGTCCAGACCGCGGCGACGCCGGGACCGGCGGTCAGCCGGAACCGGCCGCCGTCGAGACCGGCCGGCGGGGGCGGCAGCGTCTCCCCGGACGCCGCGGCCGCCTGCGCCGCCCGCTCGGCGGAGAAGGTGAACTCCACGGCCGCCCGGTCGCCGACCTGGTAGGACGGCTCGCCGCCCACCCCACCGGGGAGCTCGCCGACCCGCGGGACGGCGAGCCCGGTGACGTCCTCCGCGGCGGCGGCGTCGGCCACCGGGCGGACGTCGGGCTCCTCCAGCACCTGCGCGGTGCCGTAGGCGGACAGGTCGGGCAGCGCCACCAGGTCGGCCTGGGTGACCGTGACCGGCGCGATCTCCTCGGTGCGGAAGACCTGCAGCCAGTCCGCGGCGGCGGCCGCGCCGCCGCCGGCCAGCAGCGCGACTACGCCGACGGCGGCCACGAGCGGGCTGCGCAGCCGGGCGCGCCGGCGGCGGGCCGGGGCGGGAGCGGCCGCGCGGCGGCGCTCGTCCAGGGCGACCGCGGACGACAGGCGGTGCCAGGCGGCCCCGGTGTCGGGGGCGGTGTCGGCGGCGGTGTCCGGGGACAGGGCCGCGGAGACGGCGGTGGCGTCGCGCTGGGCGGCGGCCAGGCCGGTCAGGCACGTGGCGCAGCCGGCGACGTGCTCGCGGTCGGCGTCGGGGACACCGGCCGGCTCGTCCACGAGCCGGCGCAGCGTGCCCTCAGTCGGATGACGCATGGCGGGTCAACTCCTCGCGCAGGGCGGACTCGGCGCGTCGCACGGTCGTGCCGACGCTGCCGGGGGACAGGTCGAGGGCGGCCGCGACCTCGGCGTAGCTGAGGCCGCTGTGCCGCAGGACGAGCGCGACGGCCTGGCGGCGGGGGAGCCGGGCCAGGGCCGCCCGCACGCGGCGGCGCTCGTCGAGGGTGACGACGTCGTCGGCGACGTCGGGCACCGCGGGGTCGGGGCCGCCGGCCGCCTCCTCTCGGGTGGCGCGGCGGCGGCCGGAGCGGAGGTGGTTGAGGGCGGTGTGGGCCGCGGCGACCGAGAGCCAGCCCGGCGCCTCGCCGGCCGGCACCGTGGTGCGGGCGAAGGAGAGGAAGACCTCCTGGGCGACGTCCTCGGCGCCGTCCCGGGAGCCGAGCACCCGGGCGGCGACGCCGACCACGCGCGGGTAGGAGGCGCGGAAGACCTGCTCGAGGTCGGCGCGGACCGCTCCCCGTCCCGACACGGCCCCGCCGTCCTCCCGATCCGCCCGGCCCACCCGCCGGCTCCGGCCGGCCCGGGACAGGACGGCCGGCACGGCGGCCGCCGGTGCGGGGACACCGTGCCTCATCGCGCTCACGTCCAGGGAGCACCGCCGCGCCCGCGGATGTGACACGGCGGCTCCGGGCCCGGGCTCAGGTGTCCTGGCGGAGGTGGGCGACGAGCCCGTCGAGACCGGGGAGCTGGTAGCTCCAGAAGCCGGCGACGAGGGCGCGGCCGTGGTCCCGGTCGCGCGCCGTCCGCAGGATGCGGGCCAGCGCGCGGCGGGTGTTGTCGAAGACGAGGTCGAGGACCTCCCGCTGCTCGGGGGTCGGCCGCCGGCCGAGGGAGCGCTCGGCGTGGCCGACCAGGCGCCGGACGAAGGCGGCGGGGTAGCCGGCGAACGGCGTCCCCTCCGCGCGGTCGAGCAGCACGGCGACGGCGAGGGGGTGGTCGAGCCAGAAGCCGAGGAGCTCGTCGGCCGGGGCGCGGTGGGCGGATCCCTCGGCCAGGGCCGCGACCCGGGTGTCGAGCAGCCGGTCGTGGCGGGCCGGCAGGTCCGGCGGCACCACCGCGTCGAACAGTGCCTGCTTGGAGCCGAAGTACCGGTACACGTTCCCCGGGACGGTGCCGGCCAGGTCCCCGATCGCGGCGACCGAGGTGCCGGGGTAGCCGTGCTCGGCGAAGCAGCGCAGGGCGGCGTCCTCGATCCGCGCGCGCACCTCCGGCTTGAGGACCTGGGCCATCACCGCGCTCCCGGAGCGGCCGGCTCCGGTGGCCGGACGTCGGCCCACGGGGCGGCGCCCTCGAGCTCGAGGGCGAGCGCCAGCAGCATCCGGTCGGCACCGGGCCGGGCGGCGAAGTGGATGCCGACCGGCAGCCCGTCGTGCCGGCCGAGGGGGACCGACATCCCCGGGCACCCCGCGACGTTGTGGATCGGCGTGTACCCGACGGCCTCCTCGGTGCGGCGGATCAGCGTCTCCCGGCCCGCGGAGGGGGACAGGTGCCCGACCGGCCAGGAGGTGCGGGCGAGCGTCGGGCTGAGGACGACGTCGCAGTGCTCGAACAGGCCGAGGTAGGCGCGGGTGGCGTCCGCGAACGCGCGCCCGGCCCGCGCCGGCCCGTCCGGGCCGCGCGACGAGGCCCAGTCGATCAGCTCGAGGGTGAACGGCTCCAGCTCGTCCGGGCCCGGTGGCCGCCCGAGCAGCGGGACGGCCGCGCGGGCGACCTGGGCCATGGTCAGGGCGGCGGCCGTGAAGGAGCCCCGGCTCAGCTCGGGGCCGTCGACCTCCAGCGCCGGAGCGACGTCCACGACGTGCCCGAGCGACGCGCACAGCGCGGCTGCCCGGTCGAGTTCGTGACGGACGGCCCGGTCGGGCTGCTCCCCGAGCAACGTGGGCGCCAGCACCGCGATCCGCAGCCGCGCGGCCGGCGGCCCGGTCACCCGGCCGACCGGTGGGTGCACCGCCCCGGGGCCGCGGTGCTCGGTGGCCGCGAGGAAGGCCGCGCTGTCGCGGACGGACCGGGTGACGACGTGCTCGACGAGCAGGGCGCCCAGTCCGGGCGCCTCCGGGCCGGTCGGCTCGCACCGCCGGTGCGACGGCTTGAACCCGAAGACGCCGGTCAGCGCGGCCGGGACGCGGAGCGAGCCGCCGGCGTCGCTGCCGTGCGCCACGGGGAGGACGCCGGCGGCGACCAGCGCGGCGGAGCCGCCCGAGGACCCGCCCGCGGACAGGCCCGCCCGCCAGGGGTCGGCCGTCACGCCGTGCAGCGCCGTCTCGGTGCTGCCCAGCAGTCCGAACTCGGAGCTGGTCGTCGAGGCGACCACCTGCACTCCGGCCTCCCGGACGGCCGTGGTGTAGGGCGAGTGGCCGGGTGCGGGAGTGGTGGCCGTGAGGCGGGAGCCCATGGTCCAGGGCAGCCCGGGCCATGCGAGCAGCTCCTTGACCGCGAACGGCACGCCGGCGAGGGGACCCCGTGCGGTCCCCTCGCCGGGCACGGCGGCGGCCGGGGCGGCGACCGCGTTGAGGTCGCTCCGCTCGGCCATCAGACGGCGGGCCGCCTCGGCCAGCTCGGCGGCGGTGACCTCGCCGTCGCGCACGAGGCGGGCCGCGTCGAGGGCGTCCCAGCAGCGGTACTCGGTCAGCGACAGCGTCACGGGGCCAATCGTGAATGCATCGTTCGCGTTTGACAACGGGCCGGCGCCCGGCGCCGTCGGCAGGGGCGCCGGGACGCTTCCCCGCGGGCGGGAGCGCGCGGGAGGATCGGCCGGCGCCCGGGCGAGGGGAGTACGGGTGGACGACGTCGTGGTGATCGACACCCTGGCCGCGGTCACGGCCGTCTCCGTGCTCGCCGCCGTCCTCGTCGGGCTGTTCCCGCGGCTGCCGGTGCCCCAGGTGGTGCTGCTGCTCGCCGGCGGGATGCTGCTGGGCCCCTCCGCACTGGACGTCGGCACGGCGCAGGACGTGCGGGTGCTCGCCGACGTCGGGCTGGGCTTCGTCTTCCTGCTCGCCGGCTACGAGCTCGACCCGCGGCTGTTCCGGGAGGACGCCGGCCGCCGGGCACTGCTCGGCTGGACGGTGTCCCTGCTGCTGGCGCTCGGCGTCGTGGGCCTGCTGCACGCCGGGGGCGTCGTGGAGGCGTTCCTCCCGGTGGCGCTGGGGTTGACCACCACCGCCCTGGGGACGCTGCTGCCGGTGCTGCGGGAGAAGGGGCTGCTCGCCGGCCGGCTCGGGCGGTACCTGCTGGCCGCGGGCGGCGTCGGGGAGCTGCTGCCCGTCCTCGCGATCGCGGTGTTCCTGGGCAGCCAGGGCCGGGTCGCCGCGCTGGTGTCGCTGGGCGCGGTCGCCGCCCTCGCCCTCGCCCTCGCCCTGCTGCGCCGCGGCGTCCGGGACGGCAGCCGGCTGGCCCGGGCCGTCGTCGCGGGCCAGGACGCGACCGCGCAGATCACCCTGCGCGCCACCGTGCTGCTGCTGATCACGCTCATCGCGGTCACCGAGCAGTTCCACCTGGACGCGGTGCTCGGGGCCTTCCTCGCGGGGATGGTGCTGCGGCGGTGGGTCGGCGGGGCCGCGCCCCAGCTGGAGGCCAAGCTGGACGCGGTCGGCTACGGCTTCTTCGTGCCGGTGTTCTTCGTGGCGTCGGGCATGGCGCTGGACCTCGGCTCGATCGCCGACGCGCCGCTGCGGCTGGTGCTGTTCTTCGCGCTGATGCTCGCCGTCCGGGGCGGCCCGGCGCTGCTGGTCTACCGCCGGGTGCTGCCGCTGCGGCAGCGCGCGCAGACCGCCCTGGTCAGCGCCACCGCGCTGCCGGTGCTGGTCGCGCTCACCGAGATCGGCCTGCGCAGCGGCCACATGCTGCCGGAGAACGCCGCCGCGCTGGTCGGCGCCGGCGTGGTCACCGTGCTGCTGTTCCCGGCCCTGGCCGTCGCCCTGGACCGGCGGCCGGCCGCCCCGGCGCCCGTCCCGGCCGCCGGGGGCCCGGCAGGCCCTGCCTGAGACACCCGGGTCAGTGACGTCCGGGACGCCGGACCGGCAGGCGCACCCGGAGCACCGTCTCGCCGGGCCGCAGGTCGACGTCGATGTCCCCGCCGTGCCGGTCGACGATCCGCCGGGAGATGTCCAGCCCCAGGCCGGTGCCCTCGCCGACGCCGCGCGTCGTGAAGAACGGGTCGAAGGCGTGCGCCCGGACCTCCGGGGTCATCCCGGCGCCGGTGTCGCCGACCTCCACGACCACCGCGTCCCGGTCCACCCGCGTGGACACCCGCAGCGTCCCGCGGTCGCCCATCGCGTGCAGGGCGTTGTCGACCAGGTGGGTCCACACCTGGTTGAGCTCGGCGGCGCGCGCCTCGATGCGCGGCACGCCGGGTGCGTGGTCCCGGACGACGGTCACGCCCGGCGGCACCCGCGGGGCGAGCATCGCCAGGGTGCTCTCCAGGCCCTCGGCGAGGTCGGTCTCCCGCACGGCGGCCCGGTCGAGCTGGGAGTAGGACCGCACCGCCGCCACCAGGTCGGAGATGCGCCGGGTGGACTCCTTGACCTCCGCCAGCAGCCCGCTCGCCTCCAGGGTGCTCGCCACCCACTCCAGTGCGGGCTCGAGCCGGTCGGCCCCGACGACGCCGGCCACCCGCTCGCCCCAGGCGACGTCGGCGCCCGCCCCGCTGAGCGCGGGGGCCAGCGTCCACCCGTGCGCCACCCCCTGCCGGGACAGCCAGTCGGCGAGGGCGTCCTCCCGGTCGGCGACCTCCAGCGGGTCCCCGCCGGGCCGGGTCCCCAGCTCCTGGCGGAGGGTGTCCAGCCGGGTGAACTCGCCGGCGGTGACCGGGGCGGCGGCCAGCCGGCGCAGCGACGACAGCATCGCCGCGTGGGCCTCGGTCAGCGCGTCGACCGCCCGGGTCGCGGCCGCGGCCGGGTTGTTCAGCTCGTGCGCGAGACCGGCGGCCAGCGTCCCGAGCGCGGCCAGGGCCTCCCGCTGGCGGGCCATCGTCTCGTAGTTGCGCGCCGACCGGGACACGCCCTCGGTCAGGTACAGCCCCAGCGGGAAGCGGCTGGCCCACAGCTCCCGCAGCGCCGCGGCCGGCACCCGCAGCACCCGCCCGTCCGACGCCGCCCGGCCGGTGGCGAGGTAGGCGCCGTGCTCGTCCCACGCGCGGAAGCCGCCGGCCCAGCGGCCGGGCACGTCCATGACCCCGAGCCGGGTCTCCTCCGACCCCAGGTGGCGGACCAGGTCGATGCTGCCCTCCAGGAGCACCCACCAGGACTCCGCGGGGGCGTTCTCCACGAACAGCACGTCGCCGTCGGTGAAGGACACCTCGGTGCCGACGGCGGCCAGGGTTCGCAGCTGGCCGTCGTCGGTGCCCGCGAACAGCCCGATCCCGCGCAGGGCGGGGACGGCGGGGTCGGTGGTCTCGGTCATCCGGGCGGCCTCCTGCCTCCCGGTCTCCCCGGGCGTCCCCGGAGCATGCCGGGCCCGCCGGGGCCCCGACAGGCCCCCGGACGCGGCGACCTCAGCCGGTGAGGACCGCCCAGCCGTGCGCGGGCAGCTCCACCCCGCCCCGCCCGTCCCGACCGCGGCCGACGGTCGCCGCGCCGGCGAGGACGGCCCCCGCCCCGGGCGCGGGCACGCGCACCGCGGCGTCGGCGAGGTTGAGCGCGACCAGCAGCCGCTGCCCGTCGCCGGCCACGGCGTACACCAGCTGCTCGTTGGCCACGTGCACCTGCTCGGGCGCCGCGGTGTGCAGCCAGCGGTGCCGGCGGCGCAGGCCGACCAGCTCCCGGTGCAGCGCGAACGTCGGCGCGCCGAGCGGCGAGAGCCCGGACGGGTCGGCGGGGAACGGCGGCCGGACGGCGTCGTCGCCCCCGGCGCGGTGCTCCTTCACCCCGCGGAAGGCGTGCTCGTCGCCGGCCCACACCGCCGGCGTCCCGCCCACGGTGAACAGCACCGCGAGCGCGTGGGGGAGGTGCCGGACGTCGGGCAGCTGGCTGGCGATGCGGGTGACGTCGTGGTTGCCGACGAACGTCCACGGCACGAAGGAGCGCAGGAAGCCGGCGTGCCGCTGCAGCGACCAGGCCAGCTGGAACAGGTTGCGCTCGGCGATCCCGTGCCAGACCGCCTGCCACAGCTCGTACTGGGTGACCGCGTCCAGCCCGCCCTCGGCCACGAGCCGCGGGTAGTCGCCGTGGATGACCTCCCCGACGACGTAGGCCTGCGGGTGGCGGGCGCGCACGGCGGGCAGGACCCGGGCCCAGAACGACGGCGGCACGGTGTAGGCGGCGTCCAGCCGCCAGCCGTCGGCGCCGCGGTCGAGCCAGTGCGTCATCACGCGGGTGACCAGGTCGGCGACGGCGGGGGAGGAGTGGTCGAGCTCGACGAGCAGGTCGTGGCCCTCGAAGACGTCGGCGCCCGGTGCGGTGCCCGGCGTCCAGTCCGGCGGCCAGTGCAGCCGGAACCAGTCCGCCGTCGGGGCGTCGCGCCCCTGCTCGGCGACGGCGCGGAACGCGGGGTGGTCGCGGCCCACGTGGTTGAACACGCCGTCGAGCAGCACCCGGACGCCGCGCTCGTGCGCCGCGGCCAGCAGCGCGTCGAGGTCGGCGTCGTCACCCAGGCGCGGGTCGACGCGGAAGTGGTCGACGGTGTCGTAGCCGTGGGTGCCGCTGGCGAACACCGGCCCGAGCGCCAGGCCGTTGCAGCCCAGTGCCAGCAGGTGGTCCAGCCAGCGCTGCAGGTGGGGCAGCCGGTGCCGCAGCTCCCCGGGCGGGAGGGCGGCCGGCTCCGCGCCGGTGAAGGACAGGGGGTGCACCTGCCACCAGATCGCGTCGGTCACCCAGTCCGGCACGTCGCTCCTCCCGTGGTCGGCGGCCCCGGGCGGGGCCCCCGCCACCCTCCCCGAGCGGGCGCGCCCCCGCAGGCCGGGCGGCTCAGCCGCGGGCCCCGCGCCCCCCGGTGGCGCGGACGAGCAGGTCGGCGGCCGGCGTCCGGCCGAGCTCGGCGAGCAGGTCCGCGGCCTCCTCGTCGAGGCGGACGGCCAGGCGGGCGCGGCCGGTCCACGTGCCGCGCTGCCGCAGGAGGGCCCGGCCGAGGGACCACGCCCGGAACTCGGCGACCAGGCCGCGCGCGTCCCCCGGCGGCGTGACCGCGACCCGCCCGCGGGCCCGCCGCAGGGCCTCGTCCCGGTCCAGCACGGCCGCGACGTCACCGGGCAGGTCGGGCCGGGCCGCGACCGCCGCCCGCACGTGCACCAGCGGCGTCGCCGCCACCTCGCCGAGCCCGGCGGCGGGACCGGCGAGCGCGGCGGCCAGCAGGCCCGCGGCGGGGGAGACGTCGTCCAGGACGGACCGGACCAGCCGCACGACCTGGCCGGCCGCCCAGGGGGAGGCGTCCTCGGTGTGCTCGGTGACCGCGAGCACCAGCGCGGTGGCGGCGACGTCGTCCCCGCGCCAGAGCCCGTGCCGGCCGGCCCACTCCCAGGGGTCCTCGGCGGGGTACCAGCGGGGGGCGGGGCGGTGCGGCGTCACCCCGTCCCATCGGCCACCCGGGGAGGGGAGCTGGAGCCTCCGGCGGCGCCCGTCCCCCGGTCGTGGGAGGGGACCGCACGCGGACCTCCCAGGTGCCGCAGGCGCCGTTCGGTGCGCGCGACGGCGGCCCGGACGACCGGCGCGCGCCGGGGGTGGGCGCGGGCGGTGGCGCTGCCGGGGCCGTGCCGGCCCAGCACGTCGGCGAAGCGGGTCTCGACGTCGACGGTGCGGCCGTCGGCGGCCGTGGTCTGGTCGGCGAAGGTCAGCGCGTCGGCCAGGGGACCGGAGGCGTACCGGGCGGTGTCGAAGTCCCGCACCAGCTCCCCGAGCCCGCGCTGGTCGGCGACGAACCGGGCGCCGGAGTGGTGGGCCACCAGCCCGACCACCACCGGGTGCCAGCCGCGGTCGCGCAGGTACAGGGCCCCGTCGAGCGGGTGGAAGCCCGTGCGCCGGACCTCCGGGGCGTAGCCGACGTCGTGCAGCCACGCGGCGGCCAGCAGTAGCGGCCGGTCGGCGGGCGCCACCGCGGCGGCCGCCTCCTCCGCGCGTCGCGCCACCGCCTGCTCGTGCCGCCAGCGCGCCCCCGAGTCGCCCAGCAGCCGGGCGGCCAGCCGGTGCGCGGCCTCGACCAGCAGCCAGGACGGGGGGTGCGCCGGAACCGTCCCGGCGCGGACCGTCCCGGACGTCTCCTCACGCGGTGGCACGGGTCCTCCCCGGTCGGGTGTCGCGCGGGCCGGCCCTCCTCCGGCGTCCGCCGGCGCGTCGTCCGCGGGGGACGACCGGGTCACCGCCGCTGCGCGGCGTGCCGGTACTCCAGGAGGGCGTTGAGGTTCGCCTCGGCCTGCGTCCGCAGCTCGAGGGCCAGCTCGAGGGCCTCCGCGTCGCCGGGCCGCCCGCAGGCGCGCCGTGCGGTCCGGAGCTCGGCGAGCGCCCGCACGATGAGGGAGTCGAGGACGGTGAAGCGGTCCGGGGTCGGCGCCAGGGTGGGCATGGCGGACCTCCCGCCGGTCGTCGCGGCCCGGTGCTGCCGGGTCCGGGCCGCGCGGGGCACGGCGTCCCGGACACCCCGAGCCTCCCCCGTGACCCGGCGGCGGTCATCGTCCGCCAGGGACGACCGGGGCCGGCGGCCGGTCGTAGACGACCGAGGTCCGCAGCAGCAGGTCCTGCACCGACCGGTTCCCCCGGCTGACCAGCACCCACAGCAGGCCGACGGGGAACACCACGCACAGCACCGCCCGCACCGCGGACCGTCCCCAGCCCAGCCGGTCCCCGCGGTCGTCGCCCACGCGCAGCCCGAGCAGCCGGTCGCCGTACGTCCGCCCGGCGTCGGCCCAGGTGACGGCGAGGTAGACCGCCAGCACGCCGAGCGTCCAGGACAGCAGCGTCGACGACGAGGGCGCCGGGAAGGAGAAGCCGGCCGGGTTCACGAGGAACCGGGCGGCCGCGACCGCCGTGCAGCCCCCGACCACCAGCAGCGCGACCACGAGCAGGTCCACCACGTTGGCCAGCGCACGGGTGACCAGGCCCGCGCGACCTCCCCGCGGCGCCGCGTGCTCCGCCGGCGCCGGTGCCGGGAGGCCGGCCCGCGTGCCGCGCCGCTCCCCGGCCCGGGTCACGACGACGCCTCCGGACCGGCGGGGCCGCGGACGCCGTCGCCCGCCGTGGTCCGCCGCGCGTGCCGGCGCAGCAGCCGGTCGACCACCCGTTCCACCGCCCGGTCGGCGTCGGCGCCCTGGTCGCGCACGGAGCGCACCACCTCCAAGGTCACCGAGCCGGTCGAGGCGCGCAGCAGGCCGGGCAGGTCGATCACCTCGACCACGTACCGCGCCAGGCCGGCGAGGTCCATGCGCAGGGCCGCGGCGTCGAGGTCGACGCGGGCCACGGCGCGGTCGAGGTCCACCCGCTCGACGACGGCGTCGAGGTCGACGCGGGCCACGGCGCGGTCGAGGTCCACCCGCTCGACCACGCCGTCGAGGTCGACGCGGGCCACGGCGCGGTCGAGGTCCACCCGCTCGACGACGGCGTCGAGGTCGACGCGGGCCACGGCGCGGTCGAGGTCCACCCGGTCGACCACGCCGTCGAGGTCCACGCGGGCCACGGCGCGGTCGAGGTCCACCCGGTCGACCACGCCGTCGAGGTCCACGCGGGCCAGCACCCGGCCGACGTCCACCCGGTCGGCCACCGCGTCGACGTCCACCCGGCCGACCGCGGCGTCGAGGTCGACGCGGGCCACGGCGCGGTCCAGGTCCACCCGCGCCACGACGGCATCGAGGTCGATCCGGTCCAGCACCCGGCCGACGTCCACCCGGTCGGCAACCGCGTCGACGTCGACCAGGGCCACCAGCCGGTCGAGGTCCACGAACTCGCGGACCAGCGCCGGGACGTCGAGGCGGGCGAGCAGTCCCCGGGCCACCGCCGGGACCACGCGGTCGGCCGCCCCGGCCAGCGCGCGCGCCGTCGCCACCACGGGGTGGGCGAGCGCCTCCGGTGCGCGCCCGGGCCGCGGCAGGCGTGCGACGACGGTGCGGCGGCGGATGGCGGCGCGCTCCGCGAGGAGGCGTGCCAGCGCCGCCGTCACCTCGAGCACCGCCACCGCTGCCTGCACCGCGTCCCGGACCGCGCCGTCGGCGTCGAACCGGTCCGGCGACGGGGCGGCCGACGGTGCACCGGCCGGCCGCAGCTCCTCGACCGGTGGGCCACCGGGGTTCACGGCCACCGGGGGACGCCGCCCGCTGTCAGGACCATGCGCCCTCCCTGCCTCGGAGCCGCCAGCGTCCGGCAGGGGTGCTGCCCGTCCCTCATCCGGAACGGATGAACCCCGGCCCTGCGGGGAGCGGGAGGCTCCGGTGACCTCCCGCCCCTCCACGGCGTGTTCCGGGGGAGGGGAGGCCGGTGACCTTCGGCTCTGAGGTCCCGCAGGGGGGACGGCCAGGCTGGGGAAGGGGACCGGTCGCACGCCGGCCCGGTAGGCGCCCAGAGGGAGGCTCGGGAACGGGGGACGGCCTGCACCGCACGCGGGAGGACGCGTCATGGCGAGTCTGTCGCCGATCCACGCGACCGGGTCGGGGACGGCGGTGCCTGCCGCTGCGCGACCCGGCCCGGCCCTGCTGGCCTCCAAGCTCACCCCGCCCGAACCCGGGGACGCGACGGTCCTCCGGCCGCGGCTGACCACCGCGCTGTCCCGGGCGGTGCAGCGGTCGCCCCTGACGCTGGTCAGCGGGCCGGCGGGTTCCGGCAAGACGGTGCTGGCGGCCTCGTGGGCGCGCAGCCGGCCGGACGGCCCCGTCACCTGGCTCACCGTCGACGACTACGACGACACGGCGGCGTTCTGGAGCTACGTCGTCGGTGCGCTGGAGTCGGTGGGGCTCGCGCGCGCCGGCCTGCCGCCCCTCGAGCCCGGGGGGCCGGAGCCGCCGGCGTTCGTCCCGTCCCTCGCCGGTCGGGTAGCCGCGCTGCCCCGGCCGGTGACGCTGGTGGTCGACGACGCCGACCACGTGCGGGACCGGTCGATCGCCACGGGGCTCGACCTGCTGGTCCGGCACTCCGGCGGCAGGCTGCGGCTGGTGCTGTGCGCCCGCGCGGACCCGCCGGTACCGCTGCACCAGTACCGGCTGGCCGGGACCGTCTCGGAGATCCGCGCGGCGGAGCTGGCCTTCACCCCGGACGAGGCCCGGGAGCTGTTCGCCGCGATGGGGGTGCCGGTGTCGCCGGAGGTCGCCCGCACGCTCCACGCGGAGGCGCAGGGGTGGGCGGTCGGCCTGCGGCTGGCGGGCGCCGCCCTCGCGCAGGGAGCCTCCCCCGAGCACCTGGTGACCTCGCTCGCGCAGGACGACGGCAGCGTCGCGCAGTACCTGTTCGCGGAGGTGCTGCAGCGGCAGCCGGCCCCGGTGCGGAGGTTCCTGCTCCGGGTCAGCGTGACCGCGGAGCTGTGGCCCGACCTCGTGGACCGGCTGTGCGGGCGGCCGATCGGCCGGCGGGTCCTCGCGGGGCTCGCGCGGGCCAACGCCTTCGTCGAGGCCTCGCCCGGCGCGCCCGGCGGATACCGCGTGCACCCGCTGTTCCGGGAGATGCTGCAGGCCCAGCTGGCCTACGACCACCCCGGTGACGTCGCCGCCCTGCACCGGACCTGCGCCGACTGGTACGCCGCGGCCGGCCGGGTCCCCGAGGCGGTCGGTCACGCCGCCGCCGCGGAGGACTGGCCGGCGGTCGCGCGGCTGCTGGTCGACGACCTGCTCGTCCCGCGCCTGCTCGCGCACGGCACCGACCCGGCGCTGGCCGGGGTCCGCGCGCTGCCCGAGCGGTTCCGCGGTCCCGACGCCGCCGTGCTCCGGACCGCCGTCGCCCTGGCCGACGGGGCCGCGCCCGCGGCGGCCGACCTCGCCGACGTCGCGGCGGCCCGCGGGGAGGGCTCCCGGCCGGCGCTGCGCGTCTCGGCCTCGCTCACCTCCCTGGCGACCGCCGCCGCCTCCGGCGTCCCCGCCGGCGCCCGGCTCACCGAGGCCGACGCCGCCGCTCCGCTGCTGGCCGCGCTGCCGGACGACGACCGGCGGGAGGGTGCCGCGGTGCTGGGCGCCCTGCGCGCCGCCGCGGCCCTCGGCACCGACGAGCCGACCGGGCAGCTGGTCGCCGGGCTGCGCACGGCGGCGGTCGCCGCCCAGGCGGCGGGCTCGCGGCACCTGCGCAGCGGCACCGTCGCCTCCCTGGGCCTGCTCGAGGCCCTCGAGGGCCGGCTGAACCACGCCGTCGAGCTGGCCGGCGAGGCCGAGAGGCTCGCGGCCGGGGAGGGCCGGGACGACGCCGCGCGCGAGCCGGCGTCGGCGACCGCGCTCGCGTGGACGCACCTGCGCCGCTACGACCTCCCCGCGGCCCGGGAGTGGCTGGGCCGGGCGCACGCCCGCACGCGGTCCCTGGGTGACGGCACGGCCGGCGCCGCCCACGCGGAGCCGCTCCTCGCGGTGCTGCAGAGCCAGCTGCTGCGGCTGCGGCACGAGTACGACGCGGCGGAGCGGTGCCTGGGGCCGCACCTGCGGGGACCCCGCCTGCCCCGGTGGGTGGCCGAGCCGGTGATCGGCGAGGTGGTCCGGCTCGCGGTCGCCCGCGGGCACGTGACCGAGGGACTGTCGATCCTCCGGGAGACCCGGGTCGACGAGCCGTGGAGCCGGCGGCTGCGCGCGACGGTCGACCTCCTGTCCGGCGACCCGACGGCGGTGACGCCGACCGAGCCGACGGGGACCAGGGCGCCGGCCGCCGTCGTCGAGGCCCGGGTCATCCGCGCCTGCCAGCTGCTGGAGGCAGGCCACGCGCTCGCCGCGGTGGACGAGCTCGCCGAGGCCCTCGAGACGGCCCGGCCCGAGCTGCTGCGCTGGCCCTTCGTCGACACACTGCCCCAGGCCCGGCGGCTGCTGCGCACGCAGCCTCGACTGCAGGGACCCGCCGCCTGGCTGAACCCGTCGGCGACAGCCGCGCCGCGCCCCGGCGCGACCCGCCCGCCGGCTCCCCGGGAGGTGCCCGACGTCGTCCAGGAGCTCAGCGACCGGGAGACGGAGGTGCTGCGGTACCTGGCGGGGATGCTGTCCACGGCGGAGATCGCGGCGACCATGTTCATCTCGGTGAACACCGTCCGGACGCACATCCGCAGCATCCTGCGCAAGCTCGCCGTGAGCCGGCGCAACCAGGCGGTCCGGCGGGGCCGCGAGCTCGGCCTCGTCTGACCTCCCGGCGGCGCGTCGCCGCGGCGGGAGGCGGCCGGGGTCATGCAGGGCGGACGATGCCGCCCGGTCCGCCGGGGCCCACGCTGCTGCCGCACACGCCTCGGGTCCCGCCTGCCGCACGGGCCACCGGGACCCGGGGCCGGACCGAGGAGGAGAGGCACGTGACAGACACCTCGCGCGCGGACGCGACGTCGACGACCACGTCGGTGCCGCGGCCGCGTTACGAGCAGCGACCCCTCGAGGAGCGGCCGCCCAGCGGCTGGGCGGGCTGGGTCGTCTTCGCCGGCGTCATGCTCGTCATGCTCGGCACGTTCCAGGTGATCCAGGGGCTCATCGCCGTCTTCGACGACGGCTTCTACCTGGTCACGCAGTCCGGCCTGGCGGTGAACGTCGACTACGACGTCTGGGGCTGGACGCACATGGTCATCGGCGTCATCGGGGTCGCGGCGGGGCTCGGCCTGCTGGCGGGCAACACGGCCGCCCGCGTGGTCGGTGTGTGCATCGCGTTCCTCAGCGCGCTGGTGAACCTCGCCTTCATCGCCGCGTACCCGGTGTGGTCGGTCCTCATGATCACGATCGACGTCATCGTGATCTACGCGATCATCGTCCACGGGCGGGAGCTGAAGTCCGACTACCGCTGACCGCCGACGCGCGCGGGGGTGCCCGTCCCGGGACGGGTGCCCCCGCTGTGCTGTGCGGATCGTCCGCGCGGGGGGACGTGGACCGGCGGCCCCCGCGGCGACCCTGGGTCGACCGCCGTCCACCCGCACCCTTGGGGCAGAGATGACCACGGACCTCCAGCAGCCGACCGACGCCTACCGGGCCGATCTCGACCAGATGGGACCGGTCGACTACCTCGTCGTCGCCTTCCCGGCGGAGCGCATGACCGGGGAGGCCCTCCCGCTGCTGGTCGACCTCGTCGACCGCGGGGTCATCCGCATCCTGGACCTGGTGTTCCTGCGCAAGGACGCCGACGGCACCGTCACGGCCCTGGAGCAGACCGACCTCCGGCGGATGCAGGTCCTCGAGGCGGCGCTGTTCGACGGCGCGCGCTCGGGCCTCCTCGGCGACGACGACCTCGCCGAGGCCGCCGCGGCGCTGGACCCGGGCACCGCGGCCGGCATCCTCGTCTACGAGAACGTCTGGGCGGCGCCCTTCGCCCGCGCGCTGCGGCGCTCCGGCGGTCAGCTGGTCGCCTCCGGGCACGTGCCCGTGCAGGCGATCATCGCGGCGCTCGACGCCCTCGAGGCGGAGCAGCCGGCCCCCGCCGAGCGGCCCTGAGCGGCCGGCCGCTCAGCGCCGGGTGCTCCACTCCCGCTCGACGGCGGCCCAGCCCTCCGTCCACCGCCGGTCCCGGCGGGCGTCCAGGCAGCCGCACAGGACGACGTGCAGCGTCCACGCCGCCAGCGGCACGCCCACGAGGGCCAGGACCCCCGCCGCCGTCGCCGCCGCCGGGACGGTGCCGGGGTCCATCGGTTCCCGGGTGACCCGGCCGGCGCCGTCCACCCACACGGACACCGCCGTCCCGGCCGGGGTGTGCGGGCGGACCTGCAGCACACCCTCGCGGGGCAGACCACCCGGGGCCGGCCACGTGGCCCGCGCCGGCACCGCCCCGGCCACGCGGTCGCCCAGCCCCTCCGGGTCGAGCGCGGCGGGCGCGTCCTCGAGCAGCACGGCGCGCCCGCGGTGCCGCTCGGCGGCCTGCGTCTCGGCCTGCGCCTCGAGGGACTGCCGCGTGGTCGTGGTGGCCGTCACCGCCAGGGGCGCGGCGGCCGGCAGGGCGAGGACGACGGCGAGCCGGCCCAGCACCTGGAGCCGGTCGGTGCCGCGTTCGAGCGGCCCCGAGCCCGGGGTGCACGACCGGACGGGGTGGTCCAGCGGGCCGTCCACGGCGGGTCCCCGGGATCACGCGGACGGCGCGGGCGCCCGGTGCGACGGGTGGGGGAGCAGGAAGGCGGCCAGCCACCCCACGACGGCGAACCCGCCGACCACCACGATCGCGGTGAGGAACGGGGGGTTGCCCGCGGCGGCCGCGCCCACGAGCACCGAGCCGGCGATCGCGACGCCGAGCGAGGACCCGAGGTTGGAGACGCTGCGCGAGACCCCGGAGATGTCGCCCTGGACGTGTTCGGGCCACGCCGACTGCACGACGTTGACCGACGCGGTCAGCATCGCCCCGACGCCGAAACCCATGAGGAACAGCCCGGGCCAGAACGTCCAGATCGCGGAGTCCTGCCGGGCCAGGGCCAGCAGCAGCGCGAGACCCGCGACGGTGAGCGTGAAGCCGGCCCGGATCAGCCGGCGCTGCGGGTGCCGGCTGGCCATCCGCTGCGCCGCGCCGGAGGACAGCAGGACGCCGACGGTGGCCGGCAGCAGCATCAGCCCGGTCTGCACGGCCGAGTAGCCCCGCTCCTGCTGCAGGAAGACCGAGATGACGAAGAACGAGCCCTGCATGACCAGCCACTGCACGGTCTGGGTGGTCAGCCCCAGGTTCGACGTGCGGTTGCGGAACAGCGACGGCGAGACCAGCGGCGTGCGGCCGTGCCGCTCGCGGTTCTGCGCGTGGAGGAGGAAGACGGCCAGGAACACGCCGCCGAGGGCGACCAGGATCCACACCCGGGAGGACGTCCAGCCCTGGGTCCCGGTCTGCAGGATCCCGAAGACGACGAGGAACAGCCCGGCGGCGGACAGGACGGCACCGAGCAGGTCGAAGCGCGGGCGCTGCGCCGGCAGCGGCGGGTCGTCGATCCGCCGGGCGAGCAGCACGATCACGGCCACGACCACGGCCTGCAGCACGAACGACGCCCGCCAGCTCACGTAGCTGGTGATCAGGCCGCCGATCAGCGGCCCGGCGGCGGCCCCCAGCCCCGCGGCACCGCTGACGACGCCGAACCACTTGGCGCGGGTCTTCAGGTCGTCGAACACGACGGTGACGAGGATGTAGATCGGCGGGATGAGCAGCGCGGACCCGATCCCCTCGAGGAGCGAGTAGCCGACGGTCAGCACGACCAGCCCCGGCGCGAGCGCGGCCAGCAGCGCGCCCGCCCCGTAGACCACCAGGCCGAGGACGAAGCAGCGCTTGCGGCCCCAGATGTCGGTGAGCTTGCTGCCGGGGATCATCAGCGCCGCCATCGTCAGCGTGAACAGCGTGATGGTGGTCTGGATCCCCGCGACGTCGGTGTCGAGGTCGTCGGCGATCGTGCTGATCGCGACGTTCATGTTCGACGCCGCGTAGCTGGCGATGAACTGCGCGAGGGCGAGCGGCAGGACGACCGCCCCGGCCGTCGCGGTGGCCGCCGCGCCCGCGGCGCCGGTCCTGGTCACGGGGGGGCCTCCGGCTGGGGATCGGCGCCGCGGCGGACGGGGTCAGGAGGTGCGCTGCTCGGGGATGGCGTCGGCCAGGGCCTCCGCACCCAGGACGGCGCGCAGGATGTTGCCGGCGGCCGCGGTGATGCGCGGGGTGCCCACCAGCGGGGCGACGGCGACGAGCACGGCCTGCGCCTGCTCGACCGTGACGCCCGAGTCCCGGGCCATGCCGAGGGTGACCGCGTAGGACGCCGGCGGTGCGCCGACGGCCACGAGCACGGCCAGGCGGACGAGCAGGTAGGTGCCGGGGTCCAGGCCCGAGCGCTCGAGCGCGTCGAGGTTCATGGCGAGGACGGTCTCGATGACCGGGGCGTCCCCCCGGGCGAGGGCGTCGAGGGTGTCGTCGGGGACGGTCTGGGTCATGGCTCCTCCTGGGTCATGGCTCCTCCTGGGGTGGGCCGGCGGCTGGGGTGGGACGACGGTGCCCAGCCTCGGCAGGGCGGGCGCCGTCGGACCTCCCCCTCCGCGGACGACCCGGCCGGCTCAGGGGGCGCCGACGACGTGCGGCGCCCGCCCGTCGAGGGCCGCGTCGAGGGTGACGGCCGCGTCGATGAGGGCCAGGTGGGTGAACGCCTGCGGGAAGTTGCCGATCTGCTCGCCGGTGAGGGCGATCTCCTCGGAGTACAGGCCCACGTGGTTGCCGTAGGTGAGCATCTTCTCGAAGGCGGTGCGGGCGTCGTCGAGCCGGCCGGCGCGGGTGAGCGCGTCGACGTAGGCGAACGTGCAGAGCGAGAACGTCCCCTCCGACCCGCGCAGCCCGTCGGGGGAGGCCTCGGGGTCGTAGCGGTAGACCAGGCTGTCGGTCACCAGCTCGCGGTCCATCGCCCGCAGGGTCGACTCCCACATCGGGTCGCGGCCGTCGATGAACCCGACGGTGGGCATCCGCAGCAGCGCGGAGTCCAGGACGTCGGTGTCGTAGTGCTGGACGAAGGCGTTGCGGGTGCGGTGGAAGCCGCGGTCGAGCACCTGGCGGTAGACGGCGTCCCGCTCGGCGGTCCAGCGCCCGAGGGAGGCGGGCCGGCCGTGCTCGGTCGCCAGCCGGATGCCGCGGTCGAAGGCCACCCAGCTCATGACCCGCCCGTAGGTGAACGGCTCGCGCCCGCCGCGGGTCTCCCAGATGCCCTCCTCCGGCTGGTCCCAGTTGTCGGCCAGCCAGTCGAGCACCCGGGTGACCGCCGACCAGCCCTGCGCGGGCAGCGGCAGGCCGGCCCGGATGCCGCTGTAGAGGCTGTCCAGCGCCTCGCCGTAGATGTCGAGCTGCAGCTGCTCGGCCGCGCCGTTGCCGACGCGCACCGGTGCCGAGCCCCGGTAGCCGCGCCAGTGCTCGAGCACGTCCTCCTTGAGGTCGGAGGAGCCGTCGATCCGGTACATGATGTTGAGCGGTCCGCTGTCGCTGCCGGCGCGCTCGCGGATCCGGTCGCCGAGCCAGCGGCCGAAGTGCCCCGCCTCCTCGCGCATCCCCAGCCGCAGCAGCGCGTGCACCGAGAACGACGCGTCGCGCACCCAGGTGTAGCGGTAGTCCCAGTTGCGCTCCCCGCCGACCTGCTCGGGCAGGCCCGCCGTCGGCGCCGCCACGATGCCCCCGCTCGGCGCGTAGGTCATGAGCTTGAGCGTGATCGCCGACCGCTGGACGTCCTCGCGCCAGCGGCCGCGGTAGGTGGACCGGTCCACCCACGACCGCCAGCCGGCGACGGTCTGGGCGAGCAGCGCCCGGACCTCGGACGGGCGGATCTCCCGCGGCCGGACGTCCGGGCCGGTCTGCAGCACGACGCCGCGCAGCTGACCGGCCTCCAGCGTGATCGCGGCGTGCACGTCGGTGCCGTCCAGCCGGGCCTGCCCGAGCCGCTCGTCGTCGGCCTCCCGGACGATGTGGAGGGTCAGCTGGGCGCCGGCCGAGGTGAAGACAGCGCCACCGGGTGTGACGTCGACCCGGTGCGGCTGGCGGCCGTAGTCGAAGCGGGGGGCGACGTCGACCTCGAAGGTCACCCGCCCGCGGACGCACTGCAGCACGCGCACGATGCGGTGGTCGTCGGTGGCGGCCGTGCCGGCCGTCGGCATGAAGTCGAGGACCTGCCCCATGCCGGCGGGGGTGAAGAAGCGGGTCACCAGGACGGCGGTGTCCGGCAGGTACATCTGGGAGGACGTCCAGTCCGTGCCGGCCGGGCGGATGCGGAAGTGCCCGCCGCGCTCGTCGTCCAGGATCGCGCCGAAGACGCTGGGCGAGTCGAACCGCGGGGAGCAGAACCAGTCGATCGACCCGTCGGTGGTGACCAGCGCGGCGGTCTGCAGGTCGCCGATGATCCCGTGGTCGGCGATGGCCGTCTCGGGCCGGGCGGTCGCGGGCGGGAGGGTGTCGGTCATGGCGGCGACCGTGCTGCCGGGCGGGGGCGGCCGCATCGTCCCCCGTGGGTGATGAGCCGCGGACCCCGTGCCCCCCAGGGTGGGACGCCGTCGGCGGGCATCCCGCTCCTGCCGCGGCAGGGAGGTGGGTCCCGTGCGCCGCTCCGTCACCGGTCTGCTGCTGCTGGTCAGCACCGTCGCCCTCGTCCTGGCGAGCACGTCGCTGTGGCTCCGCCAGAACGTCATCGACACGCAGACCTTCGTGGCCGACGTCGAGACGATCGTGGACCTGCCGGAGGTGGAGGCCCGCGTCACCGAGCAGGTCACGGCGACGGTGATGGCGAACCCCGAGGTGCAGACCGCCATCGACGACGTCGTCGCGGCGCTGCCCGACCGGCTGCAGCAGTACCGGTCGACGGTGGAGGGCGGCGTCGGCTCGCTCGTGTCGGCCGGCGTGAGCCGGCTGCTGGCCTCCGACCCGTTCCGCCCGCTGACGGAGTCCGCCCTGACCTCCGCGCACGACCAGCTGGTCGCCGGCGAGGCGGTGCGGTTCACGCTCGGGCAGGCGAAGGAGCGCATCCCCGCCTCGGTGCAGGACGGCCTCGCCGGCCAGGTGCTCGACCTCGTGCCCGACGACGTCGGCGTCACCCTCCTGACCCCGGCGCAGAACCCGGAGGTCTACGACGCCGTCGACCTGCTGCGGTCGGTCTGGTGGTGGCTGGGTCTGCTGTCGCTCGGCACGCTCGCGGGCGCGCTCGCCGTCTCCCGGCACCGGCGCGGGACCCTGCGGGCGTGGGCGGTGACCACGGCGGTCCTCACCCTGCTGGTCCTGCTCGCCCTGCGCATCGGCCGCGGCCCGGTGGTCCAGGGGGCCCGGCCGGACAACCGGGACGCCGTGGGCGCGGTGTACGACGTCTTCGCCGGCGACCTGCGGTCCTGGACGCTGTGGCTGCTCGCCGGCGCCGTGCTCCTCGGCGTGCTGACCGTCGTGTGGGGCCGGCTCGGCCTCGTCGCCGGCGTGCGGCGGGGCGCGGCGTCGGCCCGGGACGAGCTGCGGCGGCGCCGGGAGCGGGCGCGGGCGACGCAGGCGGCCACCGCCGGGGAGGCGGCCGACGGCATCGAGCCCGGGGCCGTGGTCACCGCCCGGGAGCCCTGGACGCGGCGGACCGTCGCCTGGGCGCGCGCGTTCGCCGACGGCCTGGACCTGCCCGGCCGCACCGCCCGGTGGGGCGCGGCGGTGCGTGACCACCTCGGCCCGGCGCGGTGGGCCGGCATCGCGCTCGGTGCCGTGGTGCTGCTGCTCTGGCCGTCGCCGACCCTGTCGGTGCTGGTCTGGGTCGCCGCCCTGGTGGCGCTGTGGATCGGTGCCCTGGAGTGGCTGGGCGGGCGCGCGCCGGCGGCCCCGTCGGCGCCGGGACCGGGCGTCCCCGCCGCGGACGGGGTGCCGGCCGGGGTGCCGGCCCCCCGCCCGGGACCGGAGACGGGCGGCGTGCTGGTCGGCGCCGCCACGACAGCGGGGACGGCGGCGGCCGGGACGGCCGGAGGGCCGTCGGGCGCCGGGCCGCTGCCCGCGCCCGCGCCGGTCCCCGAGGCCGAGCGGCTGGTCCCGGCCCTGCCCCCGGAGGCGATCTCCACCCTCGAGGACCGGCTCGACCTGCTGCTGCGCCTGGGCGCCGCCCGCGACGCCGGCGTGCTGTCCGAGGAGGAGTTCCTCCGGGTGAAGGGCCGGCTGCTGGCCTCGTGAGCGGGGGCCGGGTCAGCCGTCCCGGCCGGGCGCCGGGCTCCCCGCCTGCGCCGCCCGGCGGTGGTCCACCGCGCCGAGGAACAGCTTGAGCACGAGCCCGATCAGCACGAGGTCGCCGACCATCAGCAGCGTGGTGAGGACCCGGGCGACGGGACTGACCGCGCTGATGTCGCCGAAGCCCACGGTGGCGAACACGGTGACGACGAAGTAGACGCCGTCGACGCGGTCCAGCGGCTCGCTGAACGCCCGCGGGTCGCTGCCGGACAGCTGCACGAAGGCGGTCGCGAACAGCAGCAGGAACAGCGGCAGCGACAGCGCGATGCCCTCGACCGCCTGCAGCCCCGGGTGCCGGGAGCGCAGGATCGCCCGCACCTGCACGGCCACCAGCACCCCGACGGCGAGGACGCCGGCGCCGAGCGCGAGGACCGTGCGCACGGTGAACGGCCGGTCGAGGGGGAGGAGGGCGTAGACGACGAGGAGCCCCGCCGTCGTGAGCAGCGTCCGCGCGACGCCCCGCAGCAGCGCGCCACGCCCGGGCGGCAGGACCGGCGGTCCGGCCGGGGGGCCGGGGCGCGACCCGGCGGCTGCGGGACTCGCCACGGCGCGCCTCAGACGCCGCGCTGCACGGGCACCCGGCCCGCGGTGGCCGCCTCGGCCAGCTGACGGTGGTCGCCCTCGGTGACGTCGGCGCACGCCTCCGCATACTCGGCGAACGCGTGCTCGAACGCCGACGAGGAACCCAGGTAGCCGGCGATCGCGATGCGGTCGCCGGTGCGGGCGTGCGCCCGGGCCAGGCACCAGGCGCACACCGCGCCGTAGAGCTCGAGTCCCTCCGGGCGCAGGTCACCCAGCTCGACCGACCCCTTCCAGTCCCGCAGCTGCCGGATGTAGAAGTCCCGCTCCACGCCGTCGACGCCGGCGGTCCGCTCCCAGCCGAGGAAGACGTCGCTGGCCTGCTGCATGAGGCGCTGGCCGGCCACCACCCGCTGGCCCTGGTGGGTGTAGCGGCTGGGCCCGACGAACTCGGCGTGCACCGAGGGGCCGGCCTCCTTGACCTGCAGCAGCAGCGGGTCGTCGTCGTCGCGCCCGACGAGCAGGACCACCCAGCAGCGGGTGCCCACGCTGCCCACCCCGACGACCTTGCGGGCCATGTCGACGAACGCGTACCGCTCCAGCAGGGTGCGGCGGTCGACCTGGAGCGAGCTCCGGTACTGACGGATCAGGCCGTGGAAGGCGCCGGCCGGGTCCGGGCCCTCCGCCCCGGGCACGAGGTCGCGCAGCGGCACCAGCAGCGGCGGCTCGGCCCTGATCCGGAGCCGCCCGTCGACCACCTCGGTGAGCTTGCCGAAGGCCTGGAGGCTGTCTCGGGTCCGCGCCCGCTCGAGCGCACGGGTCAGCCGCTTGCGCGCCCCCGCCCCGAGCTGGGGCGTCAGGTCGTGCTGCAGCGCCTCGGCGTCGAGGCCGGCGTACCAGACCTCGATGTCCCGCTGTCCCGCGAACTCCGCCATCGCCGTCCGGTAGCGCGCGCCGGCGGCGACGGTGACCGCCCGCCGCTGCCTGCGGGGCAGGCCGTTCTCCCGGCCCGCGAGCTCCAGGCTGGCGACCAGCCGACGGACGTCGTGCTCGAAGGGGCCCGGCAGGGTCTCGTCGAAGTCGTTGGTGTCGAACAGCAGCCGCCGCTCGGGGGAGCCGAACAGCCCGAAGTTGGCGGCGTGCGCGTCCCCGCACAGCTGCACGGTCAGGCCCGAGCGGGACGCGCCGGCCTGGTCGGCGGCCATGACGCGGGCGGCGCCGCGGTAGTAGGCGAAGGGGGACGCCAGCATCCGCCCGTAGCGGATCGGCACGAGCTCGGGCACCCGGCCGGCCGCCTGCTCCTCGAGCAGGGTGAGCGGGTCGCGGGTGCGCGTGTCCCGCGGGGACCCGGCGAGCGCGTCGAGGGGAGCCGTGGCGCGCAGCGCCTTCCCCGCGGCCCGCCGCTGGGCCGGCGTGGGTCGCGGCGGCCGGCCGGCCCCGTGCGGCGGCCGGTCCTCGACGGTGACCGTCGTCCCGGTCAGCACCTCGCCGCCGTCGAGCACGGTGCCGCCGCCTCCGCGGCGCGCGTCCCGGGTCGGGGCCGTGGTCCGGGCCGTCCGGCGTCCGACTGCGCCTGTCCTCATGGCCCGACGGTGCCGGGCCGGACGGCGCGGTGGCCTCATCCGGCGGGGATGAGGCCGTGCCGCTCCGCCACGACGACCCTCGGCGCGGGAACCCCGCCGGGAGGAGACCGCGATGACCACCCACCTGTCCCGTCCCTCCGTGACCGCCCCGCCCCGGCGCGGCGGCGCGCGCGTGGTGGTCGGGCTGCTCGGCCTGGCCGTCGTGGTCCTCGGGGTCGTGCTGCTGGCCAACCCGGTCGCCGCCGCGCGCAGCCTCGCCCTGCTCGTCGGGCTGTCGTTCGTCGTCGGGGGACTGCTGGAGATCGCCGTCGGGTGGGACTCCGGGCGCTCGCGCGGGGCCTCGGTGCTGCTGGGCGCCGTCCTCGTGGTCGGCGGCGTGCTGGCCGCGGTCTGGCCCGGCGTCACGCTCTGGACGCTGGTGCTGGTCACCGGGCTGTCGCTGATCGTCCACGGTGCCGGCCGGATCGCCCTGGCCGCCGTCGGGCGGGACCGGGTCGACGGCCGGGGCTGGCTGGCCGCGCTCGGCGTCGTCGACGTCGTCGTCGGCGTGCTGGCCCTCACCTGGCAGGAGGCCACGGTCCTGGTGCTGTGCGTCCTGTTCGGCATCCAGGTGCTGTTCCTCGGCCTGGTGCTGGTGGTCGTCGGCTTCCTGCGCCCTCCGGCGGCCGCTGACCGGTGACCCGGGACCCGGGACCCGGGACGACGACGAGGACGGACGAGGAGGACAGGAGCCGACATGCCAGGACTGCTGCGCGGTGTCGCGCGCACCGCCGCCATCGCCGGCACGGCGACCGCCGTGTCGAACCGCGTCTCCCGGCGCCAGGCCCACCGGTGGGCCCAGCAGGAGGCCGTCGCCGCGCCGCCGCCCGCCGCGCCGGTGCCCCCGCCGCGCGTGGACACCGACACCAAGCTCGCCCAGCTGCGCGAGCTGGGCCGGCTGCGGGACTCCGGCGTCCTCGACGAGGCCGAGTTCGAGCTCCAGAAGAGCCGGGTCCTCGACTCCTGACCGGGCCGCCGGTCCGGTCCACCCATCCCCGAGGGAGGAAGTACATGGCCACCATGACCGTCTGGACGTTCCCCACCGCCGACGGCGCCGAGCGGGCCCAGGCCACGCTCCAGGACCTGCAGCGCCGGGAGCTGATCCGCATCCACGACGCCGCGCTCGTCACCTACCCGGAGGGGGCGCGGAAGCCGAAGACGCGTCAGCTGAACAACCTGGCCGGGGCCGGCGCCCTGGGTGGCGCGTTCTGGGGGATGCTGTTCGGCCTGATCTTCCTCGTCCCGCTGCTCGGCATGGCGGTCGGCGCGGCGATGGGTGCGCTCACCGGCAGCATGAGCGACGTCGGCATCGACGACGCCTTCATCCGCCGGATGCGCGAGGAGATCCAGCCGGGGACCTCGGCGCTGTTCGTCCTGTCCTCGGACGCGGTGATCGACAGGGTCAGGGACGCGTTCGAGGGCCAGGAGATGACCCTGGTGGAGAGCAACCTCAGCAACGACCAGGAGGCCAGGCTGCGGGAGGTCTTCGCCGAGACCGAGGCGCCGGCGCCCGCGACCGCGACCGCGGGCTGAGCGCTCCCCGACGGGGCCCGGCCGCAGCCGCGCGCGGCCGGGCCCCGCCCCGTGCGGCGGGTCAGTGCACGAGGGCCTAGTGCACGAGGGCCTAGTGCGCGAGGGCCTCCTAGTGCACGAGGGCCTTGAGCGCGACGAGACCGGCGCCGACGACGGCGACGAGCGCGCCCCGGACCAGCGCCTGGGCGGGCGTGCCGCCGGCGAGCCGCACGCCCCAGTAGCCGTAGGAGCCGATCAGGCCCACCCCGGACCACTTCGCGAGGGTGAACGCGGTTCCGGTCGCCAGCACGCCGATCGCGGCGAGCAGGAAGAAGACGGCGGGGAAGACCACGCCGAACCCGACCGCCCCGGCGTCCTCGGTCATGTGCACGACCTCGGGACGGGTGACCCGCCGCCGCGCGCGGGTCTCGGCCCCCACCACGTCGCTGTAGACCTCGGCGAGCCCCACGGCCACGGCCGTCCCCAGCAGCCACACGGCCAGGACCCCCGGCGCGGGCGGGTGCTGCTCGACCGCGACCACCAGCGCCAGGCCGATGATCGAGCCGTAGACGACCCGGCCGACCTGCCGGGAACCGAGGTGCGCCTCGAGTCCGGCTCGCATGGGTCGCAGCGTGGGGGTCGCCGCCGGGCCGCACATCGTCCGTTCGGTGCGATCCTTGCCCCCCCGGGACGCCCCTAGCCTCGGCGCCCCCACGTGCGCGCGGAGCCCGACATGACGACGGAACCGGCTGTCCGAGACACCTCCGTGACGCCCGCCGTCCCCCCGCCCCGCACGGCACCGGAGGAGGGGCCCCCGCGGCGGCCGGTCCGCCGGCGGCTGCGGTGGCTGCCGCGGTACCGGTGGAGCGGGCTGGCGGGGGCCGTGGTGCTCGGCTGCCTGTCCCTGACGCCGTCGCTGCTGCCCCGCGGCTGGGTGGTCCAGGGCCTGGTCGCGGGCATCACCGCGGCGATCGGCTACGGGCTGGGGACGGGGCTGGCCTGGTTCGTCGCGGAGACCACCGACCGCCGGATGTCCGCGCGGTTCCGCCGCCGTGCCTGGCAGGTGCTGGCCGTGGCCGGGACGGTGCTGGTGGTGGTCTCGCTGTGGCTCGGCGCGCGCTGGCAGCGCGAGGTCCACCTGCTCATGGGGCTCGACCCGCCCCGCGGGTACTCCTCGGCCGGCATCGTGGTCGTGGCGGTGCTGCTGTTCGTCGTCCTGGTCGCCGTCGCCCGCGGCGTCCGGTGGCTGGGCCGCGGGCTCGTGCGGCTGCTGAGCCGCGTCCTCCCGCGGCGCCTGGCGCGGCCGCTCGGTGTCGTGGCCGTCGGGGCGCTGGTCGTGTTCCTCGTCAACGGCGTGCTGTTCCAGGGGCTGGTCGAGGCCGCGAACTCCGCGTTCAGCGTGCAGGACGACCGGACGGGGGAGGGCGCCGTCCGCCCCGCCGGCGCCGAGCGCTCCGGGAGCCCCGGCTCGCTGCTGCGGTGGGAGGACCTGGGCCGGCAGGGCCGGATCTTCGTGGGCACCGGCCCGACGCCGGAGGACCTCACCGCCTTCTCGGGGCGGCCGGCGCTCCCGCCGGTGCGCGTGTACGCGGGGCTGGCCTCGGCCGAGGACGTCGAGGAGCGCGCGGACCTCGCCGTCCGGGACCTGGTCCGGGCCGGCGGCTTCGACCGGGCGGTGCTCGCCGTGGTCACCACCACCGGGACCGGCTGGGTCGACCCCGCGGCCGGAGCCGCGCTGGAGCACGAGTTCAACGGGGACACCGCGATGGTGTCCATGCAGTACTCCTACCTGCCCAGCTGGATCTCCTTCCTCGTCGACCAGGCCAAGGCCCGCGACGCCGGGCGGGCGCTGTTCGACGCGGTGTACGGCACCTGGTCCCGGCTGCCCGTGGGCGACCGGCCGGACCTGCTGGTGCTCGGCGAGAGCCTCGGCAGCTTCGGCGGGGAGGCCGCGTTCAGCGGACTGGCCGACATCCAGAACCGCGCCAGCGGGGTGGTCTGGGCCGGACCGCCGAACTTCAACGCGCTGTGGCGGGACCTGGTCGCCGACCGGGACGAGGGCTCGCCGGAGTGGCTCCCGGTGCTCGACGGCGGGCGGACCGCGCGGTTCGCCGACGAGGCCGCCGACCTCGCCGCGCCGCCCGCCCCGTGGGGGGACTCCCGGGTCGTCTACCTGCAGAACGCCTCGGACCCCATCGTCTGGTGGTCCCCGCAGCTGCTGCTGACCCGGCCCAGCTGGCTCGAGGGGCCGCGGGCGCCGGACGTGTCGGACGCCATGACGTGGCTGCCGTTCGTCACCTTCTGGCAGGTCACCGCCGACATGGCCTTCTCGACCGGCGCCCCGGACGGGCACGGCCACCGGTACACCGCCGACTACGCCGACGCCTGGGCCGCGGTCGCGCAGCCGCCCGGGTGGACCGACGCCGACACCGCGCGGCTGCGGCCGCTGCTCGGCCGGTACTGACCCGGCCGGCGCGGGTCCGTGACGGCGTCGGCCCGCGCGCGGCTGCGCACCGGGACCGCTGTCGCGGTGGTCGCCGTGCTGGCCGTGGCCGGTCCGCTCGTGCGGCCGCCGTGGTGGGTGCGCGGCCTCACCGGTGTCGCCCTGCTCGCGGCCGCCCGCCTGTCCGGGCTCGGCTGGCCGGAGCTGGGCCTGGGCCGCGACCGGCTGGCGGCGGGCTGCCGCTGGGCGCTCGGGGCGGTGGGCGTCGTCGGCGCCGTCTACGCCGTGGGCGCCCTGGTCCCGCCGACCCGGCCGGCCTTCCTGGACGACCGCTACGACCTCCCGCTCCCCGGCGTGCTGGCGAAGGTGCTCCTCAGCATCCCGCTGGGCACGGTGGTCCTCGAGGAGGCCGCGTTCCGCTCGGTGCTCTGGGCGGCGCTGGCCCGGCACTGCCGGCCGTGGCAGGTGCCGGTCACCACCGCGGTGCTGTTCGGCCTGTGGCACGTGCCGACCGTGCTGGCCGCCGCGGACGACGACAGCGGGTTCCCCGCCGGCGTGGTCGCGGGCACCGTCGCGGTGACCACCGCCGGCGGCCTGGTGTTCGGCGAGCTGCGCCGGCGCAGCGGCAGCGTCGTCGCCGCGGCCGGCGCGCACTGGGCGACCAACGCGCTCGGCGTGCTCCTCGGGCTCCTCGCGCGGCGCCTGGACGCCGCGGCGGGCGGGTCCCCGGGACTCGTCCCCGGCGGGTGAGGCCCGGGACCGCTGCGGACCGGGACCGTGGCACGGTCCCGGTCCGTCCGTCCCCCGGGGCGAGGAGGCGCGAGATGAGCGTGGTCGCCGAGCCGGCCACGGCGGACGACGGCGCCGTCCCCGGCGCGGACGCGGTCCTCGGCCCGCTCGTCGCCCGGCTGGCACAGGAGTACGGCGCCGACCCGGTGGAGGTCCGGGCGCGGGCGGTGGCCGCGTTCGCGGCGTTCGCCGGGGCCCGGGTGCAGGCGTTCGTCCCGATCCTGGTGGAGAAGCGGCTCCGTGAGCGCTACCGCGTCCCGCGGACGGCCGGCTGACCCGGGCGGCTCCCGCCGGGCACGGGCGACCGGGACGCCGGTCCCGCCCGGCCTCCGGGCGCTGCGCGGCTACCGCCGGGCCTGGCTGCCCCGCGACGTCGCCGCCGGGGTCGTGCTGACCACGCTGCTCGTGCCGCAGGGCATGGCCTACGCGGAGCTGGCGGGCCTGCCGGCGATCACCGGCCTGTACACGAGCATCACCTGCCTGCTGGCGTACGCCGTGTTCGGCCCCTCCCGCATCCTGGTCCTCGGCCCCGACTCGTCGCTCGGTCCGATGATCGCGGCGACCGTCCTCCCGCTGGTGGTCGCGGGCGGGGACCCGGAGCGCGCTGTCGCGCTGGCGTCGGTGCTCGCCCTGGTGGTCGGGGTGGTCATGGTCGTGGCCGGCTGGACCGGCCTCGGCTTCGTCGCCGACCTGCTGTCGAAGCCGACCATGATCGGCTACATGAACGGGCTGGCCCTGACCATCCTGGTCGGCCAGCTGCCCAAGCTGCTCGGGTTCTCGGTGGACGCCGACGGCGTCGTCGGCGAGGCCGTCGGCTTCGCGGAGGGCGTGGCGCAGGGGCAGGTGGTGCCGGCCGCGGCGGCGGTCGGGCTGGGCGGGGTCGCGCTGGTCCTCGTGCTGCAGCGGTGGTGGCCGAAGGTGCCGGCGGTGCTGGTCATGGTCGTGCTGGCCATCGCCGCCGGCGCGGCGTTCGGTCTCGGGGAGCGCGGGGTCGACCTGGTCGGGGAACTGCCGCAGGGCTTCCCGCCGCTGACGATCCCGTCGGTCGGCTGGTCCGACCTCGGGCCCCTGGTCGCCGGGGCGCTGGCGATCGCGCTGGTCTCCCTGGCCGACACCATCTCGACGGCGTCGTCGTTCGCGCAGCGCACCGGCCAGGAGGTCCACGGCGGGCAGGAGATGGTCGGCATCGGGACGGCGAACCTCGCCGCCGGGCTGTTCCAGGGCTTCCCCGTGAGCACCAGCGCCTCGCGCACCGCCGTCGCCGAGCGGGCCGGCGCCCGCACCCAGCTGACCGGGGTCACCGGCGCCGCGCTGGTGCTCCTGATGATCGTCTTCCTGCCCGGCCTCTTCCGCGACCTGCCGCAGGCGGCGCTGGCGGCGGTCGTCATCACCGCCTCCCTGTCACTGGCCGACCTGCCGGGCACCGTCCGGCTGTGGCGCCAGCGCCGCGTCGAGTTCGCCCTGTCGCTGGTCGCCTTCGCCGGGGTGGCGCTGCTCGGGGTGCTGCCGGGCATCGCGCTCGCCGTCGGCCTGTCCATCCTCAACGTGTTCCGGCGGGCCTGGCACCCCTACGAGACCGAGCTGGGCCGGGTCGACGGCCTGCCCGGCTACCACGACGTGCACTCCCACCCGGAGGCCGGCCGGCTCCCGGGCCTGGTCATCTACCGGTTCGACGCCCCGCTGTTCTTCGCCAACGCCAAGACCTTCCGGGACGAGGTGACCGCTCTCGCCCGCGCCGAGCCCGCGCCCCGGTGGGTCGTCGTCGCGGCCGAGCCGGTCACCGACGTCGACACCACCGCCGCCGACGTGCTGTTCGAGCTGGACCGGACGCTCGCCGCCCGTGGGCAGAGCCTGGTGTTCGCCGAGCTCAAGGACCCGGTCCGCCGCAAGATCGAGCGTTACGGCCTCGCCCGCGAGATCGGCGCGCGGGACTTCTTCCCCACCATCGGCGCCGCGGTCCGGGCCTTCCAGCAGGAGACCGGCGCCGACTGGCCGGACGCCGGCCGGCCCGCCGCCCCGCCGTCGCGCGTCCCCGGCCCGCGGGACGCGCCGCCGGACGCGGACCGCGGCAGCGGCGCTCAGCCGTCCGTGCCGGGCGCCTGAGCGGCCCGGTCCGCGCCGACCGGAGCCGGCCGGTCCGGGGGCGCGGCCGGCTCGACCCGGGGCGGCCGGCCGAGGGCCAGGGACCACAGGGACGACCACTGCACCCGGGCCCGCGGCGCGCGGACGCCGGGGCGGTCCCGCGGCAGCCGGACCCGCAGCACCCCCGGGCGGACGGTGCACCGCACCGGCGTGGCCAGCCGCACCGTCTCGCCGTCGATGCCGACGGGGACCTCGGGCACGTCGGCGGTCACCAGCACCTCCTGCGCCTCCGTCGTCCGGATGCCCCGCTGGTGGGCGCCGCGCAGCAGCTCGACGGCCTGCCGCGCGCTGTCGACCCGGATCGCGATGACGCCGAGCACGCCGCGGTCCAGCCGGGACCGCCGGCCGATCCCGGCGAGGTCGGACTCGTCGTAGGAGCCGTTGCTGACCAGCACCGCCTGCGGCCCGTCGACCACCAGCGACCCCGCCTCGGCGCGCAGGTGCGCCCCGCGCCGCCGGCTCAGGAGGTCCGGCAGCGCCGCGATCGTGGTGCCGGCCTTGTCCTCCCGGTACCCGGGGTCCTCGACGATCTCGGCGTAGGCGCCGAAGGACGCGTTGTTCACGAACGGCCGCCCGTTGACCGCACCCAGGTCGATCCGCGCCTCCACGCCGTCGCGCAGCGCGTCGAGGCAGCGGGACGGGTCCTCCCGGTCCAGGCCGAGGTCGAGCGCGAAGTGGTTGCGGGTGCCGGCACTGATCACCAGGAACGGCACGCCGTGCTCGGCGGCGACGTCAGCCACCAGCGCCTGCGTGCCGTCGCCGCCGGCCACGCCCAGCAGGTCCGCGCCGCGGGCGAGCGCGTCGCGGGCGAGCTGCTGCACGTCGGTCCCGGGCCGGTCCAGCAGCGCCACCTCCGCGCCGAGTTCCTCCGCCCGCTCCCGCAGCGCGAACCGGCCGACCTTGCCGCCGCCGGACCGCGGGTTCATCACGAGGAACGGGCGGCGGGGCGGCGGCACCTCGGTGACCGGCAGCGTCCACTCCGACGGGTCCGGCCGCAGCGCGGCCCGGGCGGTACCCAGCGCGGCGGCCCAGAGCAGCGCGGCCACGACGGCGGCCAGCACCAGGTCCTCGGCCAGGAAGACGACGACGAGCGCGAGCGGGGCCACCACGACTAGGGCGAGGGCGAACCAGCGCTTCATCCGGCCGTGGCGGAGGAACCAGAAGACCCCGGCCACGACGGCGACCGCGGTCGCCACCACGAGGGCCATCAGCCACAGGCCGCGCCCGTTGGCGGACTCCAGCAGCACGAGCAGGGCGGCGGCGGCCAGCGCGAGCGCGCCGCGGGCCTCCCACCGCCGGGTCCGCGAGGTCTCCACGGCGCACCTCCTCCGGCCGGCACGGGGATCGTGCCACGCGCCGGGGGGTCCGTGCTCACCCCCGAGGGACGGTTCGCGGCGCCGGGTCGCGGTGGAGGCCGGGCTTACCGAAACTGGATCTGCCCCGCCAGGCCGCGACGGAGGGCCCCGGCCCGTGGCGCGCCGGCCTGGCGGGTGCCCGCGCCGGGACGACGACGCACGACGGACGGCGGGTGGCGGCGGCGGACGACGGGTGGCGACGGGGTGACGGGGGACGGACGGCATGGCGGCGAGCGCGGCGGACCTGCGGCGGCGGTGGGCGGCGGGGGAGGCCGCGCACGGGCTGTGGAGCCTGCTGCCCGGGGCGGTCACCGGCGAGCTGCTGGCGCGCACCGGCGCCGACTACGTCGTCGTGGACCTGCAGCACGGCGCCACCGCCGAGGCCGACCTGCCCGGGACCGCGGCGGCGATCGGCGCGGCCGGCGCGGTGCCGCTGGTCCGCACCCGCAGCCCCGCCTTCGCCGACGTCGGCCGCCCGCTCGACCTGGGCGCCCGTGGCGTGGTCGTGCCCAACGTCCGCGACGCCGCGCACGCCCGAGAGGTGGTGGCCGCCACCCGGTACGCGCCGGCCGGGACCCGGTCGATCGGGCGGCTGTCCGGCGGCGCCGACGAGCCCCTGGTCGTGCTCATGGTGGAGGCCGCCACCGCGCTCGAGGACCTCGACGCCCTGCTCGCCGTCGAGGGGCTGGACGGCGTGTACGTCGGCCCCGGCGACCTGTCCCTGTCGCTCGGGCTGACGGGGGAGGAGCACCGCGGGGAGCTGCGCGGCGTGCTGTCCTCGATCGTCGCGCGGGCGGTCGCCGCCGGCGTGCCCGTGGGCGTGCACGCCTACAGCGGGCAGGAGGCGGCGGGGTTCGCCGCCGAGGGCGCCACGATCGTCACGGTCGCCGTCGACGCCGCCGTGCTCGGCGAGGCGACGGCGGGCCACCTCGCGGCCGCCCGCCCGGGGTCCGACCCCCGCTGACCGGGCCGCCCCGGCCACGACGGGATACTCGTCCCGACGGGGTCCGGCGGGCGGTCCCCGGTCGAGGAGGTCCCCGGAGTGCCCAGAGCCCTGCTGCTGGAGAACATCGACCCGGTGGCGGCCGACCTCCTCGGGGAGGCCGGCTACCAGGTCGAGTCCCTCCGGGGAGCGCTGGACGAGGCCGACCTGGTCGACGCGCTGGACGGCGTCGACCTGCTCGGGATCCGGTCCAAGACGCAGGTGACCGCCGAGGTCGTGCGCGCCCGGCCGGGCCTCGCGGCGGTCGGCGCCTTCTGCATCGGCACCAACCAGATCGACCTCGCCGCGGCCGCCGCCGCGGGCGTCGCGGTGTTCAACGCGCCGTACTCCAACACCCGCAGCGTGGTGGAGATGGCGATCGCGGAGATCGTCATCCTGGCCCGGCGGCTGGTCGACCGGGACCGCGCGCTGCACGCCGGTACGTGGGACAAGTCGGCGGCCGGCAGCCACGAGATCCGCGGGCGCACGCTGGGCATCGTCGGCTACGGCAACATCGGCAGCCAGCTGTCGGTGCTCGCCGAGGCGCTGGGCATGCGGGTGCTGTTCTACGACCTCGAGGACAAGCTGGCGCTGGGCAACGCGGAGCGCTGCGACAGCCTCGAGGAGCTGCTCGAGCGCGCGGAGACGGTGACGCTGCACGTCGACGGGCGGGCCGGCAACGCCGGGCTGTTCGGCGCCGAGCAGTTCGCGCGGATGCGCCGGCGCAGCCTGTTCCTCAACCTCTCCCGCGGGTTCGTCGTCGACCACGAGGCGCTGCGGGAGCACGTCCTGTCCGGCCACATCGCCGGGGCCGCGGTGGACGTGTTCCCCGAGGAGCCGCGCGAGCAGGGCGACCCGTTCGACTCGGTGCTGCGCGGCCTGCCCAACGTCATCCTCACCCCGCACGTCGGCGGGTCGACCCAGGAGGCGCAGCACGACATCGGGCGGTTCGTCGCCGGCAAGCTCGTCGACTACACCACCACCGGGACGACGACGCTGAGCGTCAACCTGCCGACCGTGGCCCTGCACGGGTCGTCGGCGGCCCGGTTCGCGCTGCTGCACCGCAACGTGCCCGGCGTCCTCGCCCGCGTCGACGCGCTGGTCGGCGAGCACGGGCTCAACGTCGACGGCCAGGTCCTGGCCACCCGCGGCGAGCTCGGGTACGCGGTCACCGACGTGAGCGCCGAGCTGCCCGCGGACCTGCTGGCCGCGCTGCGCACCCTGCCGGAGACCGTCCGGCTGACCACCGTGGGCCGCCGGCCGCGCTGAGGCCCTCGAACGCGGAACGGCCCCCCGGCTGACGCCGGGGGGCCGTCCTCGTGTGGCAGGTCAGCCGTTGACGCGGACCTGCATGAACCCGTCGTGGGCGCTGGTGCTCACCACGGTGATCCGGGTGCCGGTCCTCGGCACGTCCACGCCGGTCCAGCCGTTGGCGTCGGGCTGCTCACCCGGCGCCACGTACCAGTCCTGCCGGTCGTCGAAGGTCGGCACGGCGGGCAGCCCGCCGTAGGTGGCGGCGACGCCGGTGTCCGGGTCGTGCAGCGTGATCCGGTCCGTCGCCTGCCGCCCGAAGGTGGAGTCGTAGGACTGGATCCGCGGCCGCCAGCTCTCGCCGTCGGTCCGGTCGGTGCCCTCGTCGTCGGTCGGCTCGTAGAGCAGGCCGGGGTGGGCGTCGACCGGCAGGACCAGCCCGCCGCCGGGGTGGGCGCCGACGTTGTTGTCCCCGTACTGGGTGTTCCAGTAGCTGATCAGCAGGCCGTCCTGGTACGGGAGCCGCTCGGCCCAGTCGGGACGGTTCGGGTCGCCGAAGTTGTACGGGCCGGTCTGCAGGCCGGCGTCGTAGCCGGTGTAGGCGCGGTTCTCGGCGATGTAGGCGTTGAAGTACTCCTCCGTCGCCGTGCCCGTGGTGCTGGTGAACCCGTCGAGGGTCCAGGTCGTCACAGCGGTGCCGTCGATCGCCACCGCGTCGACCAGGAAGCCGGGCTCGGTGGCGGCGCCGTCGGTCCAGTAGCGGAAGCCCACCCGGGCACCCGCCGGGACGCCGGCCAGGCTCGCCGACAGGTCGACCCACTGCCCACCGGTGCTGCCGGTGATGCCGTGACCGTAATTCTGGCCGTTGGGGTCGGTCGTCGTCGACCGGGTGGTCGGCAGCGAGGTGAAGGTGCGGCCGCCGTCGGTGGTGTAGACGGCGTAGGCGTAGTCCCAGTCCTGCTCGATCTGGTAGTTCACCTTGGCGGTGAGCGTCCCCGCGCCGGCCGGCAGCGCCGTCAGCATCGAGTGGTCCAGGTCGTCACCCGAGCCCGAGTACCAGAACTCCGGGCCCTCGAACGGGGTGCCGACGGTGGTGGTGACCTGGCGGTCCGGCAGCAGCACGATCAGCGCCTGCGCCTGCTTGGTGGTGGCAGTCGACGGGCCGAGGCGGGTGTTGGCCCGGGCGCCCGGCTGCACGACCTCGTAGTCCAGCCAGCCCAGCTGCAGCTTCTCCCACGCGCCCATGTGGATCGGCTTCGTGCCGATGCCGTCGGCCGGCCGGCCGCTGTTGCCGTAGGAGCCGGACGACATCAGCGTCCAGAAGGCGGTGCTGTTCTCCGCGCCGCCGCTGTTGCCGGAGGTGTCGTAGAGGTCCGGCAGGCCGAGGTCGTGGCCGAACTCGTGGGCGAAGACCCCGACGCCGCCGTTCTCCGGCTCGACCGTGTAGTCGCCGATCCAGTACTTCGACCCGCCGACCCGCGTGCCGCCGAGCGGGTTCTGCGTGCCGTCGGCGAGGGTCGGTCCGGCGGTGCCGACGCGGTTGGTCTGGTTGTACCAGCGGTGGGACCAGATGGCGTCGTCCCCGAGGACGCCGCCGCCGACCTCCTCGCCCATGCCGGAGTGCACGGCCTGGAAGTGGTCGATGTAGCCGTCGGCCTCGTCGAACTCGCCGTCGCCGTCGTGGTCGTAGCGGTCCCAGACGTCGAACTGCGAGAGGTACTCGTCGATCTCCTCGGCGGTCTTCCCCGTGGCCAGCTGCTCGTCGTACCAGGTGTTGACCGTGTCGTTGACGAAGTCCCAGGTGACGCGGTCACCGAGGTCGTTGTCGCCGTAGGAGGCGCCGGTGCCGGGCACCTGGACCCAGTCCTCGACCTCGCCGGTGACGGTGTACCGGCCCGAGGACAGCTCCTCGTAGAAGTTGGCGACGGAGTTCACGCCGGCGGCCGACGAGTAGAGCATCTCGTCGTAGTGCGCCTGGTTGAAGTCCTTCGTCCAGATGGTGGTGTTGTCCACCGTCCGGTCCGGCTCCGGGATGGCGTTGTGCGGCAGGTCGCTGAACTCGCCGAGGACGGTCCAGATCGCGTCGCTGTCCTCCTGGGCCAGCTCGACGTACTGACCCTTGGCGACCTCGACGACCTTGTTGTCGCCCTGGGGCGTGGCCTGGCCGGAGACGACCTGCTCGAGGGCCTCCTGGCGCAGTTCGCGCTGCTTGTCGCCGAGGGGGTTGGGCAGGTCGTGCGCCCGGGCGGGGGCCGCGCCGGGGTCCTCCCGGGGTGGTGCCGCGTTCGCGGTCGTGGGCAGGGCGACCGCGACCAGCGCGGCGCCCACGACCAGGGGAAGAGCTCTCTTCTTCAAGGACCGTCTCCCGTGTCGGACGAGGACCGCCGACCGCCGGTGGGGGACCACCGGCGGTCACTCTCTGGCAGCCCGCTGAGACGTTAGGTAGCGGCGGTAAATAAGTCGACAATCCGTAACCGAACGGTGACCAACGAGACGAGGCAGTCCGATCCGCGACGTCGTGACCTGCGGTGACGGCGTCACCGCATGTCGACGCCCCTTGCGCTCAGTGATGCGCATACTTCCGCTTTGCGGAGGGCCCAAGTCTCGCTAGGTTGTGGCGCACGGCACAGATCACCGCGGATCGCCGGCCCGTCCGGGCGTTCCGGGGTGCGACGTGCGCCGTCAACCCCGAGAGGACCGATGAAGCCAGTGAGGAACCTGCGACACCTGACGCGAGCGGTGCTGTTGGCCGCCCTGTCCGCACTCCTGTTCGTGGGGCTCGTCGGCCCCGCGAACGCGGCCCCCTCCACCGCCGGCCACACCAGCGCCGACTGCGCCCGGGTGCCGCTGAACAAGATCTCGATCCAGCTGTACACCTTCTCCGCCTACATCGGCTCGGGCTCCGGAGCCCAGCAGCGCCACGAGGAGGTCCTGCGCCGCCTCGCCGAGATGGGCTACCGCAACGTCGAGCCGTACACCCTGGGCGGCTGGACCGCCGAGCAGTACCGGGCGCTCCTGGACCGGTACGGCCTGAAGGCGTCGGCCCGCCACGTCGACGTGGGCTCGCAGTTCAGCGAGGTGAACATCGAGCAGATCCTCGAGGAGAACCGCGTCCTGGGCATCAAGTACTTCGGGTCCGGCAGCAGCGCGGGGGCCCCGTGGATCCCGGAGCAGCAGCGGCTGACGACCGAGGCCGACTGGGTCGCCTACGCCGAGTACCTGGACGCCGTCGGCGAGCAGGCGCGCAAGGCCGGGCAGACGCTGATGATCCACAACCACAACTTCGAGTTCACGACCGTCTTCGGCGACCGCACCGCGTTCGACATCCTGATGCAGCACACCCAGGCCAAGAACGTCGTCTCGCAGCTCGACCTGTACTGGGTCTCCTTCGCCGGCCTCGACCCGATCGAGGACGTCATCGACGTGTACGGCAACCGGATCCAGCTGTTCCACGTCAAGGACCTCAACCCGGCGCTGAACAACCGGATCGAGATCGTGGGCCGCGGCACCATCGACTTCCCGTCGATCTTCGCGGCCGCCGGCGGCAGCACGAAGTACTACGTCGTCGAGCACGACCCGCGCAACGACGGGACGTTCGACCCGTTCGTGGCCGCGCAGGAGGGTTTCGAGTACCTCACCTGCACGAACGGCTGACGCCCGGCACCTGACGAGGGGCGGTCCCGGATCCCCGGGGCCGCCCCTCCGCGCGTCCCAGCGCCAGCCAGGAGACGACGGCGGTCGTCGCGCACACCGCCAGCCCGAGGACCGCGATGGCCGCGTACCCCCCGGGCGCCGGCGCGGCGCCGAGCAGGGTGGCGGTCAGCGCGCTGCCGAGCGCGAACCCCACGTAGCGCAGGACCTGGTTCAGGCTCATGGCGCTGCCGGTCTCCGACGGCGGCACCGCGGCGACCACGAGCGCGGGGAACGCCGCGAAGGACGCGCCCACCCCGAGCCCGGCGACGGCCATGACGGCGAACAGCTGCCACAGCTCGGTGCGGGTCAGGCCGAACAGCACGAACGCGCCGGCCTGCACGACCGCGGCGACCGGGAGCACCAGCTGCTGCCGCCCGCGGTCGGCCAGCAGCCGGGCGAGCCGGCCGCCGAGCACGCTGGCCGCCGAGAACGGCAGCAGCACCAGCCCGGCCACGACCAGCGAGGCGCCGAAGCCCGGGCCGGGGGAGGCCGGCGTCTGCGCCAGGACGGGCACCGAGGCGAGCAGCAGGTAGTTCGACAGGCCGACCAGCAGCGCCGCGACGTGGGCGGTGAGCGCGAGCCGCCCGCGGGCCAGCCGCAGGTCGACCAGCGGCACCGGAGTCCGGGCCTCCCAGCGCACCCAGCAGGCCAGCGCCGCGGCCGCGCCGCCGGCCAGCAGCCACGGCGCCGGGGAGGTCCAGCCCTCCGTCTCCGCCTCGCCGAGCGCGACGAGCAGCCCGGCCAGCCCGGCGCCCAGCAGGAGCACGCCGACGACGTCGAGCGGCCGTCGCGCGGTGGCCGCGGCCGGCGGCAGGACCGCGGCCGCGGCCAGGAGCGCGGCGAGGCTGACCGCGGCGCCGGCCCAGAACGCGGCGCGCACCCCGCCGAGCTCGGCCGCCAGCCCGGCCAGCGGGTAGCCGAGGCCGACGCCCGCGACGACGGTGAGCGACAGCGCGGCGATCGTCGACCGGGAGCGCTCACCGGTCAGCGCCTCGCGGGCGGTGGCGATGGCCAGCGGCGTCAGCCCGAGCCCGAGGCCCTGCAGCGCCCGCCCGGCGACCAGCCACCCCAGCCCCAGGGGGAGGGCCGCCAGCACGCTACCGGCGGTCACCACGGCCAGCACGGCGAGGACGACGCGGCGCCGGTGCGGCCCGTCACCGAGCCGGCCCACCACGGGCGTGGCCACCGCGCCGACCAGCAGCGTGGCGGTCAGCGACCACTGGGCGTCGGGCAGCGGGGCGTCCGTCGCGGCGGCGATCGCGGGGACCAGCGGCGCGCCCAGGCTGCTGATGACGGCGACGACCGTCCCCACGAAGAGCAGCACGGGCACGAGGGCGCGCGGCGAGCGGGAGGGGGTCATGACCTCCAGGGTCCCAGGTGGTTGGTGCGTGCAACGGGTGACGCCGGTCGCGTTGCCGGCACCGTCCCCCCTTGTCCAGGGCCGCGCAGGCCCCGACCATCCATCCTCTGCGACACGCACACCCGGACGGTCGACGGGGCGATGAGCCATGGACCTGCACCACACGGTCACGCACGGGAAGCACTACCGGCGGCGGACGCGCCGGCGCGGGATCGCGCTGGGCCTCGGGGCGGTGGCTCTCGCCGCGGTCGTGCTCGGGGCGCTCCTGTGGTCCGGGGGCTCCGGGTCCCCCGAGCCGCAGGCGGGCGCGGCGGCGACGTCGGCCGGCGTGGGCGAGCACGCGCCCGGCGCGCACGCCGGGGACGCCGCTGCGCCGTCGGGCCCCGCCGCGTCGTCCGGGGCGCCCGCGCCGGCGGCGAGCGCCGCTGAGCCCGGGGTCGGCCCCGCGGTCCCGGTCGGCTCGTCGCCGCACCACCTCGCGGTCACCCCCGACGGCCGCTCCGCCTACGTCGCCGACCCCGTCCTCGGCGCCGTCCTCCGCATCGACCCCGCCACCGCGGAGGTGACGGCGACCATCCCGGTGCCACAGGCGCCGCCGCAGATGGTCACCACCTCCCCGGACGGGAGCCGGGTCTTCGTCTCCGCCTACGACGAGGAGTTCACCACCGACGCCGTCGTCACCATCGACACCGCCACCGACACGGTGGCCGGCGCCGTGCCGGTGGGCCGCGGGCCGTACGCCATGGCGACCGACCCCGGCGGCCGGCTGCTGTACGTGCCCTACTACGACGAGGACCACCTCGACGTCCTCGACGCCGCCACCGGGGCGCTGGTGGACCGGGTCGACGTCGCACCGTCCCCGCACTGGGTCGCCTTCGTGCCCGGCCGCGAGGCCGCGTACGTCACCAACCACTTCTCCGACGTGGTGACCGTCCTGTCCCTCGAGGACCACCGGGTGCTGGCGACCGTCCCCGTCAGCGACGGGCCGCACGCGCTGGAGACGTCGCCGGACGGGACGCGGATCGCGGTGGTCGGCTACATCAGCGACGACGTCACGCTCATCGACCCGGCGACGGACACCGTGGTGGCCACCGTGCCCGGGGTCGGCGCCGGGCCGCAGGACGTCACCTGGGCCCCCGACGGCCGCCACCTCTACACCGCCAACGTGGAGGACGGCACCGTGGCCGTGGTCGACGTCGCGACCGGTGCCGTCACCGCGCGGATCCCCACCGGCACCGACCCGACGAGCGTCACCGTGACCCCGGACGGGCGCCGGCTGCTCGTCACCAATTCCGGCGACGGCACGGTCCGCGTGCTCGACGTCGCCGGCACCTGACCGCGTCCGGGCGACGCCGCCGGCGGACGGCACCGGCCGGTGCCGTATCACCGGCAGGTCACGGTCCCGTCCCGGCCGGGGCCGCGATCTCGACGTTCCCCCTATGGTCCGTCGGCATGTGGCACACATCACACGGGGTGCTCCGGGAGGCGGTGGCGCCGTGCTGACCGTCGACCGGCTGCAGGTGAGCTACGGCGGCGTCGTCCAGGCCGTCAGGGGCGTGTCGATGGAGGTCCCCGACGGCTCGGTCGTCGCCGTGCTCGGGAGCAACGGCGCGGGCAAGACCACGCTGCTGCGTACCGTCTCCGGGACCCTGCGGCTGCACCGCGGCCGGGTCGACGCCGGCACGGTGTGCTTCGAGGACACCGACCTCACCCGCCGCGACCCCGGCCAGATCGTGCGCCGGGGCGTGGTCCAGGTCCCGGAGGGGCGGCGGATCTTCGGCCGGCTCACCGTGGAGGAGAACCTGCGTGCCGGCGGCATGGGCAACCGCGACCGCGCCGCCAAGGCCCGCGCCGTCACCCGCGTGCACGACCTGTTCCCGGTGCTGCGCGACCGCGCCGGGCAGCGCGCCGGGCTGCTGTCCGGCGGGGAGCAGCAGATGCTCGCCATCGGCCGCGCGCTCATGGCCAGCCCGCGGCTGCTGCTGCTCGACGAGCCGTCCCTGGGCCTCGCGCCCCGCGTCATCGGCCAGATCGGCGAGGTGATCGCCGAGATCAACCGCCAGGGCACGTCGGTGCTGCTGGTCGAGCAGAACGCGACGATGGCCCTCGGCGTCGCCGACCGCGCCTACGTCCTCGACGTCGGCGAGGTGTCCCTGTCCGGCGACGCCCGCGAGCTCGCCGCCACCGACGAGGTGCAGCGGCTCTACCTCGGCCACACCGGCGCCGAGCCCGCCGCCGAGCGCGTCGAGCGGGCGCCCCGCCGCACCCTCTCGCGGTGGACGGCGTGACCGCGGCGACCACCCGGGACGACGTCCCGCCGGTCGAGGTCGACGGCGTCAGCGTCTCCTTCGGCGCGATCAAGGCGCTCAACGACGTCTCGTTCACCGTCGCCCCGGGCGCCATCCACGCCGTCATCGGGCCCAACGGCGCCGGCAAGTCGACGCTGTTCAACGTCCTCTCCGGCGTCTACCGCGCGAGCGCGGGGGAGGTCCGGTTCGGCCAGGCCCGCCTGAGCGCGATGCGGCCGTTCCAGATCGCCGGCGTCGGCGTGGCCCGCGCGTTCCAGAACATCGCGCTGTCGGGCACGCAGACGGTGGCCGAGAACCTCATGCTCGGCCGCCACCACCTCACCAAGGCGGGCTTCCTCTCCTCCGGGCTGCGGCTGCCGCGGGCCACCCGGGAGGGGCGGGTCCACGGCGAGCGCATCCGCGAGATCGCCGAGTTCCTCGACCTCGGCGCCAAGCTGCACACGCCCGTCGGCGTGCTGTCCTACGGCGACCAGAAGCGGGTCGAGGTGGCCCGGGCGCTGTGCATCGAGCCCCGGCTGCTGCTGCTCGACGAGCCGGTCGCCGGGATGAACGCCCAGGAGACCGACCGGATGGCCGACGCGATCCGGGAGATCCGCTCGGCGCTGGGGATCTCGGTCATCCTCGTCGAGCACGACATGGGGATGGTCATGTCGCTGGCCGACCGGGTGACCGTCCTCGACTTCGGCCGCCGCATCGCCGACGGCACCCCGGCGCAGGTCCAGTCCGACCCCGAGGTCATCCGCGCCTACCTCGGCTCGGGCACCGAGATCGGCCCCGCCGAGGCCGCCGCCCAGCACACCGCCGCCCAGCATCCCGCCGAGGGCGCCGCCGCCCGGGGCGCCACCGCCACCGACGCCCCGGGGAGCCGGCCGTGACCCAGTTCCTGTCCCTGCTGCTCAACGGCATCTCGCTGGGCGCCATCTACGCGCTCATCGCGCTCGGCTTCGTCATCATCTTCAAGGCCAGCGAGGTGGTCAGCTTCACCCACGGGTCGCTGCTGCTGCTCGGCGCCTACACGATCGCCCGGCTGTCGGGCCCCATCGGTTTCCTGCCCGCGGTGCTCGTCGGCGTCGGGTTCACGGCGCTGGCGGCGTTCCTCGTCGAGCGGCTGGTCATCAACCAGCTCCGCGGGGCCCCGGTGATCAGCCTGGCGATCGTCACCATCGGCGTGGACATCATCATCCTGACCGAGCTGATCCGGCAGATCGGCCCGGACATCCTCAACGTCCCGCACCCGTGGGGCGGCGACTCGGTCCGCATCGGCAGCGTCGGCATCAGCGAGAACCGGCTGATCGCCATGGGCGTCGCCGGGGTCCTCATCGTCGTGTTCTTCGTCGCCTTCAAGTACTCCAGCTGGGGGGTGGCGATGCGCGCCTCGGCCGAGGACGGCGAGGCGGCCGCGCTCATGGGCATCCGGCAGGGCCGGGTGTCGGCGCTGGCCTGGATCGTCGCCGGGGTCCTCGCCGCGGTGGCGGCGCTGTTCCTCGTCGGCGCCCCGACGCCGGGCGTGAGCGCGGCGGCCTACACGGTGGCGCTGCGCGCGTTCCCCGCGGCGATCCTCGGCGGCCTGGACTCCACCGGCGGCGCGCTGGTCGGCGGGCTGCTCATCGGGATCACCGAGGCGCTGGTAGCCGGCTACCAGGAGGAGCTGTCCTTTCTCGGGCGCGGTTTCGGCGAGGTCGCGCCGTACGTCGTGATGATCATCGTGCTGCTGGTCCGCCCCTCCGGCCTGTTCGGGACCAAGGAGCTGACACGTGTCTGACACCCTCGCAGCGACCGGGGCCACCAGGACGACGGCGGCCGCGGACCCGTCCGGGGCCGGCCGCTCCCCGCTGCGCCGGTTCCTCAAGCCGCTGCTGCTCGTGGCGTTCCTCGTCGTGCTGCTGGTGCTCCCGCTGTACGTGGAGGAGTTCTGGCTGCGCACCGGCTTCGCCGTCGCCGGCGCGATCGTCGGCGCCATCGGGCTCAACCTGCTGGTCGGCACCAGCGGCCAGCTGTCGCTGGCGCACGCGTTCTTCCTCGCCGTCGGCGCGGTCAGCTACACCTACGTCTCCGGCGAGTCCGGCGGCCTGGGCACCCGGGCGGTGCTGCGCGGCCTGGAACTGCCGCCCGTCGTCGGCATGGTCGTCGGGGTGCTGCTCGCCGGGCTGGCCGGGCTGCTGTTCAGCCCCATCGCGGCCCGGCTGCGCGGCATCTACCTCGGCGTCGCCTCGCTCGGGCTGGTGTTCATCGGCGTCCACGTGCTCAACACGTGGACGCCGGTCACCGGCGGCTTCAACGGCCGCTCGGTGCCGGAGTTCTCGCTGTTCGGGTTCTCCTTCGGCAACGACGACCCGCTGCTGTTCGTCCTCGGCGTCCCGTTCCGGGAGGCCGAGCGGCTCTGGTACCTCGGCATCGTCCTGGCGCTGGCCGCCTACGTATTCGCCCGCAACCTGCTGCGCAGCCGGCCCGGTCGGGCGCTGGAGACGCTGCGCGACAGCGAGGTCGCCGCGTCCGTGATGGGCGTCAACGTCCAGGCCTACAAGGCGCGGGTGTTCCTGGTCAGCTCGATGTACGCCGGGCTGTCCGGGGTGATGTACGCCCTGTCGATCGGCAGCATCGCGCCGGAGTCCTTCACGCTGATCGTCTCCATCCAGTACCTGGCGATGATCGTGCTCGGCGGCCTCGGCTCGGTGGGCGGCGCGGCGCTGGGCGCGCTGTTCGTCACCGCCCTGCCGCTGCTCTTCCAGCAGTACGCCGACGTCCTGCCGCTGGTCAGTGCCCCCGGTGAGGGCGGTGTCAACGCCGCTCTCGCCGCCCGCTACCTGTTCGGTCTGGCGATCATCCTGGTCGTCCTCTTCGAGCCGGCCGGTCTCGCCGGCCTCGCCTCCCGCTTCCGCCGCCGGCGACGCAGACCCGGCCGCGGATCCCCGAGTGCCACACCGGGCTCGGGTGCGAGCACCACCGTCCCCGACCGGTCAGAACCACCAGCGCAAGGGAGTAGCAGCAGATGAGAGCAGGCACGCGTCTCCGGGGGGCCACCGTCCTGGCCGCCGTCGCCGTCGTCGCGGCGAGCGGCTGCAGCACCAAGGCACCGGACAGCGGCGGCGGGGGAGGGGGCGGCGGCGAGGACGTCGCCACCGACGTCGGCGTCGAGGGCACCACCATCCGGCTCGGCGTGCTCACCGACCTGACCGGCGCCTTCGCTGCGCTCGGTGAGGACATCACCAACGCCAACACCCTGTACTGGCAGGACAACCAGGTCTGCGACACCTACGACGTCGAGCTCGACATCCAGGACACCGGGTACGTGCCGCAGACCGGCGTCCAGCTCTACAGCGCCATGAAGGACAGCATCCTGGCGATGCAGCAGACGATCGGGTCGCCGATCAACACCGCGCTCGCCCCCGAGTACGAGGCCGACTCGATCGTCAACTTCCCGTCGGCGTGGGCCCGCACGCTCACCGAGATCCCGGGGACCGGTGTCCTGGGCGCCACCTACGACGTGGAGATCGCCAACGGCTACCAGTACCTGTTCGACCAGGGGCTGCTGCAGGACGGCGCCACCGTCGGGCACATCTACTTCGAGGGCGAGTACGGCGAGAACGGCCTGGCCGGCAGCGAGGCCGTCGCGGAGGCCCGCGGGCTGACGATCATCCCGGCGCAGATCAAGTCCACCGACCAGGACATGTCCGCGCAGATCACCCAGTTCGCGTCGGCGGGTGTCGACGCGATCGCCCTGACGGTCGGCCCGGCCGCGACCGCGTCAGCAGCCTCGGTGGCCGCGGCCCAGGGGCTGGACGTGCCGATCGTGGGCAGCAACCCGGTCTTCCACCCGTCGTTGCTGCAGGGCCCGTCGGCGCAGTGGCTCAAGGACCACCTCTACGTGGCGTCGCCGATCGCCTCGTGGGACCAGCACCCTGAGCTGCTCGAGCAGTACCAGGCCGCCTATCCCGAGGCCACCAACCCCAGCCTCGGCGCGGTCCTGGGCTACGCCATGGGGCAGGCCATGAAGCAGGTGCTCGACTCGGCCTGCGACGCCGGTGACCTCACCCGCGAGGGGGTCGTCACGGCGTTCAACGACCTCGAGGAGGTCGACACCGGCGGCCTGATCGTGCCGATCGAGGGCTTCGAGACCGGGGTGTCGCCAAGCACGCAGAGCTTCATCCTGCGGCCGGCCGACGTCGTCGGCGGCGCCGAGGTCGTCCAGGAGGCGTTCGAGGGCGAGCTGGCCGCCCAGCTCGCGGGCTAGGCACTCCACACGCCACCGGCGCCCGTCCCCCCGGGGACGGGCGCCGATGCCGTCTACAGGCCCAGCCGTTTGGCGATGACCTCGTTCATGATCTCGGTCGTCCCGCCGCCGATGCCGAGGATGCGCGCGTCGCGGTAGTGGCGCTCCACCTCGGACTCCCGCATGCAGCCCAGCCCGCCGAAGACCTGCACCGCCTGGTCGACGACGGAGTCGCAGGCGGCCACGGCGGTGTTCTTGGCCATCGACACCTCGGTCACGACGTCCTCGCCGGCCAGCCAGCGCTGCATCACCGCGCGGGTGTAGGTGCGGGCGACGTCGACCTCCCGGGCCATCTCGGCGAGCTTGTGCCGGATGACCTGGCGGGAGGCCAGCGGCCGGCCGAACGTCGACCGCCGCCGCACCCAGTCCAGCGCCAGGTCCAGGCAGCGCGCCGCGGTGGCGTAGGCCTGCACCGCCAGGCTCAGCCGCTCGGACTGGAACTGCCGCATGATCTGGACGAACCCGCTGCCCTCCGGTCCGACCAGGTTCGCCGCCGGCACCCGGACGCCGGTGAAGGACAGCTCCGCGGTGTCCGAGCAGCGCCAGCCCATCTTGTCCAGCCGCCGGCCGACGGTGAACCCCGGCGTGCCCTTGTCGACGACCAGCAGCGAGATGCCGGCGTGGCCCGGACCGCCGGTGCGGACGGCGGTGGTGACGAAGTCCGCCCGCACGCCGCTGGTGATGTAGGTCTTCGCGCCGTCGACGACGTACGCGTCGCCGTCGCGCACCGCCCGCGTCCGCAGCGACGCGACGTCGGAGCCGGCGTCGGGCTCGGTGACGCCGAGTGACCCGATGAGCTCCCCGGCGAGCGTCGGGCGGACGTAGCGGTCGACCAGGGCGGGGGAGCCGTCCGCGACGACGTGCGGCAGCGCGATGCCGTGGGTGAACAGGCTCGCCGCGACCCCGGTCGACCCGCCGCCGAGCAGCAGCTCCTCGGTGACGATCGCCGAGTCGATCGCGTCCCCGCCCCCGCCGCCGACCTCCTCCGGGAAGGCGACGCCGAGCAGCCCGGCGGCGGCCGCCCGGCGGTGCAGCTCCCGCGGCAGCTCGCCGGCGGTCTCCCACTCCTCGACGTGCGGCGCCACCTCGCGGGCGACGAAGTCGCGGGCCAGCCGCCGCAGCGCGACCCGCTCGGGGGTGGTCCAGGGGTCGGCGAGCGCGGCCGTCGTCACCGCTGCACGGCCTCCTCGGCGCCGCCGTACTCCTTGCGCAGCGTCGTCTTGAGCACCTTGCCGGTGGCGTTGCGCGGCAGCTCGGGCACGAACTCCACCCGGGTCGGGCACTTGAAGTGGGCCAGCCGCTCCCGGGCGTAGCCCAGCAGCCCCTCCGCGTCGGCCTCGGCGCCGTCGGCGAGGGCGACGACGGCGACCGGCGTCTCGCCCCAGCGCGGGTCGGGCACCCCGACGACGGCGACCTCGCGCACCGCCGGGTGCCGGTAGAGCACCTGCTCGACCTCGATCGGGTACACGTTCTCGCCGCCCGAGATGATCATGTCCTTCTTGCGGTCGACCAGGGTGACGAAGCCCTCGGCGTCCATCCGGCCCAGGTCGCCGGTGTGGAACCAGCCGTTGCGGAACGCCTCCGCCGTCGCCTCGGGCAGCCCCCAGTAGCCGGCGAACACGTTGGGCCCGCGGACCACCAGCTCGCCGACGACGTCGGTGGCGACGTCCCGGTCGTCCTCGTCGACGATCCGCGCCTCGACGTGCATGAGCGCCCGGCCGATCGAGCCGGCCTTCTCCTTGACGTGGTCGGCGTCGAGGATCGACACCGCCGGCGCGGTCTCGGTCATGCCGAAGCCCTCCTGGAAGGGCAGGCCCTTGCCCTGGAAGAACTCGATGACCGGCAGCGGGCACGGCGCGCCGCCGGTGACGGCCAGCTCCAGCGCCGACAGGTCGTGCCGGTCGAAGTCGGGGACCGCGGTCAGCGCGGCCCACATGGCCGGGACGAGGAACTGCACGGTCGCCCGCGACCGCGCCATCGCCTCGAGGGTCTGCGACGGGTCGAACGACGGCAGGACGACGTTGGTGCCGCCCAGGTAGAGCAGCGGCAGCGTGTGCACGCCCAGCCCGCCGATGTGGAACATCGGCGCGACCGTCACGGTCACGTCGCTCTCCCTGAGCCCGCGGCCGAACGACAGGACGTTGACGACGTTCCAGAAGTGGTTGTCGTGGGTGAGCATCGCCCCCTTGGGGCGGCCGGTCGTGCCGGAGGTGTACATCAGGCAGGACAGGTCGCCGCCGGAGACGTCGGTGCCCAGCGCCCGGGGCTCGCCGGACGCCAGCAGCGGCTCGAAGGCGAGCTCGCCGTCGCCGGCCTCGCCGTCGGCCACCACCCGGTGGCGCACGCGGACCCCCTCCGCGCCCAGCGCGGCGCGGGCGACCGGCGCCAGGGGCCCGGACCACACGAAGACGTCGGCGCCGGAGTCGGCGAGCAGGTAGCTGACCTCCGGCGGCGCCAGGCGCAGGTTCATCGGCACGAAGACCGCGCCGAGCTTGGCGGTGGCGAACATCGTCTCGAGGAAGGCGGGGCTGTTGAGCAGCAGCCCGGCCACCCGGTCGCCCTGCCGGACGCCGAGGTCGCGCAGCGCGCGGGCGAGGGAGTCGGTGCGCCGGTCGAAGTCCGTGTAGGTGAGCCGCCGCTCCCCGAACACCAGGGCGGTGCGGTCCCCGGAGAGGAACGCCCGCCGCGTCGGCCAGCTGCCGATGCCCCTGTCCATGTCTGCCCTCTCCCGCGCTGCTGTGGCCTGGGTCACGGAGTCTGTCGAGGACCTGACGCGGTCGTCAACTGCCCGTGGCGTGTGTCAGGCTGCCCGGGCCCGAGGACGCGGAGGTGGGGCGATGACCGGCACGCAGGCCAGTCCGCAGCAGGACCAGCTCCCCGTGACCGACCGGGGACGGCGCACCCGGGCCGCGCTGCTGCAGGCCGGCCGGGAGCTGTTCGAGGAGCGCGGGTTCGCCGACGTCCGGATCGACGCGGTGTCCGAGCGGGCCGGCGTCTCGCACGGGACCTTCTACACCTGGTTCGACTCCAAGGAGTCGCTGCTGCGCGCGATCGTCGCGGTCGTGGTGGAGGACCTGTTCACCGCCACCGCGGTGGGCCCGCGGCTGCCGGCCGACGCCCCCTACGAGCGGATCGAGGCGGCCAACCGGCTGTACCTGACCGCCGTCACCCGGCACGCCCGGATCCTGCGCGTCCTGGACTCGCTGGCCGACACCCGCGAGGAGTTCCGGCGGCTGCGGGTCGACGTCCGGGAGGCCTTCGTGCGGCGCGGCATGGAGGGCCTGGAGCGGCTGCAGGAGCTGGGGCTGGCCGACGCCTCCCTGCCGCCGCGGGCCACCGCCAGCGCGCTCGGCGCGATGGTCGAGTCGTTCGCGCACCTGTGGCAGGACCCGGTGGAGCACCTCGACGAGGACGCCGCCGTCGAGGTGCTCACCCGGCTGTGGGCCGGCGCCATCGGCCTGCCCCGCTCGGCCTGGCCCGACCGCGGCGCCGGCCGACCGGGCTGAGCTCAGGACGCCCAGGACGGGCGGCGCTTCTCCAGCAGCGCGGCGATGCCCTCCCGCGCCTCGGCCGAGCCGAACCGCTCCGCCGACAGCGCGGCCGTCCGGGCGAGGTCCTCCCGCAGGTCCGTGCCGGGCAGCTCGCGCAGCAGCCGCTTGGTGACGGCGAGCGCCTCCGGCGCGCCGAGCGCCAGCTGCGCCACGAACCCGTCGACCGTGGCGTCGAGCTCGCCGTCGGCCACCGCGCGGTCGAGCAGGCCGGCCTCCCGCGCCCGGGTGCCGTCGAAGGGCTCGCCGGTGAGGAACAGCTCGCGCGCCGCCCGCGGGTCCATCCGCCGCAGGCAGGGGACGGCGATGACCGCCGGCGCGACCCCGATGCGGACCTCGCTGAAGCCGAACGTCGCCCCGGCCGGGCCGACGGCGAGGTCGCAGGCCGCGATCAGCCCGAGCCCCCCGGCGCGGGCGGCGCCGTTGACCCGCGCCACCACGGGCTTCGGCCCCTCCATGAGCAGGGTGAGGACCTCCGGCAGGCCGACCGGCCCGGGACCCCCGCCGGCCCGCTGCTCCTTGAGGTCGGCGCCGGAGCAGAACACCGGCCCGGCGCCGGTGAGCACCAGCACCCGCACCGCGTCGTCGGCGAGCGCGTCCTGCAGGGCGGCGTGCAGCTGCTCGAGCAGTGCCCGGGACAGCGCGTTGCGGTTGCGCGGGGAGTCCAGGGTCACCACCGCCGCCGGCCCGCGGCGGGCGGTGGTGACCAGGGGCGCGTCAGCCACGGAACTCGTCGCGCAGCTCGTGCTTCTGGATCTTGCCGGTGGCGGTCTTCGGCAGCCCGGTGCGGACCTCGATCCGCTTGGGCACCTGGAAGCCGGCCAGGTGCGCCCGACAGTGGGCGAGCAGCCGTTCCGCCAGCGCGGCGGGGTCGGCGTCCGGGTCGGCCGGCACGACGACCCCGGTCACTGCCTCGCCCCAGCGGTCGTCGGGGACGCCGATCACCGCGGCCTCGACGATCTCCGGGGACGCGAGCAGCACCCGCTCCACCTCGACGGAGGAGACGTTCTCGCCGCCGGTCTTGACCATGTCCTTGACCCGGTCGGTGAACCAGACGACGCCCTCGTCGTCGAGGTGGCCGACGTCGCCGGAGTGGAACCAGCCGTGCGCGAACGCGGCGGTGTTGGCCGCCGGGTTGTTCCAGTAGCCGCTCATCACGTGCGGGCCGCGGTAGACGATCTCGCCGGTCTCCCCGGGCGGGAGCAGCCGGCCCGCCGGGTCCATGACCCGGGTGTCGACGGTGACCGTGGACGGCCCCCACGACGCCGCCTTGGTCTCCTGGTGCGACGGCCACTGGAACACCGTCGCCGGCACGCACTCGGTCTGCCCCGAGCCCAGCAGCACCCTCGCGTGGGGGAACGCGGCCGCGATCGCGGTGATCCGCTCCTGCGGCATGGGGGCCATCGCGTAGATGCACAGCTGCACCGAGGACAGGTCCCGCGTCCGGATGCCCGGCGACGCCAGCAGCGCGGCGTACATCATCGGCAGCAGCATCAGGTGGGTCGCCCGGCGGCGCTCGACCACCTCCAGGAAGGCCTCGGGGTCGAAGCCGCCGGGCAGCACCGCGGTGCCGCCGGTGAGCAGGACCGGCAGCAGCAGGGTGTCCAGCGCGGTGGTGTGGAACAGCGGCAGCACGATCGGCAGCACGGAGAACTCGTCGCCGCGCCGGTGGCCGACCTGCAGCGCGTTGCTCAGGACGCCGACGTGCACCGCCAGGTGGCTGGTCAGCACGCCCTTGGGCCGCGCGGTGGTGCCCGAGGTGTACAGGCAGTGCACGGTGTCGCGGTCGTCGACGAGCACCCGCACCGGCGTCGGGTCGGCGGCGACGTCGTCCCAGCGCAGCACCTCCCGCCCGGCGACCTGCGCGGGCGGCGTGTCGCCGGTGACGACCACCCGGGTGACCGCGGGCAGCCCGGGCAGCACGGCCTCCAGCAGCGGCAGGAACACCGGGTCGGCGACGACGGTCGCGGTGCCGGAGTCGGCGAGGATCCACCCGACGTCCTCCGGCGCCAGCATCAGGTTGACCGGCAGCGCGACCAGCCCGGCCTTCGCGCAGCCGAAGAAGCTCGCGGCGAACCGCCACGAGTTGCCGAGCAGGAAGGCGACCGGCTCCTGGTGGCCCACGCCGGCGTCGAGCAGGCCGCGGCCGAAGGCCTCGGCGGCGGCGTCGAGGCGGGCGTAGGTGACCTCCTCCTCGCCGTCGACGATGGCGGTGCGGCCGGCGAACAGCTGCGCGGAACGGGTGAGCATGTCGCCCACCGAGAACCGGGTGGCGAGGTTGAGCTCCAGGGGGTCGATCCCGGACAGGTCAGGACGCACCGCGGTCTCCTCCGCTCTCGGGGGCTGTCGGGCTGACGACCGCGAGGACCGCGCCCGTCTCCACCTGCGCGCCCACGTCGGCGTGCAGGGAGGTGACCACCCCGTCGGCCGGTGCGACCACGGGGTGCTCCATCTTCATGGCCTCGAGGACCAGCACCAGCTGCCCGGCGCGGACCTCGTCGCCCTCGGCCACGGCCACCCGCGTGACGGCACCGGGCATGCCGGCGGTCAGCGAGCCGGGCGCGACCGCGGCGGACGGCTCGGGGAACCGCGGCAGCTCGGTGAACGCCGTCGCGCCGTCGGGGCCGTCGACCCAGCTGCGGTCGCCGTCCACGTGCACCTCGTGGGTGCCGCGCAGCCCGCCGGCCTCGACGACGAGCCGGACCCGGCCGGGGCCGGTCACCTCCGTGCCGAGGACGACGAGGTCCACCGGCTCGCCGTCCACGTCGGCGGTGACGCCGCCGCGGTGCAGCCGGTAGCGCACGGTGCCGGCGTCGAAGGCGGTGGTCTGCGGCACCGTCGGGTTGTTGCGCCAGCCCGAGGGCAGGCCGGCCAGCACCGGCGCGGCCGCCCGCCGCAGCGCCGCCCCCGCGAGCGCGGCGACGACGGCGTGCACGCGGCGCCCGGCGTCGTCGACCAGCGGCGCGGCGAGGACGTCGAGGCCGTGCCGGTCCAGGAAGCCGGTGTCGGTCTCCCCGGCGAGGAACGCCTCGGACCGCAGCACCCGCACGAGCAGGTCGCGGTTGGTGGTGACGCCGTGCAGCCGGGCCCGGGCGAGCGCGCCGGCCAGCGCGAGCGCCGCCGACGCGCGGTCCGGCGCCCAGGCGACGACCTTGGCCAGCATCGGGTCGTAGTGCACGCCGACGTCGTCGCCCGCGCGGAAGCCGCTGTCCAGCCGGATCCCCGGCCCGGGCGGCGTGCGGAACTCGGCGTCGGCGGCGAGCGCGAACCCGGCCAGCCGGCCCGACTGCGGCAGCCAGTCGCGCGCCGGGTCCTCGGCGTACAGGCGCACCTCGATCGCGGCGCCGGACAGCGTCGGCGAGACCGCCTCCGGGGGCAGCGCGCGCCCGGCCGCGACGTCGAACTGCAGCCGGACCAGGTCCAGGCCGGTGACCGCCTCGGTGACCGGGTGCTCGACCTGCAGCCGGGTGTTCATCTCGAGGAACCAGAACTCGCCGCCCTCGTCGAGCAGGAACTCCACGGTGCCCGCGCCGACGTAGCCGATCGCCCGCGCGGCGGCCACGGCGGCGTCCTGCAGCCGCTGCCGCAGCTCCGGCCCGACGGCGGGGGAGGGCGCCTCCTCGACCACCTTCTGGTGCCGGCGCTGGATGGAGCACTCCCGCTCGAACAGCGCAACCGTGTGCCCGTGCCGGTCGCCGAACACCTGCACCTCGACGTGCCGCGGGCGCTCGACCAGCCGCTCGAGGAACACCGTGCCGTCGCCGAACGCCGACGCCGCCTCGCGGCCGGCGCCCTCGACGGCCTCGGCGAGCTCCTCCGGCCCGCGGACGGTGCGCATGCCGCGCCCGCCGCCGCCGAAGGAGGCCTTGACCAGCAGCGGCCAGCCCACCTCCCCGGCGGCCTTCTCCAGCGTGTCCCCGGACAGGCCGGTGGCGTCCACGCTCGGCAGCACCGGCACCCCGGCCCGGGCCATGAGCTCCTTGGCGGCGAGCTTGCTGCCCATCGCCTCCACGGCGTCGGGGTCCGGCCCGACGAACACCAGCCCGGCGTCCTGCACGGCGCGGGCGAAGTCCGCGTTCTCGGAGAGGAAGCCGTAGCCGGGGTGCACGCAGTCGGCGCCGGCGCGCAGCGCGGCGGCCACCACGAGGTCGGCGCGCAGGTAGGTCTCGGCGGGCGTGTTCCCGGGCAGCCGGACCGCGACGTCGGCCTCGGCCACGAACGGCGCCCCGGCGTCGGCGTCGGAGTGCACGGCGACCGTGCGCAGGCCCATCGCGCGGGCGGTGGCGAACACGCGCCGGGCGATCTCGCCGCGGTTGGCGACCAGCACGCACGTGAGGGCGCGGCTCACAGCCGGAACACCCCCCATCCGTCGTGCAGTCCTCTCACCGGCGCGTTGTGGACCGCCGACAGGGCGAGGCCGAGGACGGTGCGGGTGTCGCGGGGGTCGATGATCCCGTCGTCGTAGAGCCGGCCGGAGAGGAACAGCGCCAGCGACTCGGCCTCGATCTGCTGCTCCACCGCCGCGCGCATCGCGGCCGCGGCCTCCTCGTCGTAGTCGCGGCCGCGGGCCCGGGCGCTGGCCCGGCCGACGATGTCGAGCACGCCGGCCAGCTGTGCCGGGCCCATGACCGCGCTCCTGGCGTTGGGCCAGGTGAACAGGAAACGGGGCTCGTAGGCGCGGCCGCACATGCCGTAGTTGCCGGCGCCGTAGGAGGCGCCGATGTTGACGGTGAGGTGCGGGACGGCGCTGTTGGAGACGGCGTTGATCATCTGCGAGCCGGCCTTGATGATCCCGTCCTGCTCGTACTCGGTGCCGACCATGTAGCCGGTGGTGTTCTGCAGGAACAGCAGCGGGGTGTCGGTCTGGTTGGCCAGCTGGATGAACTGCGCGGCCTTCTCCGCGTCCTGCCGGAACAGCACGCCGCGGGCGTTGGCCAGCACGCCGACCGGGTAGCCGTGGATGCTCGCCCACCCGGTGACCAGCGAGGTGCCGTAGAGCGGCTTGTGCTCGTCGAACCGGCTGCCGTCGACGACCCGGGCGAGGACGTCGCGCGGGTCCAGCGGCTGCCGCAGGTCGGCCGGGGCGAGGTCGAGCAGCTCCTCGGGGTCGTGCAGCGGCGGGTCGGCCGGCCGGGAGGGGCCGGGGCCCTGCCTGCGCCAGTTGAGGTTCCGCACGATCCGCCGGCCGATCCGGATGGCGTCGACCTCGTCGACGGCGAGGTGGTCGGCGCTGCCGGAGACCCGCGCGTGCATCGCCGCGCCGCCGAGGGACTCCTCGTCGGCGTCCTCGCCGGTGGCCATCTTCACCAGCGGCGGCCCGGCGAGGAACACCTTGCTGCGGTCCTCGATCATCACGACGTGGTCGCTCATCCCGGGCACGTAGGCGCCGCCGGCGGTGCTGTTGCCGAAGACCAGCGCGACGGTCGGGATGCCCGCGGCCGAGAGCCGGGTGAGGTCGCGGAAGCCGCGGCCGCCGGGGATGAAGATCTCCGACTGGGTGGGCAGGTCGGCGCCGCCGGACTCCACGAGGCTGACGAACGGCAGCCGGTTGACCCGCGCGATGTCGTGCGCCCGGGCGGACTTGCGCAGCGTGTACGGGTTGGACGTGCCGCCGCGCACGGTCGGGTCGTTGGCCGACACCACCACCTCGACGCCCTCGACGACGCCGATGCCCGTGACCGTGCTCGCCCCGACCGGGAAGTCGGTGCCCCACGCGGCGTAGGGGGACAGCTCCAGGAACGGGCTGTCGCGGTCCAGCAGCAGCTCGATCCGCTCGCGCGCGGTGAGCTTGCCGCGCTGCCGGTGCCGGGCCAGCGCCTTCTCGCCGCCGCCGGCGGTGGCCAGCCGGAGCTGTTCCTCCAGCTCGGCCAGCCGCTCGAGCATCGCGGCGCGGTTGCCCGCGGCGCGGTCGTCCAGGACCGTCATCCGTCTCCCTCCGGGGGCAGCAGGCGCTCGGGGACGTCGACCACGCGGGAGCGCAGCCACTCGCCCACGGCCTTGGCCTGCGGGTCGAACCGGGTCCCGGCGGCGACGCCGTCGCCGAGCAGCCCCGGCAGCTGGAACAGCAGCGCCCGCAGCCCGGGCAGCAGCTCGCGGGTGACCGGCAGCGCGGCGGCCTCGGGGAGCAGCGCGCGCAGCCGGTCGGGGGTCAGGAAGGCGGCCAGCCAGACGTAGCCGTCGTCGTCGCGGGCCCAGACCCCGAGGGTGGCCGCGCCGCCCTTGTCGCCGCTGCGGGCGCCGGCGACCCGGCCCAGCGGCACGCGGCGGGTCGGGCCGTCGTCGGCCCAGGCGGGCGGCCCGGGCGGCTCCGGGACGTCGGCGGCCCCCGCGGCGGGGACGGCCGACGGCAGGGTCTCGGTGGTCCCGTCGGGCAGCCCGACCACCTGCGGCACCTCGCCGGCCGGCACCCACGCGGCGGAGTAGACGCCGTACGGGGTCGGGCTCGGCGGCGCGGAGGTGGCGTGGAAGCCGGGGATGCTGGCCAGGCCCAGCTCGATCACCGGCACGGTGAACGACTTGCCCACCCGGCGTCGGTCGCGGTCCTTGACCGTGACGTGCAGCAGCGCGGCGGCCTCCTCCTGCACGCCGGCGTCGGGGGAGTCGGTGCGGGCCAGGGTGACGGTGACGTCCTCGACGCCGGACAGAGCCGGGGCCAGCTGGCGGCGCAGCAGCTCCGCCTTGCGCTCGACCTCCAGCCCCGTCAGCGGCAGCGTCATCGCGTTGCGGAAGCCGCCGAGCCGGTTGACCGCCACCTTGAGCAGCCCCGCCGGTGGCAGCCCGCGCGCGCCGGAGACCTCCACCCGGTCGGGGCCGGCCTGCCGCAGCCGCAGCGTGTCGAAGCGGGTGACGACGTCCGGCCCGCCGTAGCGGCTGCCGGTGAGCTCGTAGAGCAGCTGCTCGGTGACCGTCCCGACCGTCACCGCGCCGCCGGTGCCCGGGTGCTTGGTGATCACCGCCGTGCCGTCGGCGGCGATCTCGGCCAGCGGGAAGCCGGCGTGGTCCAGTGCCGCGGGGTCGGCGTCGAGCAGCTCGGCGAAGAAGCTGTAGTTGCCGCCGGTGGCCTGCGCGCCGCACTCGAGGACGTGCCCGGCCACGGTCGCGCCGGCCAGCGCGTCCCAGTCGTCCGCACCCCAGCCGTGGTGCCAGGCCGCGGGGCCGACGACGAGGCTCGCGTCGGTCACCCGCCCGGTGACGACGACGTCGGCGCCGGCCTGCAGCGCCCGCACGATGCCGCGGCAGCCGAGGTAGGCGTTGGCGGTGAGCGCGTCGTCCACGTCGTGGTCCCCGGGCGGGCGGTCGCCGGCGCGCAGCCGGCCGCGGAGGTCGCCGAGGCGGGGGAGCAGGTCGTCCCCGCTCACGGTGGCGACCCGCACCGGGAGCCCGAGCCGCTCCCCGAGCGCGGTGACCGCGGCGGCCAGGCCCCGCGGGTTCAGCCCGCCGGCGTTGGCCACGACCCGGACGCCGCGCTCCAGCGCGGTGCCCAGGCACTCCTCCAGCTGGGACAGGAAGCTGCGCGCCCACCCGGCGGACGGGTCCTCGGCCTTCTGCCGGCCGAGGATGAGCATGGTCAGCTCGGCCAGGTAGTCGCCGGTGAGGACGTCGACCTCACCGCCGTCGAGCATCTCGCGCATGGCCGCGTGCCGGTCGCCGTAGAACCCGGACACGTTGGCCACCCGCAGCGGCGCCGTCACCGCAGCGGCTCCCGCCCGGCGCCGGGCGGGCCGGCGAAGGCCTGCGCGATGCCCGCCCACTCCTGCGCGGCCGGCCCGGTCACCTCGAGGTCCAGGTCGTCGCGGTGCCGGCGCTGGGTGACCAGCAGGCAGAAGTCGAGCGCGGTCCCGCGGACGACGTCGGCGTCGTCGCCGGGCCCCCAGGTCCAGGCCTCCCCGCCGGGGCCGGTCAGCTCCACCCGCACCGGGCGGTCGGGCACCGGCAGGCCGCGGACGGCGTAGGCGAACGGCCGGGCGCGCACGCCGATCTCGGCGACCGACCGCAGCCGCGCGGTCGGCTCCCGGGTCTGGCCGAGCGCGTCCACGACGTCCTGCCCGTGCGCCCAGGTCTCCATCAGCCGGGCCGTGACGAACGACGCCGGACTCATCGGCGGCCCGAACCACGGCACCCGGACGCCGGGGTCGGCGGCCCGCAGCGCCGCGGCGAGCGCCGCCCGTCCCGACCGCCAGGCGGCGAGCACGTCGGCCGGGGGATCGGCGCGGCCCTCGCGGGTCAGCCGCTCCACGTAGTCGCCGGCGCCCTCCCCGAGGCCGGCCACCAGCGCGGCGAACCCGGCGGGGTCGGTGACGGCGAGCAGCGCGTCCCGGTCGAAGAACCGCAGGTGGTTGACGGTGTCGCGGACGTCCCAGCCGGCCGCGGGGGTGGGGGTCAGCCAGGCGGCGTCGTCGAGCGGGGCGACGCGCGCGTCCAGGTCGGCGGACTCGGCGTCGAGGTCGTCGACCAGCGCCTGCAGCAGCGGGGCGCCGCTCACGCGTCGAACCCGTCCATCCGGGCCAGCACCTGCAGCATCACCTCGTCGGCGCCGCCGCCGATCGAGGCCAGCCGGCTGTCCCGGAAGAACCGGGAGGTCCAGGTCTCCTCCATGTAGCCCATGCCGCCGTGGAACTGCAGGCAGGCGTCGGCCACCTCGCGCAGCAGCCGGCCGGCGGTCAGCTTGGCCACCGTGGCCGCCCGGGTGGTGTCCTCGCCGTCCACGTAGGCCTGCGCGCACGCGTAGTTGTGCGACTGCAGCAGGTCGACCTGCGCCGACAGCTCGGTCAGCCGGAAGACGACGTACTGGTTGGCCGCGAGCGGCCGGCCGAACGCCTGCCGCTGCCGGAGGTGCTCGCGGGTGCGCTCCAGCGCGTGCCGGCAGCTGCCCACCGCGCCGTAGGCGGCGAACATCCGCTCGACGACGAACTGCGCCATCTGCTGCTGGAAGCCGCGGCCGACCGTGCCGATCGTGTTCGACACCGGCACCCGCACGTCGTCGAAGAACAGCTCGGCGGTGTCGGAGGAGCGGTTGCCGAGCTTGTCCAGCTTGCGGGAGACGGAGAACCCGGGGGTGTCGGTGGGGACGACGATCTGGCTCATCCCGCGGTGGCCGCCCTCGTCGGAGGTGCGCGCCAGCAGGCACAGCCAGTCGGCCTGGGTGCCGTTGGTGATGTAGAGCTTGCTGCCGTTGACCACCCACTCGTCGCCGTCCCGCACCGCGCGGGTGCGCAGCCCGGCGACGTCGGAGCCGGCGCCGGGCTCGGTGACGGCGATCGAGCAGACCGCGGTGCCGCGGATCGCGGGTTCCAGGTAGCGGCGCTTGAGCTCGTCGCTGCCGAACTCGTGCAGCGACGGCGTGGCCATCATCGTCTGCACGCCGATCGCCATCGGGACGCCGGCGCAGCCGGACCGGTGCAGCTCCTCGCAGAGGATGACGCTGAACAGGTGGTCGGCGCCCTGCCCGCCGTACTCGGGGTCGTACTCCAGGCCCAGCAGGCCGAGCTCGCCGAGCTTCGGGAACAGCTCGTGCGCCGGGAAGGTGCCGGCCCGCTCCCACTCGTCGACGTGCGGGGCGATCTCCCGCTCGACGACGTCGCGCACCGTCTTCCGGAACGCGGCGTGCTCGCTGGTGAAGCGCATGGGGACCTCCGGCGGAGGCGGCGCGGCGGGGGCCGCGACCGGACTTGACGACGGCGTCAGGTCTATCAGGATGGTGTGACCTGCACAACGATCGGTCGGGCCGACGGGAGGACGCGCGATGAGGCTGGGGCTGTCGCTGGGCTACTGGGGCGCCGGCCCGCCGCCGGGTCAGGCGGAGCTGGTCGCGCTCGCCGAGGACCTCGGCTTCGACTCGGTCTGGACGGCGGAGGCCTACGGGTCCGATGCGCTCACCCCGCTGGCGTGGCTGGGCAGCCGGACGACGCGGCTGCGGCTGGGCACCGGCGTCGTCCAGGTGTCGGCGCGCACCCCGACCGCCACCGCCATGGCCGCGCTCACGCTGGACCACCTCTCCGGCGGCCGCTTCGTCCTCGGCCTGGGCGTCTCCGGACCCCAGGTGGTCGAGGGCTGGTACGGCCAGCCCTATCCCCGGCCGCTGGCACGGACCCGCGAGTACGTGGCGGTGCTCCGGCAGGCCTTCGCCCGCGAGGTGGTCCGCCTCGACGGCGAGCAGTACCGCATCCCGTTCCCCGGTGGCACGGGGCTGGGCAAGGCGCTGCGGCCGACCGTCCACCCGCTGCGCGCGGACCTCCCGGTGCTGCTCGCCGCGGAGGGCCCGAAGAACGTCGCGCTGGCCGCGGAGGTCGCCGACGGCTGGATCCCGCTGTTCTACTCGCCGCACGACGACGCCCACTACCGCGCGGCGCTGGCCGAGGGCTTCGCCCGCCCCGGCGCCCGCCGGACCGCGGACGACTTCGAGGTGGCGTGCACGGTGCCGGTGGAGGTCGACGACGACGTCGACGCCGCGGCCGACCGGGTGCGCCCGATGCTCGCGCTCTACGTCGGCGGCATGGGCGCCCGCGGGGTGAACTTCCACTACGAGGTCTTCGCCCGGATGGGGTTCGAGGCCGAGTGCGCCCGCATCCAGGAGCTCTACCTGTCCGGCGCCAAGGCCGAGGCGGTCGCGGCCGTGCCGCTGGCGATGGTGGAGAAGGTGGCCCTCGTCGGGCCGCGGGCCAAGATCGCCGACGACCTCGCGGCGTGGGAGGCGTCGCCGGTCACCACGATGCTCGTCTCCGGGCCGCCGGAGACGCTGCGGACGATGGCCGAGCTGGTGGGCTGAGTGCCGGGAGGCCGGGTGGCGGTCCACCGCCCGGGTGCCACGATGCGGGGCGTGGCAGCGACCGGCGGCACCGCGTTCGTCCTCGGCGGCGGGGGAGTGCTCGGCGCGGCCGAGGTCGGCATGCTGGGGGCGCTGCTCGAGCGCGGCGTCCGGCCCGACCTGGTCGTGGGCACCTCGGTGGGCGCGATCAACGGCGCGCTCGTCGCCGCCGACCCGACGCCGGCCGCCGTGGACCGGCTGCGCGCGGTGTGGGAGGAGCTGGCCTCCCGGCGGGTGTTCGCCGGGTCGGTGCTCGGCCGGGTCGGCACGCTGGTCCGGACCCGCACGCACCTGCACCCGCGCGAGCCGCTGCGGGAGATGCTCGAGGACGCCCTGCCGGTGTCGACGTTCGAGGAGCTCCCCGTCCCGTTCCAGTGCGTCGCGGCGAGCATCGAGCGGGCGGCCGAGCACTGGTTCACCGACGGCGACCTGGTCGACGCGGTGCTCGCCTCCTGCGCCGTCCCCGGGCTGCTGCCGCCGGTGGAGGTCGACGGCGAGCACTACCTCGACGGCGGCCTGGTGCACAGCATCCCGGTCGGCCGCGCGGTGACGCTGGGCGCCGGCACCGTCTACGTGCTGCACGTCGGGCGGATCGACCGGCCGCTGTCCCCGCCGGCCCGGCCGTGGGAGGTCGCCACGGTCGCCTTCGAGATCGCCCGCCGGCACCGGTTCACCACCGACCTCGCCACGCTGCCGGAGGGGGTCACGGTGCACGTGCTGCCCGCCGGGGACCCGGACCCGCCGGGGGCGGCCAACCTGCGCTACCGCGACTTCTCCGGCGTGCCGGCCCGCATCGAGCGGGCCCGCGCCGCGGCGGGGGAGTACCTGGACCGGGTCGCCGCCGGCCCGGGCGGGGGAGTCTGACGTGCTGCCCCCGCGCCGCGTCCGCCGGGTCGCCGGCCCGCTCCTGGTCGGCGTGCTCGCGCTCGCCGTCCTCCTGCTGCCGGTGCTCGCCGTCGTGGCGGTGCTCGTCTCGTTCTTCCTGCCCGGGCGGCTGCGCGCGCTGCGGCTGCTGTGCTTCGGGCTGGTCTACCTCGGCCTCGAGGTGGCCGGGCTGGCCGCCGCGGCGGTGCTGTGGGTGGCCGCCGGCTTCGGCCGCCGGCTGGACTCCCCGCGCTCCCGGGCGGCGCACTACACGGTGCTGCGGGTGCTGCTCGACGTGCTCATGCGGACCGCGCAGCGGCTGTTCGCGCTGCGGCTGGTCACCGACGGCGAGTCCTGGTCGCCGCTGGACGACGGCGTGCCCGGCTCGACCAACGCCATGGTGGTGCTCTCCCGGCACGCCGGCCCCGGCGACTCGTTCCTGCTGGTGCACACGCTGATGAACCGCGACCACCTGCGCCAGCCGCGGATCGTGCTCAAGGACGTGCTGCAGCTGGACCCGCTGGTCGACGTCTACCTCAACCGGCTGCCCAACTCCTTCGTCCCCGCCGACCCGGCGGCCGGGCGGAGCCCGGAGGAGGCCATCGGCGACCTCGCCCGCGACCTGGGCGAGGAGGACGCGCTGCTGATCTTCCCCGAGGGCGCGAACTACACGCCGCGGCGCAAGGTGCGGGCCGTCCAGCGGCTGCGCGAGCGCGGGCTGCTGGCGGCCGTGCGGCGGGCGGAGGCGATGCGGAACCTGCTGCCCCCGCGCCCCGGCGGCGTCGTCGCAGCGCTGCAGGCGGCCCCGCACGCCGACGTCGTCCTCGTCGCGCACACCGGGCTGGAGCACCTGAGCACGGTCCGGGACGTGTGGCGGGGGCTGCCCATCGACAAGACGCTGCACCTGCGGTGGTGGTTCATCCCGGCCGCGGAGGTGCCGCGCGGCGAGGCGGAGCTGACCGACTGGCTCTACCGCTGGTGGGAGACCATCGACGACTGGATCAGCACGACCTCGGCGACGGTCAGATGACCGATGCCCCGCCGTCCGCGGGGCAACGAGCGTGGGAGGCGGACCCCGCACCCCCGAGGAGGTCGTCGTGACCGGTGCCCCTCCCGTCCCCACCGTCGTGCTGGTCCACGGCGCGTTCGCCGACAGCTCCGGGTGGAACGGCGTGATCGCGCGCCTGTTCGCGGCCGGCGTCCGCGCGCAGGCGGTGCCCAACCCCCTGCGCGGGATCCCCGCCGACACCGAGTACGTCGCCGCCGCGCTGCAGCAGGTCCCGGGCCCGGTGCTCGCCGTCGGCCACTCCTACGGGGGCGCGGTGGTCACCAACGCCGCCGCCCGCGCGGACGACGTGGTCGGCCTCGTCTACGTCGCGGCGTTCGCGCCCGACGAGGGCGAGCTCCTCGCCGACGTCGAGGGCGGGTCGGTCGACAGCGTCCTGATGAGCGCGCTCGAGGAGCGCTCCTACCCGACCCCCGAGGGGCCGCGGACGGAGTGGGTGATCCGCGCCGACCGCTTCCACGACGCCTTCGCCGCGGACCTCCCGTCCGCGGTGACCGCCGTGATGGCCGCGACCCAGCGGCCGGTGTCGGTGCTCGGCTTCACCGTGCCGAGCGGCACCCCCGCCTGGCGCACGCTGCCGTCGTGGGCCGTGGTGCCGACCGGCGACCGGGCCGCCGGCACCGACGTGCTGCGCTCCATGGCCCGGCGGGCCGGCGCGGACGTCGTCGAGACCGAGGGCTCGCACGCGGTCATGATCTCGCAGCCGCAGGTGGTGGCCGACGTCATCCTGCGGGCGCTGGACTCGCTCGCCCGCGGCGTGACCCCGCCGGTGCCGGCCGGCGTCTGACCGCGGCCGCCGGCCCCGCCGGTCAGCCGCCGAAGCGCTCGAGCCGGACCGCGGACGGGTCGTGGCCGAGGTCGACCAGCGCCGTGGCGACGCCCTCCACGAAGTAGGTCGGGCCGCAGACGAAGGTGCGCGGCCGCGCCTCCGGGCCGAAGGCGTGTTCCTCCAGCAGCGCGCGGTCCACCCGGCGGGTCGGGCCCGTCCACCCGGGCGGCGCGGCGCGGGTGAGGGTGACCGTGGTCTCCGGCCCGAGCGAGCCGCGGCCGAGGAGGTCCTCGGCGCTGCGCGCGGAGTACAGGAGGCGCACCGGCGTCGTCCCGCCGGTGCGGCGGCGGTGCTCCAGCATCGACAGGAACGGGGCCACGCCCGCGCCCCCGGCCACCAGCTGCACCGGCCGGCGCTCGCCGCGCTCGGAGTCCGCGCGCGCCGACCACACGAAGTACCCGCCGATGGGGCCGCGCAGCTCCACCACGTCGCCCGCGCGCAGCTCGTCGGTCAGGTACGGCGACACCTCGCCGTCGGGCAGCCGCTCCACGAGCAGGGAGACGGCCGGCTCCTCGGGCGCCGAGGCGATCGAGTAGCTGCGCTGCACCGTGTAGCCGTCCTCCGCGGTGAGGCGGAGGTCGACGTGCTGGCCCGGGAGGTGCCCGGTCCAGCCGGGCACCTCGAAGGACAGCCGCCGCACCCGGGCCGTCTCGGCGACGCCGCCGGTCAGCGTCGCCGGCAGCCAGGTCAGTCGCCGCTGTACCGCTGTTCCAGCCACGGGTCACCGCGGTCGTGGTAGCCGAAGGTCTCCCAGAAGCCGGGCTCGTCGACCCGGCCCAGCGCGAAGCCGCGCAGCCACTTGGCGCTCTTCCAGAAGTACAGGTGGGGCACCAGCAGCCGGGCCGGCCCGCCGTGCTCCGGGGGCAGCGGCTCGCCCTCGTAGGTGTCGACCACCCAGGCGCGGCCGCCGGTGACGTCGGCGAGCGGCAGGTTCGTGGTGTACCCGCCGTCGCAGAACGCCAGCACGAAGGCGGCCGCCGGCGGGAGGTCGGCCAGCAGCGTGTCGACGGCGACGCCCTCCCACCGGGTGCCGAACTTCGACCACTTGGTGACGCAGTGGATGTCGACCGAGACGGACTCGCGGGGCAGCGCCCGGAACTCGTCCCACGTCCAGCGGCGCACGCCGTCGACCTCGCCCTGGACGGTGAGGTCCCACTCGGCCAGCGGCGTGCGCGGGGTCGGCCCGGCGGAGAGCACGGGGAAGGCGTCGCCGACGTCGTACTGCCCGGGTGGCAGCCGGTCGGCCGGGGTCGCGGCCGAGGTGCGGTGGCCGAACCCGCGGGAGATCAGGGACATGGCGGCTCCTCCCGACGACGTCCCGACTGTGCCGGGGCGGCCGCCCGGCGGCATCGGTCGATCGACCGCCGTCACCGCTCGGACGGCGGTCGCGGGGTCGGCACCCCGGCCAGCGCGTCGCGCAGCGCGGCGCGGGCGGTGACGCCGAGCTTGGGGAACGCGCGGTAGAGGTGCGCCCCGACGGTGCGGGGGGAGAGGAACAGGCGGGTGCCGATCTGCTTGTTCGACAGCCCGGAGGCGGCGAGCATCGCGATCTCGTACTCCTGCGCGGTCAGCGAGGCCGGGCCCGGCCCGCCGTCCGTGCGGCGCGCGGACGGCCCGGTGGCCCGCAGCTCCGCCGACGCGCGCGCGGCCCACGGGGTCGCGCCGAGCCGCTCGAGGACCTCCAGCGCCGCGGCCAGCTGCTCGCGGGCGGCGCCGGGCGCCCGCGCCCGCCGCAGGTGCTCCCCGTGGGCCAGCCGCACCCGGGCGAGCTCGAAGGGGTGCTCCTGCGCCCCGGGGACGGCGAGCGCGGCCTCGAAGCACCCCCGCGCCTCCTCCTCCGGCGCGACCAGCGCGGCCGCCCCCGCCAGCAGCAGCGCGGGCCCCGACGCGGCGGCGGAGACGGGCGCGCGCCGCAGGGCGGCGACGTGGGCGGCGGCCTGGGCCCGCCGGCCGGTCCGCACCGCCGCCTCGACCACGTCCAGCGCGGCGGACAGCGCGACCGGCGCGTGCGGGGCGAGCCGGCCCGCCGGGCCGAGCGCCGCGAGGTGCCGGGCGGCGTCGTCGTACTCGCCGCGGCCGAGGGCGGCCAGGCCGCGCGCGTGGGCGGCCAGGTGCACGGCGAGCCCGGCCCCGTGCGCGGCCGCGGCCGCGGCCAGGTCACCGGCGCGGGACCGGACGGCCTCCTCGTCGCCGCGCGCGGCGGCGAGCAGCGCCAGGACGTGAACGGCGGGCAGGGCGAGCAGCCGGTACCCGAGCCGCCCGGCCTCGCCGACCGCCTCCGCGGCGGTGCGCCCGGCCTCGTCCCAGCGGCCGGCGGCGAACCCGTCCTGCGCCAGCAGCACCCGGGCGGCGAGGGCGGCGGCGCGGCTCCCGCCCCCTCCGGCGGCGATCCGCCGGAGGGCCGGGCGGCAGGCGGTGAGCCGGCCGGCGGGGGCGGCGGCGGCCGCGACCCGGACGACCGACACCGGGTCGGCGTCGGTCTGCACCGCGGTCACCAGGTCGTCGAGCCGGCCGAGGTCGGCGCGGGTGGCCCGGGCGGGGTCCGCGAGCGTGCGGGCGGCCACGGCCAGCACGGGCGGGACGTCGGTCCCCAGCCGGGCGAGGGCGTCGTCGAACGGGCGCCAGAGGTCCTCCCGGCCGGCGAGGTGGCAGGCGAGCAGCAGGGGCGGGAGGGCGTCCGCGACGGCGGCCGGGCCGGGTCCCTCGTCGAGCGCGGTCCCGGCGGCGCGGGCGAGCACGAGGTGCGCGGTGCCGACGTCGCCCCCGGCGTGCAGCAGGTGCGCGGCGGCGGCCGCGGCGACCGCCGGGGAGCGGCCGGCGCGCGGGTCGGCGGCCCGCGCCCGCGCGAGCATCCCGGGCACGGCCGGGAGGTCGCCGGTCGTGTCCACCGTCGCGGCGGCGGCCGCGGCCAGCCGGCGGGCGCGGGCGGCCCCGGGCGGGGTGAGGTCCGCGGCCCGGAGCAGGAGGGCGACCGCGCCGGCCCCGTCCCCGCGCTGCCTGGCCCGGCCGGCCGCCCGCTCGAGCAGGCCGGCCGCCTCGCCGTCCGGCCCGACGGCGGCCTGCGCCAGGTGCCCGGCGCAGCGCTCCGGGTCCCCGGCCAGCGCCCGCGCCAGCGCGGCGTGCGCCCGCCGGCGGTCACCGCTGCTCGCCAGCTCCACGGCGGCCGCCCCGGTGAGCGGGTGCCGCAGCGCCACGCGCCCGGCGGCCAGGTCGACGCGGACCAGCCGCGCGCGCTCGGCCGGGGCGAGGTCGTCCAGCCAGCCGTCGTCGCTCCACCGGCCGTCGGCCAGGGCGGCCGCGCGCAGCGCGCGCAGGTCGTCGGTGCCCTCGAGCGCGGCCAGCAGGAGCAGCGCACGCGTGGGGGCCGGCAGGGCGCCGACCGGCCGGGCGAAGGCGGCGTGCAGCCGCGTCCCGGGCGGGAGGGGCACCGGCCCGCCGTCGTCACCGGTCAGGACGGCGGGCAGCTCGAGCAGCGCCAGCGGGTTGCCCCGCGCCGCGTCGAGGACCCGCCGGCGCACGCCCGCGGGCAGCGCGGGGGCGCGGGTGCGCAGCAGCTCCGCCGACGCGGCGTCGTCCAGCGGGCCGAGCTCGAGGCGGGGCAGCCCGGTGTCCGGCAGCAGCGGGTCGCCGCCGGTCCGCGCGGCGGCCAGGAACCCGCAGCGGCGGCCGGGGAGCCGGCGGGCGACGAGGCCGAGCACCCGCGCGCTGGACCGGTCCAGCTCCGGCAGGTCGTCGACGACCAGGAGGACCGGCCGCCCCCGCGCCGCGCGGTCGACCAGGGCCAGGACCGCGGACGCCACGGCCAGCGGGCCGGGCGGCGCCCCGGGCCGGAGACCGAGGACGGCCGCGAGGGCGCCGCCGGGCGGGCCCTCGGGCCCGTCGAGCAGCGGCAGGAGGAGCTGGGACAGGCCGGCGTGGCCGACCTCGGTCTCGGACCCCACGCCCGCGGCCCGCAGCACCAGCGCCCCGGCCGCGGCCGCCGTCCCCGCCGCCGCGTCGAGCACCGCGGTCCTCCCGACGCCGGGGTCGCCGGTCACGACGAGCGCGTCGCCCCGGTCGACGGCCCGCGCGAGGAACGCCCGGACGACGCCGTCCTCGGTCTCCCGGCCGACCAGCCCGCTGCCTCCGGTCGTGGTGTCGCCCACGGGGGCCTCCCTCGACTCGCCGCCCGGACGGTCGCTCCGTGCCGGCGTCGTGGTTCGCCCCGTGGAGGTGCGAGTCTCCCGCAGCGGGCGCGGCGGCGGCAGGGGTGCGCGACCGGCGGGGACGGTCGGATGACCGATGCGCGGCCCGGCGCCCGGCGCGACAGTGGCCGCCACGGCGGCGCCCGCGGCCGGGGGAGGGGACGGCGATGGACCTGTCCGAGCACCTGCCCGACGGGACCGGCGGAGCGCCCTCCGGGGTCGACGAGCGCCGGCTGGACGGCAACGCGGCGGCCGGCGTCCTGGCCGAGGTGCTCACCGCCGAGGCGACCGCGGCGGTCTCCACCTGCACCTACTGCGGCGGCCGCGCCCCGCTGGGCGCGCACCTGGTCTACGCCGACGCGCCCGCCCTCGTGCTCCGCTGCCCCACCTGCATGCAGGTCGTCCTGCGCTGCGGTTCGGACGCCTCCGGCACCCGGCTGGAGATGAGCGGCATCCGGCTCCTGTGGTGGTCCCCGGAGCCGGCCGGCGGGACCGGCACCGGCGCCGGCACCGGCAGCTGAGCCCCGTCGAGGAGAGGTCCGGGGAGATGGCGACTCCCGCGCTGCTGCCCACCGAGGGCCGGATGCCGGCGCTCGACGGGGCGACCGGGTGGCTGAACACCGAGCCGCTGACGACCGGGGCGCTGCGCGGCCGCGTCGTCCTCGTCGACTTCTGCACCTTCACGTGCATCAACTGGCTGCGGACCCTGCCGTACGTGCGGGCGTGGGCCGACCGGTACCGGGACGACGGGCTGGTCGTCCTCGGCGTGCACACGCCGGAGTTCTCCTTCGAGCGGGACGCCGGCGCCGTGCGCCGGGCGCTCGAGGCCCTGCGCGTCACCCACCCGGTCGCGCTGGACAGCGGGTACGCGATCTGGCACGCCTTCGCCAACCACTACTGGCCGGCGCTGTACTTCGTCGACGTCACCGGGCGCATCCGCCACCACTGGTTCGGGGAGGGGGACGAGACGCGGTCGGAGACGGTGCTGCAGCAGCTGCTGGCCGAGGCCGGCGCCGACGTCCTCGGCCGCGACTCGGTGACGGTCGTCGGCGAGGGCGTCGAGGCCCCCGCCGACTGGGCCGCCCTGGGCTCGCCGGAGGAGTACCTCGGCCACGGCCGGTCGACGGCCTTCGCGTCCCCGCAGGGCACGGTCCCCGACCGGTCGCACGCGTACGAGGTCCCTGCGCGGCTGCGGCCCGGCTCCTGGGCGGCGGCCGGGCGGTGGACCGTGGGCGCCGAGGCCGCGGTGCTCGACGAGCCCGGCGGGCGGCTGGCCTGCCGTTTCCGCGCCCGCGACCTGCACCTGGTGATGGGGCCGGTCGCCCCGGGGGTCTCCGTGCCCTTCCGGGTGCGCCTGGACGGGCGCCCGCCGGGGGAGGCGGCCGGCGGCGACGTGGACGCGCGGGGGCACGGCGTGGCCACCGGCCGGCGGCTCCACCAGCTGGTCCGGCAGCGGGGCCCGGTCGAGGACCGGCTGTTCGAGATCGAGTTCACCGCCCCGGGCGTCGCCGCGTACGTCCTCACCTTCGGCTAGACCGACGCGCCTCCAGGAGGGAGCCGGCCATGACGACCGCGACAGCAGGGACCGTCCGCCCGTTCCGCGTGGAGGTGCCCGACGAGGCGCTCACCGAGCTGCGGCGGCGCGTCGCGGCGACGGTCTGGCCGGAGCGGGAGACGGTCCCGGACACCTCCCAGGGCGTCCCGCTCGCGACCATGCGGGCCCTCGCGGAGCACTGGGCCACCGCCTACGACTGGCGCGCCTGCGAGGCGCGGCTCAACGCCCTGCCCCAGTTCCTCACCGAGATCGACGGGCTGGAGATCCACTTCCTGCACGTCCGCTCCCGGCACGAGGACGCCCTGCCGCTGGTCGTCAACCACGGGTGGCCCGGCTCGGTGGTCGAGCAGCTCAAGATCGTCGGCCCGCTCGTGGACCCGACGGCGCACGGCGGCGACGCCGCCGACGCCTTCGACGTCGTCGTCCCCTCGATGCCCGGCTACGGCTTCTCGGGCAAGCCGGCGAGCACCGGCTGGGGCCCCGAGCGCATGGCCCGCGCCTGGGCCACGCTCATGCAGCGCCTGGGCTACGAGCGCTGGGTCGCGCAGGGTGGCGACTGGGGCGCGTTCGTCGTCGACCAGATGGGCCTGCAGGCACCGCCCGGGCTGCTCGCGATCCACACCAACATGCCGGCCACCGTGCCGGCCGACGTCAACGCGGCGGCCCTGGCCGGCGAGCCGCCGCCGCCCGGCCTGTCCGACGAGGAGCGCCGCGCCTACGGCCAGCTGCTCCGGACGTTCGGGCAGGTCGAGTACGCCCGCTACATGGCCGCCCGCCCGCAGACCCTCTACGGCATCGTGGACTCGCCCGTCGGCCTGGCCGCCTGGCTGCTCGACCACAACGACGCCGACGGCCAGCCCGCCGCGGCCGTCATGGCCGCCCTCGACCGGACGGCGAGCAGCACCGGCGAGCTCACCCGCGACGAGGTCCTCGACAACGTGACGCTCTACTGGCTGACCGGCACCGGCGTCTCCGCCTCCCGGCTGTACTGGGAGTACCGCGGCGGCTTCTTCGACGCCAAGGGCGTGCAGGTCCCGGTCGCCGTCAGCGTCTTCCCGGGTGAGCAGTACGAGGCGCCGCGCAGCTGGGCCGAGCGCGCCTACCCGCGGCTCATCCACTACAACCGGCTGCCCCGCGGCGGGCACTTCGCCGCGTGGGAGGAGCCGCACCTGCTCGTCGACGAGCTGCGGACCGCGTTCCGGCCGCTGCGCCGGCCCCCGGTGCCCGGCCCGCGCCCGTCGAGCACGGACACCGCGGTGACGCGGTGACGGGTACCGGCCCCTCCCCGTGGACCGGGGCGCTGGCCGGGTACGTGGCCAGCCGCACCATGGACGCCGCCACCGGCTGGTTCCACGGCCGGCAGAGTGCGGAGTCCCGGCGGCGGGAGGAGGAGATCGCGCCGGGCGGCACGCTCGTGCAGCTGGGCAGGCAGCTCGGCGGCGTGGCGGGGCACGACCTCGACGACGCGGCGGCCGGCCGGGTCGGGCTCGCCGTGCACCGCACCCTCGGCGTGACCTACGGGGTGCTCGCCGCGGCGCTGGTCCGCCGCGGCTGGCCGCCGCTGGCCGCCGGGCCGGCCGTCGGCGCCGCCGCGTTCGTGCTGGTCGACGAGGGGACGGCGCTGCCGACGATGACCGCCTACCCGCTGGTCAGCCACGCCCGGGGCGTGGTCGGCCACTCGACGGTCGGGCTGGTCATCGGCCTCCTGCTCCGGCTGACCGGCCGCTCCTGACGCCGCACGCCCGAGGGGCTCCTCCGGCCGCCGGTCCCGCGGGAGGATGGTCGACGCGCGGGGGCCGGGTGCGCCGGGAGGCGCCGTGCGGGAGTTCGCGGAGCTGCAGCGGGACCTGGCGCCGGCCTGCGCGGCGAACGCGCCGGGCTCCCGGATCCCGCACGTGCTGGTGACCCTGCCCTCGTTCAGCATCGGCGAGTCGCTGCTGTCGCACTACGCCGACCGCCTGCCGGCCCTGGAGCACCGGTACCTGGTCACCGTCCTGCTGCTGCCCCGCGTCCCCGGCTGCGAGCTGGTCTTCGTCAGCAGCGCCCCGCCGCCGCGGGCGCTGGTCGACCACTACCTCTCCCTGGTGCCGCGCGCCGCCCGGGCCTCGGTGCGCCGGCGGCTGTGGGTGCTCGTCGTCCCGGACACCTCCTACCGCCCGGTCGCGGCGAAGCTGCGTGACCGGCCGGACCTGGTCGAGGAGCTGCGCCGGCACATCGGCGGCCGGCCGGCGTTCCTCGAGCCGTGGAACGTCACCGCCGACGAGGTGGAGATCGCCCGGCGGCTGGACGTGCCCGTCGACGGCACCGCGCCCGAGCTGTGGCCGCTGGGGTTCAAGAGCGCCGGGCGGCGGCTGCTCGCCGGCGCCGGGGTGCCGGTGCCGGCCGGGTGCGAGGGCGTGCACACCGTCGAGGACGTCGACCGCGCCGTCGACGACGTGCTGCGGCGCCGGCCCGGCGCGGCCGGCGTGGTGCTCAAGCTCGACGACAGCGGCGCCGGCGACGGCAACGTGGTGCTGCGCCGGGACGGCCTGCCCGGCTCCGCGGGCCACCTGCGCGACGCGGTCCGCCGGCTGCCCGACTGGTACCTCACCGCGCTGACCCTCGGCGGCGTCGTCGAGGAGCTGGTGACCGGGGACCGGTTCGCCAGCCCCAGCGTGCAGGGCGAGATCACCCCGGACGGGCGCGTGACCGTGCTGTCCACCCACGAGCAGGTGCTCGGCGGCGACAGCGGCCAGGTGTACCTCGGCTGCCGGTTCCCGGCCGAGCCGGACTACGCCGCGGAGCTGGGCAGGCACGGGCGGGCGGCGGGGGAGGCGCTGGCCCGCTGCGGCGCCCGCGGCCGGTACGGCGTGGACTTCGTCGCCACGTCCGGCCCGCGCGGGTGGACGCTGCAGGGGCTGGAGATCAACCTCCGCAAGGGCGGGACGACGCACCCGTACACGGTGCTGCGCAACCTCGTGCCCGGCCGCTACGACCCCGACCTCGGCCGGTGGACCGCCGACGACGGCACCGTCCACTGCTACTGCGCGACCGACAACCTCGTCGACCCCGCCTGGACCGGGCTGCCGCCGCGCGAGGTCGTCGACGCGGTGGACCGGGAGGGGCTGCGCTTCGACCGGCGCACCCGCACCGGCGTCGTCCTGCACATGCTGTCCGGGCTGGCGGTCGACGGCCGGTTCGGGCTGACCGCGATCGCGCCGACCCCCGCCGCGGCGCACGAGCTGCTCGAGCGCACCCACGCGTGCGTCGACCGGCTGGCCCGGCGGCCGGTGGCCGCCGGGCCGTGACGAGCGCGCCGTGACGAGCGCGCCGTGGCGAGCGCGCCGTGGCGAGCGCGCCGTGACCAGCGCGCCGTGACGAGCCCTCAGACGGTCTCGGGCACCCGGAGGTGCGCCAGGACCAGCTCGAACTCGGCGACGTCGGTGATCTCGGCGCCGCTCTCCCGGCTCGCCCGCTCCCGGATGGCCGCACCGGCCTCCCGGTTGCGCTCCAGGGCCGCGCGGTCCGCGTAGGTCACGGTGGTGGCGGCCGCGCCCTCCCGGCGGTCGAGCAGGACGCTGGCGCTGCAGAAACCGTCCAGCTCCTCGAGGCGCGGCAGCACGCCCATCCGGAAGGTGTCCAGGAGCTCGTCGGCCCGCTCGGGGTCCGAACGCAGCCAGGTGACCCGCGCGCAGGCGCCGGCCGGGGCCTCGTGCAGCCGGTGGAGCGCGGCGATCTCCCAGGTCCGCACCTCCGCCGCGCCGCCGAGGACCGCAGCGAGCCGGTCGCGCATCGGCCGCACCCGGTCGGCCGTGGCGCTCATCGCCTCCTCGGTCTGCCACGCGGTCGCGACGATGCAGCGGCCGGTGTCGCGGTCGACGAGGAAGGACAGGCCGACGAAGCCGTCCATGTCCTGGACCGCCGGCATCACCTCGTCGCGCATGTAGGCGACCGCGTCGTCGATCGCCCGGGTCGTGCCGTGGATGGTGGTCGTCCGTGCGTACACGTCACCGCTCCTCTCGTGCGCGCGGCGACGCCCGGTGCGGCATCGCCGCACCGGCGAGCGTCCCCGCGGTCGCCGCGCGTGGCAACGGGCACGTGCGCGTCCCGGGGGTCAGCGCCGCGGGCGCCGCCCGATCCTCGACCCCAGCCAGGTCAGGGGGTCGTACCGGCGGTCCACCACCCGCTCCTTGAGCGGGATGATGCCGTTGTCGGTGAGGTGGATGCCCTCGGGGCACACCTCGGAGCAGCACTTGGTGATGTTGCAGTAGCCGAGGCCGAACTCCTCCCGGGCGGCGTCCCGGCGGTCGACGACGTCGAGCGGGTGCATGTCCAGCTCGGCCAGCCGGATGAGGAAGCGCGGCCCGGCGAAGGCGGCCTTGTTCTCCTCGTGGTCGCGGATGACGTGGCAGGTGTCCTGGCACAGCCAGCACTCGATGCACTTGCGGAACTCCTGCGGCCGCTCGACGTCGACCTGCTGCATCCGGTGGTTGCCGTCGGGGTCGCGCGGGCGCGGGGTGAACGCCGGCACCTGCGCGGCCTTCTCGTAGTTGAAGGAGACGTCGGTGACCAGGTCGCGGATCACCGGGAACGTGCGCAGCGGGGTGACGGTCACCGGCTCGTCCTCGGCGAAGGTGCTCATCCGGGTCAGGCACATCAGCCGCGGGCGGCCGTTGACCTCCGCGCTGCACGAGCCGCACTTGCCCGCCTTGCAGTTCCACCGGACGGCGAGGTCGCCGGCCTGCGTGGCCTGCAGCCGGTGGATGACGTCGAGGACCACCTCGCCCTCGTTCACCCGGACGGTGAAGGTCTGCAGCTCCCCACCGGAGGCGTCGCCCCGCCAGATCCGGAAGGTGGCGTCGTAGCCGCCCCCGCCGCCGCTCCCGGCGCCGCTCCCGCGACCCTCGTCCACCGCGCCGAGGCTCGGCTCCGCAGGCTCGGTCACGTCCCCTCCTCGCCGGCGCTCGTCAGGTACGTGCCCGGCGGTGCCGTGTCCCCGCGTGACCTCGCGAGCTCGGTCACGTCCCCTCCTCGAAGACCTCGGCGAGCTCCGGCGGCATCTGCGGCAGCGGCTGCCGGGCCACGGTCACCCCGCCGTCCGCCGTCCGGGTGCAGACCAGGTTGGTGCGCCCCCACTCCGGGTCGGTCGCGGGGAAGTCGTCGCGGGTGTGCCCGCCGCGGCTCTCCTCGCGGGCGAGCGCGGCGCGGGCGATGCACTCGCTGACCAGCAGCAGGTGCGGCAGGTCCAGCGCCAGGTGCCAGCCGGGGTTGTACTGCCGGTGCCCCTCGACCGACAGTGCCGCGACCCGCTCCCGCAGCGCGGCGATGCGGGCCAGCGCCTGCTCCATCTCCGGCGCGGTGCGGATGATCCCGACCAGGTCGTGCATCGTCTGCTGCAGGTCCAGCTGCACGGTGTAGGGGTTCTCGCCGCCCTCCCGCTCGAACGGCGCCAGCGCCGCCCGGGCGGCGTCGGCCAGCGCCTCCTCGGCGAGCGCGACCACGCCGGCCCGCTTGGCCGCGTGCTCGGCCGCGGCGGCGCCGGCGCGGCGGCCGAACACCAGCAGGTCCGACAGCGAGTTGCCGCCCAGCCGGTTGGACCCGTGCATGCCGCCGGCGACCTCGCCCGCCGCGAACAGCCCGGGCACGGACGCCGCGGCGGTGTCCGGGTCCACCTCGACGCCGCCCATCACGTAGTGGCAGGTGGGGCCGACCTCCATCGCCTCGGCGGTGATGTCGACGTCGGCCAGCTCCTTGAACTGGTGGTACATCGACGGCAGCCGGCGGCGGACGTACTCGGCCGGGCGGCGGGTGGCGATGTCGAGGAAGACACCGCCGTGCGGGGAGCCGCGGCCGGCCTTGACCTCGCTGTTGATGGCGCGGGCGACCTCGTCGCGGGGCAGCAGCTCGGGCGGGCGCCGGTTGTTCTTCTTGTCGTCGTACCAGCGGTCGGCCTCGTCCTCGCTCTCCGCCGTCTCCTTGCGGAAGTAGTCCGGGATGTAGTCGAACATGAACCGGTTGCCGGCCGAGTTGCGCAGCACCCCGCCGTCGCCGCGGACGCTCTCGGTGACCAGGATCCCGCGCACCGACGGCGGCCAGACCATCCCGGTCGGGTGGAACTGGACGAACTCCATGTTCACCAGCCCGGCACCGGCCTGCAGCGCCAGCGAGTGCCCGTCGCCGGTGTACTCCCACGAGTTCGAGGTGACCTTGTAGGCCTTGCCGATGCCGCCGGTGGCCAGCACCACCGACGGCGCCTCCCAGGCCACGAACCGGCCCGACTCGCGCCAGTAGCCGAACGCCCCGGTGACGCCCTCGTCGTCGGTGAGCAGCCGGGTGACCGTGCACTCCATGAACACGTCGACGCCGAGGGCGACGGTGCGCTGCTGCAGGGTGCGGATGAGCTCCAGGCCGGTGCGGTCGCCGACGTGCGCGAGCCGGGCGTAGCGGTGGCCACCGAAGTCGCGCTGGCTGATCAGCCCGTCGGGGGTGCGGTCGAACAGCGCGCCCCAGTCCTCGAGCTCCCGCACCCGGTCGGGCGCCTCCTGCGCGTGGATCTGCGCCATCCGCCAGTGGTTGAGCATCTTCCCGCCGCGCATGGTGTCCCGGAAGTGCACCCGCCAGCCGTCCTCCGGCCAGGCGTTGCCCATAGCCGCGGCGATGCCGCCCTCGGCCATGACCGTGTGCGCCTTGCCGAGCAGGGACTTGCAGACGACGGCGGTGCGCGCCCCGGCCTCGTGCGCCGCGATCGCCGCGCGCAGTCCGGCGCCGCCGGCCCCCACCACCACGACGTCGTAGGCGTGCCGCTCGAGCTCCATCAGAAGAACCTCACGTCCCGGATCGTGTCGGTGGCGAGCAGGAGGACGTAGAGGTCGGCGAGCGCGACGCTGGCCATCGACGCCCACGCCCACTGCATGTGGCGGGCGTTGAGCCGGGAGACCAGCGTCCAGGCGCGGTAGCGCAGCGGGTGCCGGGAGAAGTTGTTCAGCCGCCCGCCGACGACGTGCCGGCACGAGTGGCAGGACAGCGAGTAGAGGGCCAGCAGCGTCGCGTTGACCAGCAGCACGAGCGTGCCCAGGCCCATGTGGCCCCACTCGCCGGTCTCGTCGCGGAAGGCGAGGACGGCGTCGTAGAAGAGGACGACGTTGATGAGCAGCGCCGCGTAGAGGAAGTAGCGGTGCACGTTCTGCCCGACCAGCGGGAACCGCGTCTCACCCGTGTAGCGCCGGTGCGGCTCGGCCACCGCGCAGGCCGGCGGCGACAGCCAGAACGACCGGTAGTAGGCCTTCCGGTAGTAGTAGCAGGTCAGCCGGATGCCCAGCGGGAAGACCAGGATGTAGATCGCCGGCGAGATCCACGTCGGGCCGGTGAACAGCTCCGGGAAGGTGTCGCCCTCGCACCGGGTCGACAGGCACGGCGAGTAGAACGGCGAGATGTAGGGCTCGGAGAAGTAGTGGGCGTTCTGGAACGCCCGGACGGTCGCGTAGACGACGAACGCGAGCAGCGCCGCCACCGTGATCGCCGGCTGCAGCCACCAGCGGTCGGTGCGCAGCGTGCGCGCCGCGATCGTCGCGCGGCGCGGGGCCGGCCCGCCGTCGCCGCGTCCGGCCGAGGTCGCCCCCGTCCCGCGCGGCGAGGTGGTGGTCACCGGCGGGTGCGGCCGGACCCGCCCAGGCCCTCGTCGTCGCCGTCGCCGTAGACGACCGCGAACGGCTCCCAGGACGTGGCGACCCGGGCGCCGCAGAGGAGGGCCAGGTCGTCGCGCAGCCGGGCGACGTCGACCCTGAGCCGGCGGGCGTCCACGGTGTCACCGAAGTGCCCCGTCAGCGGTGCGCACGCCTCCTCCAGCGCGTCCACCGCGCGGCGGGCCGCCGCCACGTCCTGCTCCAGGGACATCGCCGCCTCCAGACCCTGCTGGCGTCGCCGGGAAGCCGAGGGGGGAAGTGCACCACCGACGCCGGGGCCGGGGAAGGGGGCGCTGCGCCGTCCGGGGTCAGGACGCGCGGTCACGCACCCCGCGCAGGAGGCCAGCCCACTGCCGGAGGACGTCCCACCGGTCGGGCGGCGGCACGGGCGCGGGGCGGGCGAGCAGGTCGAGTTCCGCCCGGAGCGCGGACCGCTGCCGCCCGAGCTCCGCCAGCTCGGCCAGGAGGGCGGCACGGCGTGCGACGGCCTCCCGGTCGAGGCGCTCCCGGGTGGCGGCCGCCTCGGCGTCGGCGCGCCGCCGCTCCTCGCGCCCGGTGGCCAGCATCGCCACGACGCCGGCCCGCGCCCGGACCGCGGCGGCGGCCGCGTCCTCCTCGGCGCGCTGCCGCACCCGGTCGGCGTCCGCGGCGGCGCGGCGCTCGGCCGCCCGGACGTCGTCCAGCCGCGCCGCGGCCTCGGCCCGGGTGGCGGCGGCCGACCGCTCGGCGTCGTCGAGGAGCCGGGCGGCCCGCGCCGCGCACTCCGCCTCGTACGCGGCCGCCGCGGCCGCCGTCCGGTCCGCCTCGGCCTCGGCGTCGGCGAGGGTCCGCTGGGCGCGGGCGACGACCCGCTCCGCCTGCTCGGAGGCGGCGGCCCAGGCGGCCTCCGCCTCGGCGCGCATGCCCTCGGCCTCGTCGGCCGCGGCGGCGAGCACCGACCCGATTCGCCGGGACACCTGGAGGAACTCCCCACCGCCGGACGAGTGGCCGAGCAGCGCCCGGGCCTCGTCGAGCGCGGCGCGGGTGCTCAACAGGCGGGTGACGAGGTGCTCGCGCTCGCGGTCGGCGGTGGCGAGCTGGTCCTCGGCCCACTGCACGTAGGTGTCGACCTGGAAGCGGTCGTAGCCGGCCACGGCGCGGCCGAACATCGGGCCGGCCTCGAGGACGGTGGGCAGGTCCCCGGAGACGTTGGGCCGGCGCCGCTCCGGACCCGTCGGGCGGAGCTCCTCGTCGACCTGCAGCTCGGCGGTCATCCCGCTGCCTCCCTCCGTCCGGGTCCGATCCGGTTCCCGGGACGGTAGGGCGGTCGGCCGGGGCGCCGTCCGTGCGTCCGAGGTGGGATCACCCGGGAGGCGACCCCGGCGCGCCTGATCGGGTGCCGCCGGCTCCGGAGGTGCCTCAGCGTGACGTCGCCCTGCTGGGTGGAAGACCGCGGACGGGCGTCGCCGGGGCGCGCGGTCGGGCACGCTCGGCCCGTGGCAGACGTCCCGACCCCGCCGGACCCGGGGAGCATGACCGTCCCGCCGCTGTTCGGCTGGGAGTCCATCGTCGTCGGCCTGCTGCTGCTCGTGGTCGTCGTCGTGGTCCTGGCCGTGGTCGGCGTGGCGCGGTCGGGCGCCGGCGGCCGGGCGGATTTCCAGTCGTGGCTGGACGCCCGGTCCGCGCGGTCCGCCGGCCCGTACGACGGCACCCCGGGGGCACCCCGGCGCGGCTGACCGCGCCGGGGCCGCTCACGGCGCCGGGGGCGCCTCCTCCGCGGGCTGGGGTGCGGGCGCCGGTTCCTCCGCGGGGGCCGGCTCCTCCGCGGGCTCGGGTGCGGGCGCCGGTTCCTCCGCGGGGGCCGGCTCCTCCGCGGGCTCGGGTGCGGGCGCCGGTTCCTCCGCAGGGGCCGGTTCGGGCGCCGGCGGAGGTTCGTCGGCGGGCACCGACTCGGGCGCGGGCGCCGGCTCGGGTGCCGGTTCGGGCTCGGGTGCCGGTTCGGGTGCGGGTGTCGGTTCGGGTGCGGGGGCCGGCTCAGGCGCCGGTGCCGGCTCCGGTTGGGGTGCCGCCTCGGGTTCCGGTTCCGGCTCCGGCTGGGGCTCGGGCTGGGGTGTGGGTGCCGGTGGCGGCTCGGGCGCCGGTGCCGGCTCCGGTTGGGGTGCCGCCTCGGGTTCCGGTTCCGGCTCCGGCTGGGGCTCGGGCTGGGGCTCGGGCTGGGGTGTGGGTGCCGGTGGCGGCTCGGGCGCCGGTACCGGTTCCGGTGCGGGCTCGGGCGCTGGCGCCGGCTGGGTCTCAGGTGCCGGTGGCGGCTCGGGCGCCGGCACTGGTTCCGGCTGGGGTGCCGCCTCGGGTCCCGGCGCGGGCGCGGGTTGCGGCGCCGGTGCGGGTGCGGGCGCCGGTGCAGGTGCGGGCGCCGGTTCGGGTGCGGGCGCCGGCTCGATAACCGGAGGCGCTTCCGGGCCAGGGGCCTGTTCCGGCTGGGGCGCCGGCGCGGGCGGGACCTCGGGCTGCGGCACCGGTGGCTGGTCGTCTGCCGGTGCCGGCGACTCGTCGGCCTCGGGTAGCGGCTCCGGCGCGGGATCGGGCGCCGGCTGCGGCTCAGGCTGGGGTGCCGGCCCTGACGGGGCTTCCGGCACGGCTGGCGGTGCCGCCTCCGGCTGCGGTGCCGCCTCCGGCTGCGGTGCCGCCTCCGGCTGCGGTGCCGCCTCCGGGACAGGTTCCGGCGCAGGCCCCGTCTCGGATTCGGGTGCCGGTTCCGGCCCGGGTGGAGGCGCGGGCGCCGGTGCAGGTGCGGGCTCGGGCTGGGGCGCCGGCTCGGGTGCGGGCTCCGGCGCAGGCACGGGCTCGGGTGCGGGCACAGGCGCGGCATCCGGCTGGGGTGCCGCCTCGGGACCAGGAGCCGGTTGCGGCTCGGGCGTCGGCTCAGGCTCCGGCTCCGGGGCGGCCGGGGTCTCGGGTGTGGCCTCCGGCTCGGGCTGCGTCCCTGGTGCGGACTGCGGCTCCGGTTCGGGAGCCGGCGCAGGGGCCTGCGCGGGCGGCGGCTCCGGCTCACTCCCCTGGTCCGCTCCCGGATCCGACTCGGTGGCCGCGTCGGGCGCCGACTCGTCCTCGGTCTGCGTCTCCGGCTCGGGCGCCGGCTCGTCCTGGGTCGGCGTCTCCGGCTCGGACGGGGTCCCGGGCTCGGGTCCGGTCGCGGGGTCGGGCTCGGACGGCGTCTCGGGGCCGGACGGCGTCTCTGGCTCGGGCGCCGGCTCGTCGTCGGTCGACGACCCGCTGTCGGTCGAGGGCCCGGGCTCCGCCTCGGGCTCCGGCGGCGACGGGACGGACCCGGGAGCCGGCTCGGTCTCCGGCTCGGGGAGCTCGTCGGACCCGGTCGGGGGCTCGGCGTCGTCCTCGCTCCCGGACCCGGACCCGGACCCGTCCTCGACGTCCGGCTCCGGTGCGGCCGGGGGTGCGGTCTCGTCGACGGGAGCGGGAGCGGGAGCCGGCGCCGGCGCGACTCCGGTGTCGGGCGCGTCCGCCTCGGGCAGCGGAGCGGGCGGCGGCGGGGGCGCGACCTCGGTGGGAGGAGCCGCCGAGACCGGCGGCGGGGCCTCGGCGCCACCCGCCGCGGGCGGCGGCGCCTCACCGGTGGCGGCCGGGACGTCCGGAGCCTGCGGGGGTCCGGCATCCGCCTCCTCCGGCGCGGGCGCCGCCTCGCTCGACGGGGCCGCGGCGGGCGGGGGTGGGCTCGACGGGGCGGGCGGGCTCTCCCAGATCTGGCTGAAGGCGCGGACGATCCCGCCCGTGGCGGGGGTGCCCTGCAGGGCCTGCGCCAGCGAGGCGACACCCGTCGTGACGAGCAGGACCGCGGCCCCCGTCGCGGTGCGCGCGGCACGGCCGGGGAGCCGGGCCCACCACACCGTCCGCTCGGGGGACCGCACCCCGGCCGGCCGGGGCGGGGCCGGCCGCCGGCCGCTGACCCACCGCGCGACCAGCGCCGAGAGCACCCCGCCCAGGAGCAGCAGGGCGATGCCGAGGACCAGCCACACCGTGGCGGAGGAGGCGGGGTCCGCGGCGGTGTCCGAGGTGGTGACCGAGTTCGTCACGACGTCGGCGGTGCCGGCCACGATCGCCGAGAACAGCAGCGCCCCCGCGACGGTGACGGCGTCCTCGGTCCGGCGGGGGAGGCGGCGGGACGCCACCCGGGACGCGTCGCGGTCGTGGCTGACGACGGGGCGGCGCCGGGGCCGGCGAGGGCGGACGAGGACAGGCCGCACACCGCCGCCTCGGGCACCGGCGGGACGCCGTCGTCGTGCACGCATGGAGCCTCCAGGTGATGCGGTGCCTGGTCGTCCGGAACCCGTGCCGCGCCAGCATGGTGGGGCGCTCACGACGGGCGCAACACGTCTCCGACCTCCGACGGGGGTCGGGACGGCGCCCGTCAGGCCATGTCGACCGCGATCTTGAGCTGCCCCGGCCGGGGGGCGATCGCGGCCCCGAAGGCCGCCTCCACGTCGGCGACCGGGTGGACGTGCGTGACGTAGCTGTCGCGCAGCTCCGGGTGCGCGGCCAGGTACGCGCCGGCGTCGGTCAGCACCCGGCGGCGCTCCAGGGTGACGCCCGAGCGGAGGGTCAGGTTCTTCCGCAGGAAGGTCATCATGTCGAACGGGTAGACCGGGTCGTCCGGGACGCCGAAGTAGAAGACCTGGCCGCCGGGCGCGACGGCGTCCAGCGCCGGCTTGAGAGTCGTCACCTGGTGGCCCACGGCCTCGACGACGACGGCGGGACGGTCGGCGTCGGACAGCGTGCCCGCCCACCGCTCGGCGCGTGCCGTCACCGTCTCGTCGACGCCGAAGGCGGACGCGGCGTCGCTGCGGTCCACCGGGTCGACGCCGGTCACGCGCGCCGCGCCGCGCGCCTTGAGCACGTGGCTGAACAGCAGGCCGATCGGGCCCTGGCCGATGACCGCCACCGACTGCCCGGACACGTCGCCGAGCTGCTCGGCGGCGTACAGCACGCAGGCCAGCGGCTGCAGCATGACCGCGGTCGTGGGCGGCAGGGCGGCGTCGTAGCCGGCCAGGCCCTCGCCGTCGGTGACGACGAGTTCCGCGATGCCGTCGAACATCGAGGCCCAGCCCACGACGAGGTCGCCGGGGGAGTGGTCGGGGTGCCGGCTGGCGACGACCTCCCCGACGATCTCGTGCATCGGGAAGCCCGGCGCCCGGGTGGCGCCCCAGCCGTCCTCGGCGGCCGGGTGCGGCCACACGCCGCCGCGGAAGTTGGGCAGGTCGCTGCCGCAGATGGCGCCGGCGCGGGTGGCCAGCAGCACGTGCCCGGGTGCCAGCGCGCCGGCGTCCGGGGCCGGGACCTCCACCTCCTCGAACCGGAACGGACCGCGCAGCGTCTGTGCCCACATGGGTGTCCTCCGTCCTGCCGGGTGCCCCGGCGCCGGGGCGGCGCCCCTCAGCCTGCAGGATCGCCGCGGCCCAGCGCCTCGGCCAGCGCGGCGGTCCGCGCCCGGAGGAACTCGCGTGAGACGGGCGCCCACGGCTCGACGCCGTCGAACAGGTGGTAGGCCCCGGGGACCACGTGCAGGGTGCACCCGGTCCCGGACCGCCGGAGCCGCTGCGCGTAGGCGACGTCCTCGTCGTGGAACAGGTCGCACGTGCCGACGCCGATCCACGCCGGCGGCAGGCCGGAGAGGTCCGGGTGGCGCGCCGGCGCCGCGAGCGGGGGGACGTCGTCCGTCCGCCGGGCCGGGCCGAGGTACGACCGCCAGCCGAACCGGTTGCTGTTCGCGTTCCAGAGGCGCACGCAGCGCTGGTCGACGTCCGTGCGCGCCGCGGTCCGGTCGTCGAGCATCGGGTAGGAGAGCAGCTGCAGGACCGGGCGGACCTCGTCCCGTTCCCGCGCGAGCAGCGCGAGCGCGGCCGCCAGTCCGCCGCCGGCGCTCTCCCCGCCGACGGCGATCCGCTCGGGGTCGACGAACGGGCGGCCGGCGAGCCAGCGGAGGGCCGCGAGGCAGTCGTGCAGCGCCGTGGGGAACGGGTGCTCGGGAGCGAGCCGGTACTCGACCGACGCGACGGCGATGCCCAGCCGGTCGGCGAAGCGGCGGCAGGCGCGGTCGTCCTGGCGCGCGGCGCCGATGACCATCCCGCCGCTGTGCATCCACAGCAGCGCGGGGGTGCGCGGCGGACCCGACGACGGCCGGAACAGGCGCACCGACACCCCCGGCGCGACCGGCACCTCGACCGCGCCCCACCGTCGCCGGGTGGTGGCGAGCGCCCTCGTCAGCAGCCGGACGGCGCGCAGGCTGCGCGGGCCGACCACGGTGCGCGGGACCAACGGTGCGGCCCGCAGGTCGCGGTGGAAGGACGGCGTGGGCACGGGTGCTCCTCCCGGACGCGGTCGCACGCCACCGGGCCGGGGCCGGGTGCGGTCCCGCCCACGATGCCGGTGCCGGACCGGGACGACCAGGCCGCGACGCCGACGCGCCGGGACCCACCGGTCAGGCGGGGGTCCGGGCGAGGTCGTTCCACCGGTCGAGCAGCCGGTCGAGGTGGCCGACCGCGTCCACGACGCGCTGCCGGGCCGCGGGCGTGTCCTTGACCTGCCGCGCGCGCCGCGCGGCGCCGAACTCCAGCCGCGCCAGGTGGAGCTGGAGCCGCAGGTCCTCCTCGGGGCCGGTGTGCAGGACGTCCACGACGACCTCCCCTGCGTGTCCGGACCGGTGGTCCGCGTCGAGCTCTCGTCGTCGACCGACCGCGCGTCTCCGGCAGCGGCCGGTCACCAGTGGGACTCCCGGCGACGCCGGGACTCACCGCCCTCGCATCACCAGGTGCGCGGCCTCGCCGGTGGACTGCTCGACGTCGTCCGTCGCTGTCCGCAGCAGCCGGTGCGCCAGGTCGGACAGCGCGCGGGCGACCGCGATCTCGTCGCCGATCACGGGGACGTCCCGGTCGGCCGGGTCCAGCCGGGCGAACCCGGTACCGGTCAGTGCCGCGGTCTCGCCGGGCTGCAGGTGGGCGACGGCGCGGGTCCGGCCGTCGTGCTCGCCGATGTCGATGCGCACCGTCCAGGTCTTCACCGCGTCCACGTCGGCCTCCTCTCGGTGGCGGGGCTCCGAGGGTCCTCCTCCGGGCGGGCGGCCGACGCGGCCGGAAGGCCGGAGTGCCCGGGACCTGTGGCCCCGGGTCCCGCCGCCCGGCGCGGCGTCGTCCGTACGTCCCGCCCCGTGCCGACCTCCGGCCCTGGGGAGGCGGCCCCGACGTCCCCGGCCTCGGGGGTGTGACCGTGGTCCGGACCCGCCCGCCGTCGACGGCCGGGCGGCGGGCGAACGCCGTCGCCGCCGTGGTGGCCGACGGCGTCCTCCTGCTGGTGGTCCACGTCTGGCCGGGGTGGGAGGTCGTCCCCTTCCTCACCGGCGAGACGACGCGGGTGCTGCCCTTCGTCGACGCCGCGCTCGTCGCCGGGATCGCGGTCGCCCTGCTGCAGCTGGTGCGTCCCGGGGGCGCATCGGTGCCGGCGGGGACGCTGGTGACGACGGCGTTCGGCCTGGCCGCCACGGCGCGTGTGCTGCGGGTCTTCCCGTTCGACGTCAGCCCGGGCTGGGAGGTCGTCGTGCGCGTCGTGCTGTGGCTCGGCATCGCCGGTGGCGTCGTCGGAGCGCTGGTCGCGCTGCTCGCGCTGCTCCGCCTGCGCCGGGCGCGGCGCTAGTCCGCCGCCGGGGCGGGACCGGGTGGCACGATCGCGCGGTGGCCGATCGCGCGATGGCCGATCTCACGGCGCTGCTGGCCGACGCGGCCGCCCGGGTGGCGGCCTACCGGGCGCGGGCGCCGCACGCGCCGGTGGCGCCACCGCCCGACGTCGTCCCCGCGGTGCGGGCGGCCCTCGGCTCGCTGCGCGACGAGCCCACCGACCCGGCCCGGGTGGTCGAGGAGCTCGTCGCGGCGGTGGAGCCGGGTCTCGTGGCCACCACCGGCCCGCGGTACTTCGGGTTCGTGGTCGGCGGTGCGCTGCCGGCCGCCACGGCCGCCGACGTGCTCGCCGTCGGCTGGGACCAGCCGGCGTTCAACGCGGTCACCTCGCCGGCGGCCGCGGCGGTGGAGGAGGTGGCCGGCGCCTGGCTCGCGGACCTGCTGGGGCTGCCTGCGGACGTCTCCACCGGCTTCGTCACCGGCGGGCAGGGCGCCAACACCGTCGCGCTCGCCGCGGCCCGCCACCGGGTCCTGGCCGACGCCGGGTGGGACGTGGAGCGCGACGGGCTGACCGGCGCGCCGGCCGTGCGGGTGGTCGCCTCCGTCGAGCGGCACGCGACGATCGACCGGGCGCTGCGGCTGCTGGGCCTCGGCTCGGGCGCGGTGGTCCCGGTGGCCGCCGACGGCCAGGGCCGCATCGACGTCGCCGCGCTCTCCGGCGTGCTCACCGGGCTGCCACCGGGACCCCGGGTGGTCTGCCTGCAGGCAGGCAACGTCAACACCGGGGCCTGCGACGACCTCGCCGGCGCGGTCGAGGTGGCCCACCGCGCCGGCGCCTGGGTGCACGTCGACGGCGCGTTCGGGCTGTGGGCAGCGGCCTCGCCGGCCACGCGGCACCTCGTCGCCGGGCTGGCGGCCGCCGACTCCTGGGCGACCGACGGGCACAAGTGGCTCAACGTCCCCTACGACAGCGGCTACGTGTTCTGCGCCGACCCCGCGGCCCACCGGGCGGCCATGTCGTTCACCGCGGCCTACCTCGTCGGGCACGGGCAGGACGGCGTGCGGGCGCCCAGCGACCTCGTGCCGGAGTCCTCCCGGCGCGCCCGCGGCTTCGCCACCTGGGCGGCGCTGCGGGAGCTCGGGCGCAGCGGGGTCGCCGGGCTGGTCGACCGGTGCTGCGCGCTGGCCCGCCGGTTCGGCGATCGGGCGGCGGAGCTCGACGGGGTCGAGGTCGCCAACGACGTCGTCCTCAACCAGGTGCTGCTCGGCTTCGGGGACGACGCGGCGACCGACGCGGTGGTCGCGGCGGTGCAGCGGTCGGGCGAGGCCTGGATGGGCGCGACGACCTGGCGCGGCCGGCGGCTCGTACGGGTGTCGGTGTCCAACGCCACGACGACGGAGGCCGACGTCGACCGCGCGGTCGCCGCCGTCGCCGCTGCCTGGGACGGGGCGCGGGCGGCGCGGTCGCACGCCGGCCGGGGACCCGGCAGGGACCGAAGGACGCCGCAGCCGGGACCTCCGGCCCGGGGGTGACCGTGCCGCAGGTGTGACGGTCGACCCCGACGTGGCGACCAGGGAGGACCGATGACCGACAGCACCACCCGGGACGGCGACGGGACGGCGTTCGGCCCGCCCGTGGAACGCGACGGCGCCACGGTGATCACCGCGACGCGGTCGACCAGCCACACCGCGAGCGCCGGCGACGGCCGCACCGGGCGACGACCCGCCGCCGAGATGGCCGGGGCGCGGCCGCTGGGCGCGTTCGAGGTGCGCGACGGCCGGGTGCGCTGGCACCCCGTGGTCGACGTCACCCGCGTGGTCACCACCGCCGAGGTCGTGCTCGGCGCGGTGGCCGTGGCGTCCCGCCTCGCGCGGCGGCCGAGCCCGGCCGTCGCGAAGGTGACGATGGGGCCCGGCGGCTGGGTGAGCATGAAGGGCGGCGCGATGGCCGTCCGGCCGGCCCGCCGCCTGTGGCGGCGCACCCGGCCCCTGGTGAGCGTCCGGCGGCCGTGGTGGGCCCGGCTGCTGGCCGCCACCGCGCTCGAGCGGCTGGTCGGCTGATCGCGGTGAAGGTCCGCGACCGGGTCGTGGACCCGGCCGTGCACGCGCGTGCGCGCGGACCGGGTGGTGCTGCTGGAGCCGGCCGTGACCTCCCGGGCTCCGGCCGGGCCGGCAGGCCCTCCGGTCCGTGACCGGACCCGGGAGCCTCGGGCGTGGCTGCTCACCCGTCCGGTGCGCGCCGCGCCCGCCGCCCGTCCCGTCCGCCCGAGCGAGGTCCCGCATGAGCACGTCCACGTCTGACCGGCCGCACGCGGCGGCCCGGCCGCCGCGCGCCTTCAGCCGCCGCGTCGCCGCCGCGGGCCTGCCGACCGGACCGGCGACCCCCGCGCCGGTCACCGAGGACGACCTCGCCGGCCTGCCGTCCGCCGCCGTCCGGTACCTGGAGGCGATGGGCGTGGTCGGCCGGCCGCGCACCTGGTCGCTGCGGGTGCACTGGACCGGCCGCTTCCGCCTCGGCCCCGACCGCCCGTGGATGCCGTGCGACGCCTGGCAGTACAACGCCGCCGAGGAGGTCGCCCGGCTCTACCGGATGCGGCTGCTGGTCGGCGGCGTCGTGCCGATGTGGGGCTGGGACACCTACCGCCACGGCACCGGGCGGATGCTCGGCAAGGCCCTCGGCCTGGTCACCGTGGCCGACGGCTCGGGACCGGAGTTCGACCGCGGGGAGCTGGTCACCTGGCTCAACGACGCCGTCCTGCTGGCCCCGGCGGTGCTGCTGCACCCTCGGACCCGGTGGGAGGACCGCGGCGAGGACCGGTTCGCCGTCTCGGTGACCGACGCCGGCCGCACCGTGAGCGCCGTGGTGGCCCTCGACGGCTCCGGCCGCCCTCTGGACTTCCGGACCGGTGACCGCTGGGCCGACCTGCCCGGCGGTCCGGTGCGGACGCCGTGGAGCACGCCCGTGCGCGGCTGGACGGTCGTCGGCGGCCGTCCCCGCATGACCGGCGGCTCCGCGGTGTGGCACCTGCCCGAGGGGGAGTACGTCTACGGCGAGATGACACCGGTCGGCCTCGACCTCGACGTCCCGCCGGGGCGGTGAGGACCGTGCTGCGCGCCCTCCTGCTGGCCGGCGCCGGGGCCGCCGGCCTCGAGCACCTGCACCGGCACCGCGACTGGGGTGCGACGCCCGGCGAGGTGGCCGGCGCCCTCCCGGGCGACGAGCTCGTCCCCGGGCCGGCCGAGCAGACCACCCTGAGGGTCCCCGTCGCCGCGCCCGCCGAGGAGGTGTGGGCGTGGCTGGTCCAGATGGGGCGGGGTCGCGGCGGCACGTACAGCGGCCGGGGACGAAGGTCCCCGGACGCGGGGACGTCGGCCCGCGGACCCACGCGGGCGGACGGCGCAGGGTCGGAACGGGCCCGGCGGGTGACCGGGCAGGGAACGGAGGCGGACGGTGACGACGGAGCAGGGGACCAGCGACGCGACGGGGCCCGGCCGCGTGGTCGTCGGTGTGGACGGGTCGCCGGGGGCGCGCACCGCGCTCGGCTGGGGCCTCGCCGCGGCCGCCCGCACGGGGGCGCGCCTCGAGGTGGCCAGCGCCTACCCGGTCGGCTTCCACTGGACCGACCCGTTCCTGCTCGACACCCAGCGGCTCGACGCCATCCGCACGGACACCGAGGAGCGGGTCCGCGCGCTGGTCGAGGAGGTCCGCCGCGACCCGGCCGTGGCCGCCGTCCCCGGCACCGCCGAGGTGCAGGCCGACGTCGTGGTGGCGGCGGGTGCGCCGGCCGAGCACCTGGTCGCCCTGGCGGAGGGCGCGGACCTCCTGGTGCTCGGCAGCCGCGGCCGGGGCCGCGTCCGCAGCGCGCTGCTGGGCTCGGTGGCCCTGCACTGCGTGGCCCACGCGCCGTGCCCGGTCGTCGTCGTGCACCCGGGAGCGGTCGAGCCCCCGCCGCGGGTCGTCGTCGGCGTGGACGACTCGGCGACGTCCCGTGCCGCCCTCGCCCGCGCCGCCCGCGAGGCCGAGCGCCTCGGCGCGCGGCTCGAGGTGGTCGCCGCCTACCAGCCGGCGTCCTACTGGAGCGACCTGTACGCGATCACCGCACCGCCGGCCTCCGAGACCGAGGAGCACGCCCGCGCCCGCGTGACGGCGTTCGTCGCCGACGTCCTCGGGTCGGTGGCGGGGACCGACCTCCGGGTGGTGCAGGGGTCCCCGGGGGAGGCGCTGGTGCAGCACGCGGACGGCGCCGCGCTGCTCGTCGTCGGGAGCCGCAGCCGCAGCCGCCTGGGCGGGATGGTCCTCGGCTCCGTGGCCCTGCACTGCGCGGTGCACGCACCCTGCCCGGTCATGGTGGTGCACCCCGGGCGGGTGGCGCAGCAGGCGGCCCCCGCGGAGCCCGCCGTCACGAGCGCGGTGCCGGAGCCCTCGGTCTGACGGTCGCCGCGTCCGGAACCGGTCCGAGGGAGGGAGCAGCGATGCGGAGACGAGAGGTGGCACGGGCCCGCCGTGGGCACGTGCCCGGCCGACGCACGGCCGGCAGGCGCACGGCCGGCGGCCGCGCGGTCGGCCCCGTGGCGGTCCGGGCGCTGGCGGTCGGCGCGGTGGCGCTCGGCTCGGCGGCAGTGGGCGGTCTGGCGGTCGGCTCGCTCGCCGTGGGACGGCTCGCGGTGGGACGGCTGGCCGTGGGCCGCGTGGCCGTGGGACGCGCGGACCTGCGCACCGTGCGGGTGGCGCGGCTGGAGGTCGACGAGCTCGTCGTCGGCCGCGTGTCGGGCCTCCCGACGACGCCGGGCGCGGTCGAGGCAGACGCGGTCGACCCGGCCGCGGCCGGGAACGGCGGCGGACGGCTCGGGAGCTGACCCCTCAGCCGTGCAGGGCACGACCGTTCCGGGGGGGGGGGGGCCCCCGCGGGGGGGGGGGGGGCCCCGCGGCGCCCCCGCGCCCCCCGCACCCCGCGGGGGCGCGGGGCGGCGGGGGCGGCGGGGGGGTGGCGGGGGGGGGC
>NZ_JBJGZD010000008.1:0-174261 GCF_054050335.1 Geodermatophilus sp. SYSU D00698
AAAAGCCCCCGCCACCACCACGGCCCCCACGCGGCCGGGAGGGGCCCTTCGTCGTGACGGGGTCGCTCACATGGGGGTGTTCGGGTCGCCGTCCTGGCCGCCGGGGCCGGGGCTGCCCGTCGTCGGCGTGGCCGTCTCGCGGGCGACCAGCAGGGTGATGGTCCCGTCCGGCGCCACCGTCTGGCCGGGCTGCGGGTTGCTGCCCACCACGGTGCCATCGGTCTGGCCGGGGTCGGCCTCGGTGTCCTGGACCGACACCGTCCCGGTGAAGCCGGCCGCGGCCAGCGTCTGGCGGGCCTGCGCCTCGGTCTGCCCGACGATCGCCGTCGGGACGGTGACCTCCGCGGCGCCGCCGGACACCTGCAGGGTGATCGGCTGGCCGGCGGATGCCTGCTGGCCGGCAGCCGGGTTCGTCCCGACGACGGTGCCGGCGGGCTGGTCGGAGTCGACCTCGGTCACGGTCAGGTTGGTGAAGCCCGCCGTCCGCAGCGCCTCCTGGGCGGCGTCCTGGGGCCGGCCGGCCACGTCCGGGACCTCGTCGGTGCCGTCGGACACCGACAGCGTCACGGTGGTCGCCGGGGCGACCGCGGCGCCCTCCTCCGGGTCCACCGCGACGACGGTGCCCTCCTCGGCGAGCGAGTCGGCCTGCTCGGTGTTCACGCTGCCGGTGAAGCCCGCGTTCTCCAGCGCCGTGCGGGCCCGGTCCTCGTCGAGGTCGACCACCTGCGGCACGGTCACCGTGTCCGGGGCGGTCGCGACGGTCAGGTCGACCTCCGTGCCCTCGTCGACGCGGGCGCCGCTGGCGGGCGTCGTGGCGAGCACGGTGCCGACCGCGTCCTCGTCGTCGGTCACCTGCGGCGTGACGTCACCGACCTCGAGTCCCGCGGCCTCGACGGCGGCCTCGGCGTCCTCCCGCTGCTGACCGACCAGCCCCGCCGGCACGGTGACCTGCGCGGCGGCCTGGGGCCGCGGCTCCTCGTCGCCGGAGCCGACCAGCAGGGCCACCCCGACGACGGCGCCGATGAGCACCAGCGCGCCGACGACGAGCGCGACGACCCGGTTGCGCTTGCGCCGGCGCGCGGCCGCGTCGTCGTCCCAGCCGCCGTCGCCGTACGCGGGCGTGGCGCCGAGGATGGTGGTCTTCTCCTCGTCGCCCATGACCGGCGTGGCCTCCACCCGCTGCCCGGCCAGGGCCCGGAGCAGGTCGTTGCGCATCTCGGCGGCCGACTGGTACCGGTTCGCCGGGTTCTTGCTCATCGCCTTCATGAGGATGGCGTCGAGCTCCGGCGGCACGGCCGGGTTGATCGAGGACGGCAGCCGCGGGTCCTCGCGCACGTGCTGGTAGGCGACCGAGACCGGCGAGTCGCCGGTGAACGGCGGTGCGCCGCAGACCAGCTCGTAGAGCAGGCAGCCCAGCGAGTAGACGTCGGAGCGGGCGTCGACGGCCTCGCCGCGGGCCTGCTCGGGGGAGAGGTACTGCGCGGTGCCGATGACCGCGGCGGTCGAGGTCATCGTGGCGGCGGAGTCCGACACCGCGCGGGCGATGCCGAAGTCCATCACCTTGACGGTGCCCTGGGGCGTGATCATCACGTTCCCGGGCTTCACGTCGCGGTGCACGATGCCGTTGCGGTGGCTGAAGTCCAGGGCGGCGCAGATGTCGGCGGCCAGGCTCATCGCCCGCTCCGGCTGCAGCACGCCCTCGCGGCGCAGCACGTCGCGCAGCGTCTCGCCCTCGACGTACTCCATGACGATGTACGGCGTCGCGCCGCTGGTCGTCCGGTCCTCGCCGGTGTCGTACACCGCGACGATCGACGGGTGGTTCAGCGAGGCGGCCGCCTGCGCCTCCCGCCGGAAGCGCACCTGGAACGACGGGTCGCGGGCCAGGTCGCTGCGCAGCACCTTGACCGCGACCTCGCGGCCCAGCCGCAGGTCGCGCCCCCGGTGCACCTCCGCCATCCCGCCACGGCCGAGCACCCCGCCGATCTCGTAGCGCTCACCGAGCACCTGGGGGGTGGTCATGCGTGGTCCTCTCGGGCGGTGCTCTGGTGGGTCGCGGGCGTCCCCGGGCAGCAGGGAACGCCGGGAGCGCGCCCGGTTCCGGCGGTCACCCTAACGGGCGACGCCGCCCGGTCCCGGGCGGCGCGAGGGAGCGGCGTCACGCCGGCGGTTCCTGCGCGGCCACGTTGGCGGCGTCGGGCGGCCGCTGGCCCTGCCCGTTGGTCGAGGCCCCGGCCCCCTCGCTCACCGTCGGCTCCGTGGTCTGCACGGGCGGAGGCGGCGCGGTGGTGCCCTGCTGAGGGGGCGACTCGGTGTCCGCCGGCGGGGTGGTCGTGGTGGTGGTCGGCGCCTGCGTGGTCGGGGCCGGCGTGGTCGTCGTGGGCGCGGGCTGCTGGGTGGTGGTCGGCGCGGGGGTGTCCTCGTCGCCGGAGCCGCCGTCGTCCTGACCGCCGGAGTCGCCGCCGGTGTCCTCGGACTCCTCCTCCGGGGTGTAGTCCTCCTGGGCCACGTACAGGGTGACGGTGGAGCCGCGGGGGACCGGGATGCCGTTGGGGTCGACGGCGGCGACGTCGCCGGCGCTGAGCTCGATGCCCGCGGCCGCCAGCTGGCCGGCGTCGGCGTCGGCCCGGGTCACCTCGAGGCCGGCCTCCTCCAGCTCGGCCTGCACGTCGTCGGCGTCCTCGCCGATGTACTGCGACGCGGCGGGGATGTTGACCAGCTGCTGCGTCGCGCCCGCCGAGCCGCTGGCCGACGAGGTGCTCGCCGAGGGGCCGGCGGTCGTGCCGCCGCGGTCGTCCCCACCGCCGAGGAGCAGCCAGGCGCCGGTGACCAGCCCGGCGACCACCAGCAGGGAGACCAGCGCCCACACCCACCGGCGGTCGCCCCGGCGCGGCGCGGCGCCGTCGTCCCACCGCCGCTCGTCGCCGTCGACGGGCGGGCCCTGCAGCGGGGGCATGGTGCGCGCACCGGCGGCGTGCCGGCCCCCGGTGCGCGGGCCGGCGGCCGCGGCGCCGAGCGCGGCGCCGGCGGCCGCCCCGGTGAGCGGGCCGCCGAGGACGCGGGTGCCCTCGCCGTCGACCTCGGGGATCACCTCGGTCGGCGCGGCGGCCATCGCCCCGGTGGCCGACGTCGTGGGCGCGGGGCCGCCGCCGGCGGCCACCGAGCGGATCGCCGCGGCGAAGGCGGCACCGTCGGTGAACCGGTCGGCCGGGTCCTTGGCCAGCGCGCGCTCGACGAGCAGCCGCACCGCCGGCGGGATGTCGCCCGGCAGGGGCGGCGGCGGGCGGTTGATGTGCGCCAGCGCGATGGCCACCTGGGAGGTGCCGTCGAAGGGCCGCACGCCGGTGAGGCACTCGTAGCCGACGACGCCGAGGGAGTAGACGTCGGAGGCGGCGGTGACCTCCATGCCCTGCGCCTGCTCCGGCGACAGGTACTGCGCGGTCCCGACCACCATGCCGGTGCGGGTCAGCGGCGTGGTGTCGCGGGCGCGGGCGATGCCGAAGTCGGTCAGCTTCACCACGCCGTCGGGCCGGACGATGAGGTTGCCCGGCTTGATGTCGCGGTGCACCACCCCGGCGGCGTGCGCGGCCGACAGGCCGTCGGCGGCCTGGCCGAGGACGTGCAGCGTCCAGTCGACCGGCAGCCGCCCCTCCTCGTGGAGGATCGTGACCAGCGGCTTGCCCTCGACCAGCTCCATGACGAGGAAGGCCAGCTGGCCGTTGCCGCCGTCGGCGCTGGTCTCGCCGTAGTCGTAGACCGAGGCGATGTTCGGGTGCGACAGGGCCGCGGTGTGCCGCGCCTCGTTGCGGAACCGGGCGACGAAGCTCGGGTCGCCCATGTACTCGCTGCGCAGCACCTTGGCGGCGACGACGCGGTCGAGGACGCGGTCGCGCGCCCGCCAGACCTCGCCCATGCCGCCCGTGGCGATCGGCTCGGTGATCTCGTAGCGGCCGGCCAGGATGGTGCCGGTGGACAGGGCCATCAGCCCCCCTGACCCTCGAGGTAGGCCTCGATCACGTCGCGCGCGATCGGGGCGGAGACGTCGCCGCCGGTACCCCCGCCGTTCGCCACGAACACCGCGACGGCGATCTGCGGGTCGTCGGCCGGGGCGAAGCCGATGAACCAGTTGTGGTCGGGGCCGGCGTTCTGCGCCGTGCCGGTCTTGCCGGCGACCTCGACGCCGGGCACCTGCGCGCGCCGGCCGCTGCCGTTCTCCACGACGCTGACCATCATCTCGGTGAGCTGGTCGGCGACCTCGGGCGTGACCGGCCGGGAGAGCTCCTCGGGGTCGGACCGGTCGATGACGGTGAGGTCGGGGGCGCGCACCTGGTCGACGAGGTAGGGGGTCATCAGGGTCCCGTCGTTGGCCACGGCCGCGGCGATCATCGCCGCCTGCAGCGGGGTGGTCCGGACGTCGCGCTGGCCGATCGAGCTCTGGCCCAGCGCCGCTTCGCTCTCGATGTCGCCGACGCTGCTGCCGGCGACCTCCAGCGGGATCTCCATGCCGTCCCCGGTCATCCCGAACGCCTCGGCCATCTCCCGCACGCGGTCCTCGCCGAGGTCGATGCCCAGCTGCGCGAAGGCGGTGTTGCAGGAGATGGTCAGCGCGTCGATCAGCGACTGCTCCTGGCTGCTGCTGCAGGAGGACCCGTTGAAGTTCTCCAGCGTCGTCGACGTGTCCGGCAGGGTGAGCAGGTCGGGGGCGGGGACGACGGTGTCCGGGGTGTACTCGCCGGTCGCCAGCGCGGCCGCCGAGACGATCACCTTGAAGATCGAGCCGGGCGGGTAGTTGTCCTGGGTCGCCCGGTTGAGCCGCGGGTCGGTCTCCATCGCGTCCAGCTGGTCGGCGTAGGCGCGGATGGCGGCGGGGTCGTGGCTGGACAGCTGCCCGGGGTCGTAGGTGGGCGTGCTGGCCATCCCGAGCACCGCGCCGGTGGACGGGTCGAGCGCGACGACCGCGCCGGTGACGCCGTCGAGCCCGGCCATCGCGGCCTCCTGGACGGCGGCGTCCATCGTGAGGACGACGTCGCCGCCGGCCGGGTCGCGGCCGGTGAACAGGTCGGCCAGCCGCCGGGTGAACAGCCGGGCGTCGGAGCCGGTGAGCACGTCGTTTGCCGCGCGCTCCATCTGGGCGCTGTTGTAGAGCAGCGAGTAGTAGCCGGTGACCGCGGCGTACGTGGGCCCCTGCGGGTACTGCCGCAGGTACTCGAGCGTGTCCTGGGTGGGGACCGACAGGGCCACCTCGGTCCCGTCGACGACGATCGAGCCGCGCTCGCGCGAGTACTCCTCGGTGAGCACGCGGGTGTTGCCCGGGTCCTCGCGCAGCTCGTCGGAGCGCACGACCTGGATGTAGTTGACGTTGACGATGAGCAGCGTGAACAGCACGAGCACGCTGATCGCCACCCGGCGCAGCGGCGCGTTCACGTGGACACCACCTCGGTCGGGGCGTCGCCGAAGGCGGCCTTCGGGGGAGCGGGCGGGGTGGCCGGCCGGCGGGCGGCGTCGCTGATCCGCACCAGGATCGCGACCAGCCCGAAGTTGGCCACCAGCGAGGACCCGCCGTAGGCGACGAACGGCGTCGTCAGGCCGGTCAGCGGCAGCAGGCCGGTGACCCCGCCGAGGACGACGAACAGCTGCCAGGCGACGGCGAACGCCAGGCCGCCGGCCAGGAGCTTGCCGAAGGCGTCGCGCACGATCAGCGAGGTGCGCAGGCCGCGCTCGACGAGCACCAGGTAGATGACGATGACGGCGACCAGGCCGAACAGGCCCAGCTCCTCGCCGATCGCCGAGGCGATGAAGTCGCTCTTGGCCACCGGCACCTGGTCGGGGCGGCCGCCGCCGAGCCCGGCGCCGAACAGCCCGCCGGTGCCCAGCCCGAACAGCGACTGGACCAGCTGGTAGCCGCCCTCGTCGCGGTAGGCGAAGGGGTCCAGCCAGGTGTCCACGCGCACGCGCACGTGGCCGAAGAGCTGGTAGGCGAGGAACGCGCCGCCGGCGAACAGCCCCAGGCCGATGAGCAGCCAGCTGGCCCGCTCGGTGGCGACGTAGAGCATCACCACGAAGATGCCGAACAGCAGCAGGGAGCTGCCCAGGTCGCGCTCGAAGACGAGCACGAGGATCGACACGACCCAGACCACCAGCACCGGGCCGAGGTCGCGGCCGCGCGGCAGCTCCAGGCCCATGACCCGGCGGCTGGCCAGCGCCAGCACGTCGCGCTTGTCGACCAGGTAGGCGGCGAAGAAGACGATCAGGCAGATCTTGGCGAACTCGCCGGGCTGGATGCTGAAGCCCGCGACCCGGATCCAGATCTTGGCGCCGTAGACCTCGGAGACCGACGCGGGCAGCACCGCGGGCAGCGCGAGCAGCACCAGGCCGACCAGGCCCAGGGTGTAGGCGAAGCGGGACAGCAGCCGGTGGTCGCGCAGCACGACGACGACGGCGACGAACAGCGCCACGCCCAGGGTCGCCCACAGCAGCTGGACCGGGGCGTCCTCGCGGGTGGCCTCGCCGTCCTGCAGCCCGGCGAGGTCGAGCCGGTGGATCATCGTCAGCCCGAGGCCGGTCAGCACCGCCACCGCGGGCAGCAGCAGCGGGTCGGCGTAGGGGGCGAACCGGCGGACGACGAGGTGCACGACCAGCCAGAGGGCGGTGAACCAGCCGCCGAAGGTCAGCAGGTCCGCGCGCAGCGAGCCGGTGACCGTGACGTCGACGATGCACTGCGCCGCGAGGGTGATGAGGACGGCGAACCCGAGCAGCGCGAGCTCGGTGTTGCGCCGCCGGGGCGGGACCGTCCCCGGCGCGGGGGCGCGCGGGTCGGTCGAGGGGCCGCCCATCACTCCGCCTCCCGGCAGTCCACCCCCGGCTCGGGCGACGACGACGGGGAGCCCGACGTCGGCGCGGCCTCGGTGCTGCCGCCCGCGCCCGACCCGGAGGGCAGGGCCCCGGCGTCCGGGGAGGGCAGCGCGCCGTCAGGGAGCGGCGACAGCGAGGCCTCGGCCGACGGGGGAGCGTCGTCCGAGGTGGTGGAGGGTTCGGGGTCGCACGGCGGGAGGGTCGCGTCGTGCAGGTCGCGCACGATGCGCTGCGCGTCGTCGGCGTCGCTGGCCTCGATGCCCTGCCGCACGCTGTTCTGGTCGTAGGAGGACAGGTCGTCGAGCGCGATGTCGGTGACGTCGTCGACCCGGTAGAGGTCCAGGCCGAGCAGGGCGGTGTCGAAGCCGCGGTAGACCGCGACCCGGTCGCCGCCGTCGGCGGCCGCGACGCCGACGAACCAGTGGGTGAGCACCCACAGCCAGGTGGCGATCGCGCCGACCGCCAGGACCAGCACCGCCCCCACAGCGACGAACAGCCGCCGCCGAGGGCGGCGGCGGTCGGGGGGAGCGGCGGCCGTGGAGCTGTTCGTCGGTGGTGGGGGCGGCGGGGGCGGGGGGTCGGCGAGCGCCGCCCGGCCGGCCGCGGAGCGGGGGTCGACCTCGCGCTGGCCGCGGTTGTCCCCGGCCGCGCCGTCGACCACCGGCTCCATGGAGGTGCCCGTGCCGGAGTCCTCCACGACGTCGGCGACGATCACGGTGATGTTGTCCGGGCCGCCGCTGCGCAGCGCCAGCTCGACGAGCCGGTCGGCGGTCGACTGCGGGTCGGGGTCCTTGAGCGCCTCGGCCAGCGTCTCCTCGCTGACCACGCCGGACAGGCCGTCGGAGCACAGCAGGTAGCGGTCGCCGGCGCGGGCCTCGCGCATGGACAGGTCGGGGTCGACGTCCTGGCCGTTGAGCGCCCGCAGCAGCAGCGAGCGCTGCGGGTGGTGGTTGGCCTCCTCGGGCGTGATCCGCCCGTCGTCGATGAGGGTCTGCACGAACGTGTCGTCGTGCGTGATCTGGGTGAGGACGCCGTCGCGCAGCAGGTAGGCGCGGGAGTCGCCGACGTGGCACAGCGCCAGCCGGCCGCCGGCGAACAGGACGGCGGTGAGCGTGGTGCCCATGCCCTCCAGCTGCGGCGACTCCCGGATGACCTCGCGCAGGTGCTCGCTGCCGTCGAAGACCGCCTCGCGCAGCGCCTGCAGCATGTCGCCGCTGGGCGCGTCGTCGTCGAGGTGCTCGAGCGCGGCGATGACCACCTTGCTGGCGACGTCGCCCGCGGCGTGCCCGCCCATGCCGTCGGCCACGGCCAGCAGCCGGGGCCCGGCGTAGACCGAGTCCTGGTTGTTGCCGCGGACCAGACCGCGGTCGGAGCGGGCGGCGTAGCGCAGCGCGAGGCTCATCGGGACCTGCTCACGTCTGGTCTGCCGCTCCCCGTGGTCGTCTGCGTGCTCGTCCGGAAGGTGCCCATCAGCGCAGCTCCAGGGCGGTCTGACCGATGCGGATCGGCTGGCCGGGAGCCACGAGCAGCGGCCCCTGCACCCGCTGCTGGTCGAGGTAGGTGCCGTTGGTCGAGCCGAGGTCCTCGACGTACCACTGCCCGCTGCGGTTGGTCAGCCGGGCGTGCCGCGAGCTGGCGAAGTCGTCGGTGAGGACGAGCGTCGAGTCGTCGGCGCGGCCGATGAGGATGGGCTGCTCCCCGAGCGTGATCTTCGTCCCGGTCAGCGGACCGGCGGTCACCACGAGTGTGCGGGGGCCGCGTCCGCGCTTGCGGGCGGGGGTCGCCGCGGCGCGGGGCGGGACCGAGGCGACCCGCCCCGTGCGGCCGCCGAACAGGTCGGCGCGGACGACGCGGAACGCGGCGAAGATGAACAGCCAGAGCAGCAGCAGGAACCCGAAGCGGAAGACCTGCAGCACGATCTCGGCGGTCACGGCCGGCTCCCGTTCACGCGCCGTCCTGCCGGTACACCAGCACCGAGTGGCCGATGCGGATGACGTCGCCGTCGGACAGCGCCTGCCGGCTCACCCGGCGGCCGTTGACCAGCGTGCCGTTGGTCGACCCGAGGTCCTCGACGACGGCGGTCCCGTTCTCCAGGACGCAGTCGGCGTGCTTGCGGCTGACGCCGGTGTCGGGCAGCCGGATGTCGGCGTCGGTGCCGCGGCCGATGACGTTGCGGCCGGTGGTGAGCTCGTGCCGGGTGCCGGGCCCGTCGACGACGAGCACGTGGGTGACGCCGGGGCGGGAACCCGCGCGGCCGACCACCGAGGGGTGCTGCCGCCCGGTGTCGGTGGCCACGCGGCCGTGCAGCGGCGGGAGCGGGGGGACCGCGCCGGAGCCGTGCAGCGGCGATGCCGGCGGGACGGCGGGGGAGTCGGCGCGCGAGCCGGGGCGGGCGGGGTCGGCGACGTGCGAGCTGACCTCGAACACGCCGGTCGGCAGGTCGTCGTCGCGCTCGAGGCGGACCTGGACCTCGCCGAAGACCTGCCAGCCCTCGTCCTCGATGTGCTCGGACACCATGTCGGCGAGCTCGAAGGCGAGCTGCCCGGACCACTCGGCGAGGTTGTCGTAGTCGGTGGGGCCCAGCCGGACGTCGTAGACGTTGGGCGCGAGCACCCGGCCCTCGCCCATGACCGACTTCTGCTCGTCGGCCTCCCGCTGCAGCGCCTTGGCGATCTCGGCGGGGTGGACCTTGCCCTTGAAGATCCGGGCGAAGGCGAAGCCGACCATCCCCTCGAGCCGTCGCTCGAAGCGCTGCAGCACGCCCACAGTCGCTCCCCCACGCTCGCCCGTACAGGTGATCCTCGACTGATCGTAGCCGGGTGGTTGCGTCGTGACCGGCCAGGAGCGCGTGACACCCCCGGGCCCGGCCGGCGCCGCCGGGCCCGGGAGCGGGACCCCTCCGCCGGGTCCTGCCGGCGGGCTGCTACTGTCGTTCCTCGCCAGGGCAAGTGGCGGAATGGCAGACGCGCACGGTTCAGGTCCGTGTGTCCGGAAGGACGTGGGGGTTCAACTCCCCCCTTGCCCACCCAGGCGGACGGCCCCCGGGGATCCCCCGGGGGCCGTCCGCGTGTCCGGGGCGGCCGCACCGGGCAGCGGCAGACGGGCGCCACGGGGCCCGGCCGTGTGGTGGTCCGTGCGGGCCGTGGCGCCGCAGCGGCGGGTCGTCGGTGATCGCGCGTCACCTCTGTGGGGTGGCGAGGTCGAGGACGTGCACGGTGCGGCGGACGGTCGCGGGACGAGGGCGCCGGCCTCCCCCCCGGGGACGCGGTGAGGGGGTTCTGCCCGGGGCGGCGGGAGGCGGATGCCGACGCGGACCAGCTGCGGCGGTTGCTGGTGGAGTCCGCCCGGCTGGAACGCCTCCAGGCCACCCACCTGGACGACATCGTCGAGGGCGTGCTGCTCCAGGACCCCAGCGGACGGGTGATGGCGAGCAACCCGGCGGCCCGTCGCATCCTCGGGCTCAGCGCCGAGCGGCTGCACGACCAGCGACTGAACCGGCTCCGCTCGGCGCTGCACTCCGACGGCGGCAGCTGGTCGACCGACGAGCGACCCACCCGCTCGACGGTGCGCACCGCCACCGGCGTCCGTGGTCAGGTCGTCGGGATCCACCTCGACGACGGCGAGCTGCGGTGGCTGTCGGTGAACACCGACCCGGTGACGCACCCCTCCGGAGAGGTGGAGACGTCGTCTCCCCATCCGCGACGTCACCGAGCAGCACGCGGCCGCCCTGGAGGGGGTGGGCGTCCGCTACGGCCAGGGCTTCCACCGGGGCCCTCCCGCCCCCGGCGCGGCGTTCGAGGAGCGGGCCGGCGCCGCCGTCCGCACGCGGGAGGCCGGGCGGTCCGGCCGCTGACGGCGGACTACGCGGTGCCGGCGGTCTCCTGCAGGAAGGCGGCGGAGTCGTAGTAGGTGCGGACGCCGGTCAGCAGGCCGTCGTCGGACCCGTCGCCCTCGATCACGGTGACGCCGCGGTAGGTGAACGGCTTCCCGTTGCGCAGGGTGCCGCGCGACTCCCACTCCAGCGCGGCCGTGGTCTCCCCGACGGACCGCGAGGTGAACGTCGTCTCCAGGTCGCCGAAGACGTTGCGGTAGTCCTCCCAGAAGCGCCGGGCGCCGTCGCGGCCGCGCGCCTCGTGGTCCTGGTTGAGCTTCATCAGCTCGGCGTCGTCGCCGGTGAGGTCGACCAGCGGCTGCGGGTCGCGCTCGGCGTCGAGGTGGTGCAGGGCGTCGGCGAAGCGCTCGGTGAGCGTGTGCACGGTGGTCCTCCGGGGCTCTCGGCTGCGGTCCCCAGGGGGCTACCCGGCGGATGCGGGACGGACCCGCACCGGTTCAGGCGGCCGGCCGCCGTCCACCGCGCCGCTCGCCGAGGGTGCGGGCGAGCAGGACGACGCCCCACGGGCCGACGACCCACACCGGCCACGGGTAGACGAGGTCACCGCTGCCGAGCATCGACACCAGCCAGATGCCGACGACGATCACGCCGGTCACCAGCCAGCTCGTCCAGGCCGCACGCAGGTCGTTCCCCCACGCGCCGTGCCAGGCGCCGCCGTACGCGGCCGCGGCGGCAGGGCGGGGCGCCGGGCGGGGCAGGTCCGCGGTGAGCTCGGCCAGCTCGCCGTAGGTCCGGGCGGTGTGCGCGCGGGCCGACCGGTCCTCGTACTCGGCCAGGGTCAGCCGGCCGTCGGCCAGCGACTCGTCGAGGCGGGTGACGACGGCGGCGCGGTCGGCGTCGGCGGCGCGCAGGTGCGGCTCGGGCATCTCGGGGCTCCTCGTCGGCGGGTGACCCGAGTCTTTCCCGCCGCGACGGCGGTCACCATTGACAGACGTCACGAGTCGGCCGTGCGTCCTGCACGGTCAGCCGTTCGCGGGCACGGCCTCCCTGGCCAGGTGCTTGCCGATGACCATCCGCTGGATCTGGTTGGTGCCCTCGAAGATCTGCATGACCTTCGCCTCGCGCATGTACCGCTCGGCGGGGTGGTCGCGGGTGTAGCCGGCCCCGCCGAGCACCTGCACGGCGTCGGTGGTGACCTTCATGGCGGCGTCGGTGGCGACCAGCTTGGCGATGCTGGCCTGCCGGGCGTAGGGCTTGCCGGCGTCCTTGCGGCGGGCGGCGACCAGGTAGGTGGCGCGGGCGGACTCGACGGCGGCGGCCATGTCGGCCAGCAGGAACGCCACGCCCTGGTGGTCGACGATGCGCCGGCCGAACGCCTCCCGCTCGAGCGCGTAGGCGACCGCGACGTCGAGCGCGGACTGCGCCAGCCCGACGGCGACGGCGCTGACCCCGAGCCGGCCGGAGTCCAGCGCGCCCAGGGCGATGGCCAGGCCGCGGCCGGGCTCGCCGACCATCCGGTCGGCGGGCACCGCGACGTCGTCGAGCCGGATGGCGGCGGTGGTGGAGCCGGTGAGGCCCATCTTCTGCTCGGGCGGCGCGGCGGAGAGGCCGGGCAGGTCGGGGGTGAGGTGGAAGCAGGAGATGGCCCGCTCGCCGTCGTCGGGGGTGCGCAGGAAGGTCGTGTAGAAGTCGGCCTGCCCGCCGTGGGTGACCCAGGCCTTCTCGCCGGTGGCCACCCAGCCGTCCTCGGTGGTCTTGGCGGCGGCGCGCATGGCCGCGGGGTCGGAGCCGGCGTGCGCCTCGGACAGGCAGTAGGCGCCGAGCAGCCGGCCGCCGACCATCTCCGGCAGCCACCGCTCGCGCTGCTCGGGGGTGCCGAACCGGTCGACCGGGCCGCAGGCGAGGGTGTGCACGCTCACCCCCAGCGCGACGCTGGCCCAGCGCATGGCCAGCTCCTCGACCACCTGCAGGTAGACCGCGTAGGGCTGCCCGCCGCCGCCGACGTCCTCGCCGAAGGGCAGGCCCAGCAGGCCCGCCTCGCCGAGCAGGGTGAACACCTCCCGCGGGAAGCGCTCCTCGCGCTCGTACCCCGCGGCCCGCGGCGCCAGTTCGGCGTCGGCGATCTCGCGGGTGAGCGCGATGAGGTCGGCGGCCTCCTGGGTGGGCAGCTCACGGTCGACGGCCACGGGGTCCCCCTCGTCGCGGATCAGCGGCAGTACCGGCAACGGTACGGCAGTACTGTCCGTCGTCCAGGGGCATGCTGTCCGGCCGGAGGAGGTGCCGTGACGACGACCGACACCGGCGAGCGGCGGCTGACCGCGCGCCAGGCGCAGCTGCTCGACCAGCTCACCGAGGTGTTCCTCGCCGAGGGCTTCGCCGGGTTCACCCTCGAGGACCTCGCCGTCCGGCTGCGCTGCTCCAAGACGACGCTGTACGCGCTCGCCGACAGCAAGGAACAGCTCGCCGTCCGGGTGGTGCGGCACTTCTTCCGCCGGGCGACGGCCGCCGTCGAGGCGCGGACCGCCGGGGAGACCGACCCGGCGCGGCGGGTCACGGCATACCTGGAGGCCGTGGCGGGGGCGCTGACCCCGGCGTCGCGGGCGTTCTACCGCGACCTGGAGGCGTTCCCGCCGGGACGGGCGGTGTACGAGCACAACACCGCCGCCGCCGCCGAGCGGGTGACCGCGATGATCGCCGACGGCGTCGCGGCCGGCCGGTTCCGCGAGGTGCACCCGGCCCTGGTGGCCGACACCGTCACCACGCTGATGTCGCGCATCGGCCGGGGCGACACCGCCCGCGCCACCGGCCTGGACGACGCCGCCGCCTACCGCGAGCTCGCCGCGCTGCTGCTGCACGGGATCAGCCGGTGACGGTCCTGCTCGAGCCCGCCGCCTGGGACGACGACGAGGTGCGCCGGCTGACCACCGCCCAGCAGGCCGAGCTGCGGGCCCGCTACGACGGCGACGGCGAGCCGGGGACGCCGCCGTCGGCCGCGGACGTCAGCGTCGTCCTGGTCGCACGGGACCCGGACGGGACGGCGGTCGGCTGCGGTGCGCTGCGCGCCCTGGGCGACGGCGTGGCCGAGGTCAAGCGCATGTACGTGGCGCCGGTGGCCCGCGGCCGGGGCGTGTCCAAGCTGGTGCTCGCGGGGCTGGAGGCCGCGGCCCGCGAGCGCGGCTGGACGACGCTGCGGCTGGAGACCGGCCCGCGCCAGCCCGAGGCGATCGCGCTGTACGAGGGGGCGGGCTACCGTCCGATCCCCGCGTTCGGCGCCTACGTCGACGCCCCGGACGCCGGGTGCTCGCTGTACTACGAGCGGGACCTCGGTCCGGCCTGACCGGGATCGGGGGCCAGGCCGGCAGGGGGTCGTCGGCCTCGTCGGGCAGCGTCCACGCCAGGTGCCGGTGAAGCAGCAGGCCGGAGGCCGGCCACGGCAGGAAGCCGAGGCGGAGGGCCAGGGCGGTGTGCCGGGTGCCGGCGGCGAGGGCGATGCCGCCCCGCGAACCGGATCCGGGCGACCGGACATGAAGAGGTGTGACGACCTCACCTCCCGCGGCCGGATCATCACCAGCCGTGACAGCGCTCCCTGAGAACCGGGCGGCGGACCCGCCGCCGGGCGCCGTCCCGCTGCGCGCGCTGCCGTCGTCGCTGCCGACCGACGCCGAGGTGCTCGCCGGGTCGCTCGCCGAACCGGAGCTGTTCGCGACGCTGTTCGACCGGCACGCCGCCGCGGTGCACCGCTACCTGGGCCGGCGGGTCGGTGAGCTGGCCGACGACCTGCTCAGCGAGACGTTCCTCGTCGCCTTCCGCCGACGGGCCGACTACCGTCCGGAGCGCCTGGACGTGCGGCCCTGGCTGATCGGCATCGCGACCAACCTGGTGCACGGCGCCGCGCGGGCCGAGCGGCGCCGCTACCGGGCGCTGGCCCGGGCGGCGGCCGAGCCGGACGCCCGCCCCGACGACGACCCGCACGACCGGCTCGACGCCGAGGCGCTGCGCGGCCCGCTGGCGGCTGCGCTCGCCGGGCTCAAGGCCCCCGACCGCGACGTCCTGCTGCTCGTGGCCTGGGGCGACCTGTCCTACGAGGAGGTCGCCACGGTGCTCGGCGTCCCGGTGGGCACCGTCCGTTCCCGCCTGCACCGCGCCCGCCGCCGGACCCGTGCCGTGCTCGAGGCGCCCACCCTGTCCGACCTGCTGTCGGAGGAGACCCGATGAACGAGACGACCCTGCTCCGCGAGGCCGGGCCCGAGGCGCCGGCGCTGACGCCCGCCGCGCGCGCGGCCGCCCGCGCCGCCCTGCTGGAGGAGATCGCGGCAGCCGGGACCCGCCGGTGGCGGTCGCGGCTGCCCGGGCGGCGGGTGTCGCTGCGCATCGGCACCGCGCTGGTCGCCGTCGCCGCCGCCTGGACGACGGCGGTCGTGGTCGCGTCCGAGGACGCCGTCCCGCGGCCCCCCGCCCCGTCGGCCGCCGCGCCGGCGCCGGGCGGGATCACGCTGGTCGCGGCCGAGGCCGTCACCTTCCCGGTCGCCCTCGACCCGGTGCCCGAGGGGCTGGCGCCGCTCCGCAGCCGGCGCGGTGGCATGCCCCGGTACGGGAGCACGCCGCCCTACTTCGTCGCCGCCTACGAGCCCGCGTACCTGGTCACCGGCGGCCCCGGTGCCACCGGACCGGCGTCGGGGGACCCGGGCCGGGTCCTGCTCGGCCTCTATCCGGAGGACCCCCGGTCCTCGGAGGGGTACGGGTTCTGGCCGGAGGGCGAGCCGACCGGGACGGCGACCGTCGACGGCGCCGAGGCCTCCGTCTGGACGGAGGACGGCACGGTCAGCCTGCTGTGGGAGCGCCCGGACGGGCAGTGGGTGTGGCTGGCGGGCGAGGGCGCCCAGGCCCGCGCCGAGGCGCTGGTCGCGGTGGGGGAGTCGATCGTCGACCGGCCGCAGCCGGTGGGGCTCCAGTTCGGGTTGGCGCCGGCCGGCTGGTCGGTGGGCGGCTACGAGGAGAGCCGGAGCCTCGACCTGGTCAGCGACGCCGATCCGCTGCAGTCGCTGCGGCTCAGCGCGACGGGTGCCCAGGACACCGGGAGCATCGACGGGCTCCTCGACGGGATGCCGACGGCCGCCCCGGCGGAGACGGTGACGGTCCAGGGCCGGCCGGGGCGCCTGGCGCTCCTGACCGGTGACGTCGGGACCCCGCCCTCCTGGACGCTCCTCGGCCAGCTCCCCGACGGGCGGTTCTTCCGGCTCCTGGCACCACAGGAGCTGACCCGCGAGCAGGTGCTGCAGATCGGTGAGCAGGTGACCGCTGCATCCTGACCGCGAGCACGCCTGCACGGCCGTCCGCTGGGGGAGCGGGCGGCCGTGCGCGCGTGTGGGCGCGGTCAGGCGGCGGGGGCGAGCAGCGGCGCCGGGGTGGTGATCGCAGTGCCGTCGGGCCGGTGGGTGCGCCATCGGCCGTCCGGTTGTCGTTCCACCCGGAAGCCGTGGTGGACCTTGGTGTGGTGGCGCTCGCACAGCAGCGCCGAGTTGTCGAGGCTGGTGTCGCCGCCGTCGATCCAGTGGACCAGGTGGTGGACGTCGCACCACCACGTCGGCGCGCCGCAGCCGGCGAACACGCACCCCCCGTCGCGCAGCTCGGCGGCGCGGCGGATGTGGCGGCTGGCCAGCCGCTGCTCCCGGCCGAGGTCCAGTGGTGCGCCGTCGGGGCCGAACACCACCCGGGACACCGCGCCGTCGCAGGCCAGCCAGCGGGCGCGGGCGGCGGAGATGGTGGCGCCGAAGCCCATCCGCCCGGCGTTCGGCCCGCCGGCCGGATCGACCAGGTCCTCCACGTCGATGACGACGGCGATCTGCGGCTTGTGCCCGCGCAGCGTCGGCAGATTGCCGGCGGCCAGGGCGTTGTCGGCGAGCTGCACCAGCGCGTCGCCGAGGCGTTGGGCGCGGCTGCGCCCGTCGCCGGCGGGGCGGTCGGCCTGCACGTGCGCCTCCAGCGCGGTCTGCAGCCTCTCGCCGCCCACGGCGTCCAGGTGCCCGCGGATGGTGAGGGAGCCGTCGGCGTGCCGGGACAGCATCAGCGACCGGCCCTCGGTGGGGTCGGGCTCCGGCCCGTCCGGGTCGAGGGCGTCGAGGTAGCGCTGCACCACCTGGACGAGGTCGGCGTGCGGCTGCTCGACCGCCACCCCGGTGAGCACCGTGTCGATCACCGCCAGGTCCACCCCGGCGGCTGCGGCGGCGGTGAGGCGTTCGGGTGTCACCGCCCGTGTCGCGACGGCGACCTGCTCGGCGGACACGAGACCGGCGTCGTGCGCCTCGGCGAGGGCGGGCAGGTGCTCCAGCGCCCGCCCGGTGCGCACCAGCCGGGAGGCCTCGGCGGCCGACAGCCGGCAGTGCCCGCGCAGCCAGGAGGCCATCGACCTCAGCCCGTCCCGCTCGGGTGCCTGCTCGAGTTCGGCGGCCCGGACCCGACGGGCGAGGCGGGCGTCGATCCGGTTGCGCTCGGCGACCAGCGCGGCGACGTCGTCGAGGACGTCACCGCTCCCTGGCTCACCCGAACGCATGATCGAAGAATAGTCGATCAGAGACCCCGGCGCGACGTGAATCCGCAGGTCAGAGCCGTGTCCACAGATCCCGGGAGGACCTCGACAGGCGGGGGAAGCGGGGACATGAGCAGCCTCGGCCGGCGACCTGGCCGGGCCGCGGCACCGTCGAGCTGGCCCACGAGGCGGACGGCGTCGTCCTCCCGCTCGATCACGGGCTGGGCCCGCGCGGCGCCGGTGTGGTGGGGTGAGCCGGTGAGCGTGCCGCCGATGACCGCCTGGCCGCAGACCGAGCCGGCGGAGGTGGAGCTCGTCCGCGGGGACGCCCGCCTCGCCGTCGACCTGCGCGGTGGCGGGCTGCGCGCCCTGACCGCCGGCGGCTGGGACGTCCTCGACGGCTATCCCGCGGGCACGGTGCCCGCCGGGCGGCGCGGCGGCGTCCTGCTGCCGTGGCCGAACCGGCTGCGCGACGGGCGGTGGACGTGGGAGGGGCAGCGGCTCCAGCTCGACGTCGCGGCGCCCGGCAAGCCCGCCGCGCACGGCCTGGTCACCTGGCAGCGGTGGGAGGTGCTGGCCCGCCACTCCGACGCGGTCACCGTCGGCACCGTCGTCGAGGCCCGCCCCGGGTACCCGTTCCGCCTCGCGGCCGCCGTCGACCACCTCCTCGGCGAGGACCGGCTCACCGTCACCGTCCGGGTCCGCAACGCCGGGGACCGGCCCGCGCCGTTCGGCGCCGGCATGCACCCCTACCTGTCGGTCGGGGCGGACGCCGACGGCGGCATCGGTGACGCCGAGCTCACCGTCCCCGCGCGAACCGCCCTCGACCTCGACGGCGGCCTGCCCACCGGCACCCGCCGGCCCTTCGACGGCGCCGTCGGCCGGATCGGCGACCGCGCCCTCGACGACGCCGTCACCGACCTCGACCGCGACGACGACGGGTGGGCGCGGGTCCGGCTGCGCGGCGCCGCCGGCGCGCTCGAGCTCGCCGTCGACCGGTCCTGGCCGTGGCTGCAGGTCTACAGCGGCGACACGCTGCCCGAGGGCCAGCGGCGGCGCAGCCTCGCCGTCGAGCCGATGACGTGCCCGCCGAACGCGCTGGCCGACGACGCCGACCTCGTCGTCCTCGACCCGGGGGAGACCTGGTCGGGCACGTGGACCCTCACCTGGACAGCGGCCTGACGTGCGGGTGCAGGAGCTCTGGCGCTATCCGGTGAAGTCGCTGCAGGGCGAGCGGCTCGACGCCGTCGACGTCGGCCCCGAGGGGCTGGCCGGGGACCGCCGGTGGGCGCTGTTCGACCGGTCCACCGGCTTCGGCCTCACCGCCCGCCGCATCCCCGACCTGCTGTTCGCCTCGGGCCGGCTGCGGGCCGACGGCGGCGTCGAGGTGGTCCTGCCCGACGGCACGGTCACCGGCGACGACGCCGTCCTCTCCGCCTGGCTCGGGAAGCCGGTGGCGCTGCGCGCGGCGGAGGCCGTCCGCGGTCCGCGGCAGTACGAGGACCCGGTCGACGACGAGGACGGCGGGCCGTGGGACGCCTGGGAGGGCGCGTCCGGCGCCTTCCACGACAGCTCGCGGATCCGCGTCTCCCTGGTCTCCACCGGCACGCTCGGCACCTGGGACCGGCGGCGGTTCCGCGCCAACGTGCTGCTCGACGGCGCGGGCGAGGACGACCTGGTCGGGTCGACGGTGCGGCTGGGCACCGCGGTGCTCGACGTGCTCAAGCCGGTCAGCCGCTGCGTCATGGTGACCCGGCCGCAGCCGGGCGGCATCGGCCGCGACACCGGCGTCCTCAAGACCGTGCACCGCGAGCGCGGCGGCACGCTGGCGGTCGGCGCGCTGGTGCCGGTGGCGGGCCGGGTGGCCGTCGGTGACGCGCTCGTCCCCGCCTGAGGGCACGATCGACGTCGTGCGCACCGTCGAACTGCGTCCCGGTGAGGACTCCATCCGCCTCGGTCAGCTGCTCAAGCTCGTCGACGCCGTGCCGACCGGCGCGCAGGTCAAGGACGTGCTGGTCACCGGTGCGGTGCGGGTGAACGGCGAGCCCGAGGAGCGCCGCGGCCGGCAGGTGCGCCGGGGCGACGTCGTCTCGATCGAGGGCGCCGAGGACGTGCGCGTCGCGTGAACCCCGACGCGGGTTCCACGTGGAACGACGACGCACCTCCGGCTGCCGGGTTCCCCGCGACCAGGGACCGGTTCCCCCTCGCCCTGCCCCGGTGGCCGGAGGCCGCGCCCGCCGGGCCGGACTTCGCCGCGATCCGCGCGGAGCACGACGTCCCCGAGTCCTTCCCGGCCGACGTGCTCGCCGAGGCCGAGCGGGTCGCGGCGGCCCTCCCGCTGCCGGACGAGGACGCCACCGCCCTCCCGCTGGTGACCGTAGACCCGCCGGGCAGCCGCGACCTCGACCAGGCGGTGCACCTGGCGCGGGAGGACGGCGGCTACGTCGTGCGCTACGCGATCGCCGACGTCGGCTCGGTGGTGCCCCCCGGCAGCGCGCTCGACGCCGAGGCGCGGCGCCGCGGCCAGACCCTCTACAGCCCCGACCGGCGCACCCCGCTGCACCCGCCGGTGCTCAGCGAGGGCGCGGCCAGCCTCCTGCCGGGGCAGGACCGCCCCGCCGCACTGTGGACGGTCCGGCTCGACGCCGACGGCGAGGTGCGTGGCGTCGACCTGCGGCGGGCCCGCGTCCGCAGCCGCGCGCAGCTGGCCTACCCCGGCGTCCAGGCGCAGGCCGACGCCGGCACCCTCCCCGACCCGATCGCGCTGCTGCCCGAGGTCGGCCGGCTGCTCGAGCGGCGCGCGGCCGACCGCGGGGCCGTCGAGCTCGGCACCCCGGAGCAGCAGGTGGTGCGCGGTCCCGACGGCGGCTGGACGCTGGTCGCCCGCGCGGACCTGCCGGTCGAGGGCTGGAACGCGCAGGTCTCGCTGCTCACCGGCCGGGTCGCGGCCCGGCTCATGCTCGACGGCGGCGTGGGCGTGCTGCGCACCCTGCCGCCCGCCCGGCCGGAGGACGTCGAGCGCCTGCGCCGGCTGGCCCCCGCGCTCGGCGTGCGGTGGCCGGACGGCGCCGGGCCGGGGGAGGTCCTCGCCGGGCTCCACGTCGCCGACCCCCGGCACGCGGCCTTCCTCGAGGAGGCGGCCGCCCTGCTGCGCGGCGCGGCCTACACGCCCTTCGACGGCGCCCCGCCCGGGCAGACCGGCCACGCCGGCGTCGGCGCCCCGTACGCGCACGTCACCGCCCCGCTGCGCCGGCTGGTCGACCGGTTCGCCACCGAGGTCTGCCTCGCGCTGGCCGCCGGCCGCGAGCCCGACCCCGCGGTGCGCGCCGCCCTGCCGGAGCTGCCCGGCCTCATGGCCGCCTCCGACCGGCGCACCCGGGCGGTCGAGCGGGCCGCCGTCGACGCCACCGAGGCCTGGCTGCTCGCCGGCCGCGAGGGCGCGCTGTTCGACGCCGTCGTGGTCGACGCCGACGGCGACCGCGGCACCGTGGTCCTCGCCGAGCCCGCGATCCGGGCCCGCTGCACCGGCACCGGCCCCGCCGCCGGCTCCCGGGTGCGGGTGCGGCTCACCGAGGCCGACGTCGCCCGCCGCTCGGTCCGCTTCGAGGTGGCCGCATGAGCCGCGAGCCGTACCTCGCCGACCGGCTGCAGGGCTTCGGGACGACGGTGTTCGCCGAGATGAGCGCGCTCGCCGTCGCCACCGGGTCGATCAACCTCGGCCAGGGCTTCCCCGACACCCCCGGCCCCGCGGAGGTCCTCGACGTCGCCCGCGCCGCCATCGGCACCATGGCCGACCAGTACCCGCCCGGCCCCGGCACCCCGGAGCTGCGGACGGCGATCGCCGCGCACGTGCGGCGCTTCCGCGGGCTCGCCTTCGACCCCGACACCGAGGTGCTGGTCACCGCCGGCGCCACGGAGGCCCTCACCGCCGCCATGCTGGCGCTGGTCGAGCCCGGCGACGAGGTGGTCCTGTTCGAGCCGGTCTACGACAGCTACGCCGCGGCGGTGGCCATGGCCGGCGGCGTGCTGCGCCCGGTGCCGCTGAGCCCGCCGCCGGCCGACACCGAGGGCGGCGTCTGGACGTTCGACCCCGCCGACCTGCGCGCCGCCGTCACCCCGCGGGCGAGGCTGCTGCTGCTCAACACCCCGCACAACCCCACCGGCAAGGTGTTCAGCCGGGCGGAGCTGGACCTGGTCGCCGAGGTGGTCCTCGAGGCGGGCCTGCTGCTGGTCACCGACGAGGTCTACGAGCACCTGGTGTTCGACGGCGCCGAGCACGTCCCCGCGGCGACCCTCCCGGGGCTGCGCGAGCGGACGCTGGTGGTCGGCAGCGGCGGCAAGACGTTCAGCACGACCGGCTGGAAGGTGGGCTGGGCCTGCGGGCCGGCGCCGCTGGTGGCCGCCGTCCGCACCGCCAAGCAGTTCCTGACCTACGTCAACGCCGGGCCCTTCCAGCCCGCGGTCGCCGCCGGGCTCGCGCTGCCCGACGCCTACTTCACCGGCATCGCCCGCGACCTGCAGCGCCGCCGCGACGTCCTGGTCGCCGGGTTGCGCGCCGCGGGCCTGCCCACGATCAGCCCGCAGGCCACCTACTTCGCGATGGTCGACGTCCGCGGCGTGCAGCCCGACGGCGACGGCCTGGCCTTCTGCCGCGCCCTGCCGGAGCGGGCGGGGGTGGTGGCGGTGCCCGCCGGCGTCTTCTGGACGGCGGGCCACGCCGACCTCGGCCGCCACCTCGTGCGGTTCGCCTTCTGCAAGCGCGACGAGGTCCTCGACGAGGCGGTTGCGCGCCTGACGAGGATGTCCGCATGAGGTCCGGCCGGGGAGGCGCAGCGTGAGGTTCGGGATCGTCCAGCACGACATCGTGTGGGAGGACCGGGAGGCCAACTACGCCCGGCTGGCGCCGCAGGTCGCCCGCGCGGCGGCCGCCGGGGCGGAGTTCGTGCTGCTCGGCGAGACGTTCTCCACCGGCTTCTCGATGACGCCGGGCATCGGCGAGCCCGAGGACGGGCCGTCGGCGTCCTTCCTGCGCGCGCAGGCCGCCGAGCACGGCGTCTGGGTGGCCGGCACCTGCCCGGAGGTCGCCCCGGGCGCGGACCTCCCCTACAACTCGTTCGTCCTGGCCGGTCCCGACGGCACGGTGCACCGCTACCGCAAGCTGCACCCGTTCACCCATGGCGGCGAGGCCGAGCGCTACCGCGCCGGCGACGGCCCGGTGACGGTGACCGTCGGCGACCTGCGGATCACGCCGTTCGTCTGCTACGACCTGCGCTTCGCGGACGTGTTCTGGGCCGCCGCCGAGACCACCGACGTCTACCTCGTGACGGCGAACTGGCCCTCGGCCCGCCGGCACCACTGGACGACGCTGCTGCAGGCGCGCGCCATCGAGAACCAGGCCTACGTGGTCGCCTGCAACCGGGTGGGCACCGGCGGCGACGGCCTGCACCACGCCGGGGACAGCCGGGTCGTGGACCCGATGGGCGAGGTGCTGGCCGCCGCCGCGGGTGGCGAGACCCTCGTGCTGGCCGACGTCGACCCCGCCGAGGTCACCGCCACCCGCAAGCGGTTCGCCTTCCTCGCCGACCGTGGGAGGACCCCGCTGCCCCCGGCCGCCGGCTAGCTCGCGGCGGGCCCCTGCAGCGGGGCCGTCCCGGCACGTCCCGGCTGCGGCGAGCGCGTCTGGTCGACGACGATCTGCTCCCGCCGCACCTGCTCGCTGACCCGCTCCTGGCCCTGCACCACCTCGGTGGTCAGCCGGACCCGCTCGACCGGCACGACCTCGACCGACACCACCGGCCGCTCGGCGTGCAGCACGATCTCCCCGGGCAGGCCCCCGGTGCCGGCCGACGGCGCGCCGGCGACGGGCGCCGTCCCGTCGGCGGGCTGCAGCGACTCGCCGGGGAGGTCGGGGGCGTCGAGGGGCACGTGCTCGACGCGGATCTCCTCGCGCCGGATCGGCACGGTCACCTGCACCTCCTCGGTGACCACGTACTTGACCAGCCGCACCCGCGTGGCCGCCACCTGCTCGGTGCCCACGCGCAGCTGCTCCTCGCTGCGGGTCATCGCGCCGTCGGTGGGCGGCGCGGCGTGCCGGGCGGCGGGCTCCGCCGGCGCGGGCGGGGCGGCCTGCTCGGTGGTGGTCCGCGTCGCGGTGGCCGGCGGGGGGACCGGCCGGGTGGGGGTGTCCGCGACCGTCCCGCCGGGAGCCGGCACGTCGGTCGCGGGCCCGGCCCCCACGGGGGCCGGGCCGGTCCCCGACGGCGCCCCGGGCTGCCCGGCCGCGACGCCGGGCGCCGCGCCCGCCGTCAGCCCGTAGTGCTGCCGCAGCGCGGCCTCCTCCTCCGGGCCGAGGTGGTCGCCGCCCAGGTGCGGGGCGGACCGGACGGCGTCCTTGTGCACGGGCACGCTCAGCACGCCGTCGTCGAAGGTCGCCTGGGTGGCCGGGACGATCGAGTGCCGGGTGCCGAACAGGCCGGTGCTCACGGCCACCCAGGTGGGCGCGCCGGTGCGGTCGTCGACGAAGAAGCTCTCGACGGTGCCGATCTTCTCGCCGTCGGGGCCCTGCACCGTGCTCCCGATCGCCGCGGACAGGTCTCGCTCGCTCAACACGGTGCTCGCCTCCTCCGTCGACACCCCGGCTGGCGTCGTTTCCGCGGGGGAGTGCCCGCACGGGTGTGTTCCGACACCCGCCTGCGCCTACGGTCGGGTGCGACGGGAATCCAGGAGGAGGACGACGTGGGCAGCGGACAGCTCGAGGTCGAGCGCAAGTTCGAGACGGGGCCGGACGTCGTCCTGCCCGACCTGACGACCGTGGACGGCGTCGCGGCGATGGGCGACCCGGTCACCCACGACCTGGACGCCACCTACTTCGACACCCCGGACCTGCGGCTGGCCCGCGCGCGGGTCACGCTGCGCCGGCGGACCGGCGGCACCGACGCCGGCTGGCACCTCAAGCTGCCCACCGCCGTCGCGGGCTCCCGCCGGGAGGTGCACGCCCCGCTGGGCACCCGCCGCACGGTCGTGCCGCGGGCGGTGACCGAGCCGGTGACCGCCGTCCTCCGCGGCGCCAGGCCCGGACCGGTCGCCACCCTGCAGACGACGCGGCAGGTCACGCACCTGCTCGCCGACGACGGCCGCGTGCTCGCCGAGGTCGCCGCCGACACCGTCACCGGCACGGCGCTCGCCCCCGACCCCGAGAGCCCGGCGACCGTCACGACCTGGCGCGAGCTGGAGGTGGAGCTGGTCGAGGGCGACCAGGCGCTGCTCGACGGCGTCACCGCGGCGCTCGGCGCGGCGGGCATCGAGCCCTCCGACCTGCCGTCCAAGCTCTCCCGCGTGCTGGCCGACCGGCTCGCGGCGCTCGCCCCGCCGCGTCCGCCGGCCGCCGCGGAGGACGGGAACGGCGGCAGGAAGGGGAAGAAGAAGCGGCAGCAGGGCGGGCCGACGGCGGCCGAGGTGGTGCTCGGCGCGCTGCGGACCCAGGTCGAGGCGCTGCAGACCGCCGACATCGGCGTCCGCACCGGCGACCCCGAGGGCGTGCACGACCTGCGCGTGGCCTGCCGCCGGCTGCGCAGCATCCTGGCCGCGTTCCGGCCGGTGCTCGACCGCACCGCCACCGACCCGGTCCGCGACGAGCTGCAGTGGATCGGCGCCGCGCTCTCCGGCGCCCGCGACGGCGAGGTGGCCCTCGAGCACCTCAGGTCCGTGGTCGCGGCGCAGCCGGTCGAGCTGGTCCGCGGCCCGGTGGCCGCCCGGCTGCGGTCCACCGAGGTGGCCGACGTCGAGCGGGGCCGCAAGGCGGCGGTCCGGGCGCTGTCGGACCGGCGGCACCTGGCGCTGCTCGACGCGCTCGACGCGCTGCTCGCCGACCCGCCGCTCCTCGAGGCGGCCGGTGAGTCCGCGCACGCCGTCCTCGCCGACGCGGTCAAGCGCACCGGCAAGCGGATGCAGGCCCGCACCGCCGAGGCGCGCGAACGCGAGGCGGAGGACCCGGGCGCGCACGAGGACGAGACCGAGCACGCCCTCCACGAGGTGCGCAAGGCGGCCAAGCGGGTCCGCTACACCGCCGAGGTCGCCGCGCCGGTGCTCGGGGCGCCGGCCGAGGCCCTGGTCGCCTGCATGAAGGAGGTGCAGGACGTGCTCGGCGAGGCCCAGGACACCGTCGTCGCCCGGCAGTGGTGCCTGCGGCTGGCAGCGGCCGCCGTCGGGGCGGGGGAGGACACCTTCACCTACGGCCGGCTGCACGCGCTGGAGGAGCTGCGCGCCGAGCACGCCGACCAGCGGTTCTGGGCACTCGAGCCCACCCTGCGCGCCGCGGTGAAGGCGGCCGCGAGGGCCTGACCGCGCGTACCGGCGGCCCGGGACGGGAACGTCCCGGGCCGCCCGCACGTCTCCTGCCGTGGTGTCTCCCGCACAGCCGAAGCGAGGTCCGTCCTGTCCCTGATCGGTCTGCTCGGCTTCGGGACGGTCGTCCTCGTCGCCCTGCTCCTCCTGCACGGCTACCTCTGGTGGCGCCTGGTCAGGAGCACCACCCGGCCCGGCCGGGCGAGGCGGCGGCTCACCGCCCTGACCGTGGTGCTCGCCCTGCTGCCCGCCACCGCGGTGCTGCTGCGCCGCACGCTCCCCCTGGACGCCGCCGCCCCGCTGGACTGGGTCGCCTACACCTGGCTCGGCGTCGCCTTCTACGCGTTCCTCGCGCTGCTCGTCCTCGAGCCGGTCCGCCTGGTGCTGCGCCACTGGACCCGCCGGCCCGCCACCGCCACCGCCCCCGCCGCCGTCCCGGCCACGCCGGCACCGGTGCCCGCCGTCGGCCCCGACCCGGAGCGGGGCCCGGAGCCGGAGTCGCGGCCGGAGGACCGCGCGGTCGTCGCGGATCCCTCCCGCCGGCTGTTCCTCGCGCGCTCGCTCGCCGTCACCGCCGGTGCGGTGGCGCTGGGCACCGCCGGCACGGGCGTGTACCTCGCCAACTCCGCGCCCGTCGTCCGCCGGGTGCCGGTCACCCTGCCGCGGCTGGACCCGGCGCTCGACGGCCTGCGGATCGTCACCTTCTCCGACGGCCACCTGTCGGCCACCTACGGCGGACGGCGCTTCGAGCGGCTGGTCGAGATCGTCAACTCCCAGCGGCCCGACGTCGTGGCGATCGTCGGCGACCTGGTCGACAGCGAGGTCGACGAGCTGCGCGAGGAGGTCGCGCCGCTGGCCGACCTGGTCAGCGAGCAGGGCGTGTACTTCGTCACCGGCAACCACGAGTACTTCGTCGACACCGCGGCCTGGCTGCGGCACCTCCCCACCCTCGGCGTCGAGGTGCTGCGCAACGAGCGGGTGCCGATCACCCGCGGCGGCGCGTCGTTCGACCTGGCCGGCATCGACGACCGCACCGCGGCCCGCTCCGGCGTCCCCGGGCACGGCGCGGACCTCGACGCCGCCCTCGACGGCCGGGACGACGCGACGCCGGTCGTGCTGCTCGCCCACCAGCCGTACATGGTCGACCAGGCGCGGGCCGCCGGCGTGGACCTGCAGCTGTCCGGGCACACGCACGGCGGGCAGCTGTGGCCCTTCGACTACGCCATCCGCCTCGACCAGCCCGCGGTCGAGGGCTGGTCCCGGCACGGCGACACGCAGCTGTACGTCACCACCGGCGCCGGCTACTGGGGACCGCCCATGCGGATCGGTGCGCGGCCCGAGGTGACCGTGGTCGAACTCCGGGCACCGTAGAGGTGGACGTCACCCGAGCGAGAGACGTCTCATACGACATGACGTCCTCAGACGTCTTCTCCCGCATAGTCTGGCGTCCGTGACAGCGGCGACGGCGGGACCGAAGTACCTCTCGGTCCGTGAGCACCTGCGGCGCCGGGTCGCCGCGATGCCCGAGGGGGCCCTGCTGCCCCCGGAGCCCACGCTGTGCTCGGAGTACGGCGTCAGCCGGATCACCCTGCGCCGCGCCGTCGACGGGCTGGTCGCCGACGGGCACCTCGTGCGCGAGCAGGGCCGGGGCACCTACGTCACCCGCCCGGCGATCCGGCACGAGTACCGCGAGAGCTTCGTCCACCGCATCGCCGGCTGGAGCTCGGTGATGGCCGAGCAGGGCGCCCAGGTGGGGACGACGGTGCTCACCCAGCGGGTCGTGCCCGCGCCGTCGCCGGTGGCCGCCGAGCTCGCCCTCGACGTCGCCGAGGACGTCGTCGAGCTGGAGCGGCTGCGCAGCGTCGACGGCGCGCCCAACCACGTGGCGCACAGCTTCCTGCCCGCCGCGCTCTACCCGCGGGCCGCGGAGGAGGACTTCAGCGAGGGATCGCTGTACGACTTCCTGCGCCGCGAGTACGGCGCCGACCTCGCGCACGCCCGCATCGTCGTCGACGTCGGCACCGCCGCCCCGGACGAGGCCGACCTGCTGCGGATCGCCGCCGGCTCGCCGCTGCTGGTCGTCCGCACCACGGTGCGCGACAGCGCCGGGCACCCGCTGGTGCACAGCTTCTCCCGGCTGCGGCCGGACGTGAGCCAGGTCGAGTTCGAGGTGTCGGTCACCGGCCGCTGACCGGGCGGACGGCGGGCCGCCGAACCCGCTCGACCCGGGAACGGGCCCGCTGGGATGCTCCCGGCGTGCCGCTCGACGTCGCAGGTGCGCTGCGCGACCGGTTCCTGGCGACCGCGGAGGCGGTCGCGCGGGAACGGCCCGAGGTGGACGCCGGGACGGCCCGCGAGGTGTTCCTCGAGGCGGCGACCCTCCTCCACGACGGCCTCGTCCTCGACGACCTGGACGAGCACGACGCCCTCGCCGTCGTCGCCGGGCTGTCGCTCGCCCTCGTCGCCGACGATCCCGGCGCCGCGGTGCGCGCGCGTTCCCGGGCCGCGGCGGAGGACCCGGGGGACCTGCACGACCCGGGGGCGGTGTCCGCGGCCTACCTGCTGGCCGCGGCGACCCTGCAGCTCTGAGGGCGCCGTCAGCGGCCGCTGAGCGCGGCCGGCCGGTGCTGCAGGTCGAGCACCATCCGCACGAACCCGGCGCGCTCGACGGCGTGCGCGAGCAGGTCGTCGCCGACCGGTGCGCCCAGGTGGTCCAGCGGCAGGCTGGTGCACGGGTACCGGATGAGGGCCGCGGCGACCGCGGCCCGGTACAGCCGGTCGGCCGGCACCTCGAGCCCCTCGGCGGCCAGCCCCGCGGCGTAGGCGGCCACGGCGACGTCGAGCAGCGCGGGCACCTCACCGGCGGGCGCGGTGCCGGCCTCGGCCCGGCCGAAGACGAGCGGGACGACGTCGAACCCGGCCGGCGCCGGTGTGGCCGTCCCCCAGTCCAGCAGCACGAACGTGCCCGGCTCGTCCGGGGGGCGCAGCAGGTTCGCGGGCGTGGCGTCCCCGTGGGCGGGCAGCTCCGGCACACAGCCGAGCTCGTCCCAGAGCGCGGGCACCCGGCCGGCCAGCTCGCCGAGGTCCGGGCGGAGCGCGGCGACCTCGGGCGCCCGCATCGCCGGGTGGGCCCAGGTGTCGTCGGCGGCCAGCAGCGGCAGCGCGTAGCGGCCCAGCCGGTTGGCGACGTAGTTGCCGAGGAAGGTGTCGCAGGGCACCGGGACCCGTGGCTCCTCCCGCCGGCGCGCCGCCATGCGGCCGAGCGCGGTGGCCGCCGCCCGGATGTCGCCGGCGGTCCAGGGCCGCTCGGTCGTGGCCACGTCCTCCAGCCACAGCGTGACCCGGTCACCGGGACCCTCCGCCGCCAGCACCAGCCCGGGCACCCGCAGCCCCGGCGGCAGCCGGTCCCGGACGCCGGAGGTGTAGACGTCCGCCTCCGTGCGCCACGGGATCTGCGAGTCGATGTACTCGCGGACCGGCGGGGGGATCTCCGGGGGCAGGCCCTCGCGCGCCCGCTGCAGCTCCTTGACGACCAGCGGGAGCCGTACCGGACCGGTGGCGTCCCGTGCGGTGACCGCCACCCGGGTGAGCGCGCGGGTGGTCGGCGCGGAGATGCGGTGCGGGACCGGCGTGGTGGTGACGGCGTCGACGGTCAGCCCGGGACGGCCGGTCCAGCGGCGCAGGGCGGGGAGCAGCTCGGCGACGGTCGTCCCGCCGGGCAGTGCGCTCACCGGGGGGCCGCCGTCCCGGGGGACGGGGGATCGGGCTGCACCGGGGCGGGCCGGAGGGGGAGGTGCGGGCGCAGGGGGCGGAAGAGCGCCAGGCACGGAGGGGTCGTCATCACGGGCTCCCGTGGGAGGATGGTCAAGCCGCTTGTCTGACGGTGCATGGATGGTGAAGCCGCTTGTCCGATCCCGTCAACAGAGAACGCCCCGTCCTGGTCACCGCGTTGCTCGAGCAGGCGATGACCCTGATCCGGGACGACCTCTACGCGCTCAGCGACGCGCGCTACCCGGGCCTGCGCATGCGGCACTACCGGCTGCTGGCGATGCTGCCGGCCCAGGGGGAGCGGCTGAGCCGGCTGGCCGCCGACAGCGGGCACACCAAGCAGGCCCTGGCCCAGGCGCTCGCGCCGCTGCAGGCCGGCGGGTACGTCGAGGTGCTCCCCGACCCCTCCGACGGGCGGGCGCGGCTGGTCCGGCTCACCGACCGGGGCCGGGAGGTCGACGAGGCGGTGCGCCGGCGCCTGGCTGCCGTCGAGCGGGACTGGGCGCGCCGGGTGGGGGAGGAGCGCTGGGCCGTCGCCCGGGCCGTGCTCGCCGACCTCGCCCCGGGACCCGGCGGGCCCCCGTCTACCGTCGGGACGTGACCACGGCCAGCGGGACCCGGGAGGTGGCCGCCCCGCGCAGCCGGGTGTGGCGGGCGCTGGCCGTGCTGGAGCCCTACTGCGCCGTCTGCGACGTCTCCTACGTCGTCGAGGGGGGCCGGTCCGGGAAGGGCGCCCGGTTCGTCTGCGTCCCCGGCCGCCTCGCCGCCGACCGGACCCCGCGCGAGGGTGCCCCGCGCGGGGAGATCGTCGAGTGGGAGCCCGGGCGGGTGGTCACCACCCGGCTCGAGCTCACCCCCGAGACGTGGACGACGCGCATCGAGCTCGACGACGCCGCCGACGGCGCCACCCGGGTGACCGTCACGCTCACCCACGAGCCGCGCCGTGCCCGGCTGGCCGACCGGCTGGCCCGCCGCGCCGTGCAGCAGTTCGTGCAGCGCACCGTCGACGACGAGCTGGACAAGCTCCCGGCGCACGTGGAGCAGGTCCCCGCGGACCAGTGACGAACGGCCCGGGTGTGCGCGGTGATCATGCGGGTAGATGAACCCCAGGCGCGCCCGGCGACCGGCCGGGCGCCACGCACCCACCCGGAGGACTCGTCGTGATCGGTTTCCTCGTGGCCGGTTTGATCATCGGGGCCCTGGCCCGCCTGATCGTCCCGGGCAAGCAGCACCTGGGCATCCTCGCCACCCTGGCCCTCGGTCTGGTCGGCTCCCTCATCGGCGGGCTCATCGCCCAGTTCTTCGGCACCGGCAGCATCTGGGAGCTCAACGTCCTGGGCTTCGTCCTCGCCGTCGTCGCCGCCGTCCTGCTGATCGGCGTCGCCGAGAGCGTCGCGGGACGCAACCGCCGCACCGTCCGCCGCTGACCTCCGCGCCCGGGGGAGCGGCCTCCGCGCCCGGGGGAGCGGGCGGGCCTCAGAGCTCGACCGCCTCCCCCGGGGTCAGCCGGCCGTAGGGGGTGGGTGTGCCCGGGCCGCGCTCGCCCAGCAGGCCGGCCATCAGGCCCAGCCCGGTGTCGTTGAGCAGGCCGTCGTGCACGGCGAAGGCCTGGTCGGCGTCCACCGCCCGCACGTAGTCGATCACCTCGGCCGCCTTCGACCACGGCGCGTGCAGCGGCACCAGCAGCGTGGCCACCGGGGTCCCCGGCACGGTGAACGCGTCGCCGGGGTGGAACACCTGGCCCCCGACCAGGAAGCCGACGTTGCGCACCCGGGGCAGCTCCGGGTGGACCACCGCGTGCCACTCGCCGTGGACCTGCACGTCGAAGCCCGCGACGGTCAGCGCGTCGCCGTCGCCCACCGCGTGCACCCGGCTCCCCGACCCGTCCAGCTGCTCCGCGACGGACGGGTTCGTCCACACCTCCAGCGCCGGGTCGGCCTCCAGCGCCGCGCGCAGCCGGTCGCCGACGAAGTGGTCGGGGTGCTCGTGCGTGACCAGGACCGCGCTCGCACCCTCGAGCGCCGCGGGGTCGGTCCAGGCACCGGGGTCGACGACCAGCCGCCGGTCGCCGTCACTGATCACGACGCAGGCGTGCCCGTGCTTGGTCAGCTCCACGGGGACATCCTGCCGCCGCCCCCGCCGGCCCGCCGTCTCACCCGGGTGGGTGACACCGCGGCGGCCCGCCTCCCGGAGGCCGGGCAGCCTGTCGACCCTCCCTGCATGGCCCCCACCGCCGCCTCGACCGCCCCCACCGCGTTCGCCGCGACCGCCTACGTCGCCGCCCGCAGCCGCGCCCACGGCCCGACCGCCGCCCTGTGGCACGCCGTCGAGCTGCACCGCCCGGCCTCCGAGGTCGACGGCGCCTGCGAGCTCACCCTCTGCGGCACGCTCGCCCGCGTCACCCTCGACGAGGACTGGCCGACGTCGGCCCGTGACGTCTGCGTCCCCTGCGCCGCCCTGGCCGGCTCCGGCCGCTAGGCGCCCTCCGCGAGCTCCGCGCGCAGCCGCGCCAGCAGGTCCGACCGCGTGCCGGCGCCCAGCCGCTGGCGCATGCGCGAGACGTGGTGCTCCACCGTCTTCGCCGAGATGTACAGCCGCCCGCCGATCTCCCGGTAGGTCCGCCCCTCCACCACCAGCCGCGCCACCTGCCGCTCCCGCTCGCTGAGCGTGCCCGTCGCCGCCGGGGCGGCCGGCGCGGCGTCCTCCCCGGACTCGCCGGGCGCGTCCCCGTCGGCGGGGTCGACCAGCGTGCGCGCGCAGGCCAGCAGGATCGAGCGGGCCCGTGCGTCGGTGACCCGGGCCGCGGCCTGCCCCGCCAGCCGGGAGCCGTCCCAGCCGAGCCCGGCCGCCCCGAGCGCCTCCGCCGCGGCCACCACCACCGGTGGGTCGATCTCGTCGGTGAGGACGTGCAGCCAGGTCCGCCCGGCCTCGGCCAGCGTCGCGGCGTGCGGGCTGGTCCGTGCCGCGGCCACCAGCGCTGCCGCGTGCGGCCGCAGCGCCGCGGGGTCGTCGGTGATGATCGCCGCCTGCGCGCCGCTCCAGTGCAGCGGCGTCGCCCACAGCTGCGGGTCCCCCAGCCGGGCGAGCAGCGCCTGCGCCTCGGTGAGGTGGGAGCGCAGCCGGTCACCGTCGCGCAGCCGCGCCGCGGCGACGACCAGCTCCCCGAGCGGCAGCAGGGTGAACAGGTCCACGGGGTGCCGGACGACGGCCTCGCGCGCCCGCACCCACGCGCGCACCAGCGCCGGGACGTCGCTGCTGCGGCGGGCCAGGCCCACCTCCAGCGCCTGCAGGAAGAGCTCGTCGCGCGGCTCGAGGGCGCCGCCCTCGACGGCCTGCGCCTCCATCATCAGCTCCCGGGCCCGGGCCATCCGGCCGGCCAGCATGGCGATCCACGCCAGCAGCAGCAGGTGCCGGGGACGCGCCGGTCGGCCGCCCAGGTCGGTGTCGACCGCCCGCTGCAGCACCGACTCGGCGACGGTCAGCTCGCCGCACTGCAGCGCCACCAGCGCCGACAGCGCCGCGGGGGTGTCCACGAGCAGCGCGGTCCGGCCGACCGGCTCCAGCAGCGCGGCGGCGCGGGTGAGCGTGGACAGCGCCGCGGGCACCGGGTCGGCGGCGTCCGTCCCCGACCGCAGCGAGCACGTGATGCCCTCCGCCATCAGGTCCTCGCTGACCGACAGCATCGTCGGCGCCCCGGAGGTCCCGGCCCGCGCCGCCGCCACCAGCCGGGCGGCCTCGTCCGGGTGTCCGGTGGCCAGCAGGGCCAGCGCCGCCGAGCCCGCGTGCTCCGGGCCGGCCAACCGGTAGAGCTCCGCGGCGCGGCCGAGCAGCCCGCGCCGGGCCAGCACCGCCGCGAGCACCCCGGCGGCCCGGGCCCGGTCGGGGGCGAGGGGGTCGGCGAGGGCGGCGTCGGCCCAGCGCACCGCGCCGTCGAGGTCCCCGGTCAGGGCGGCGGCCTGGGCCCGCCGGGCGGACAGGCAGGCGACCGGCGCCCCGGTGTCGACGGCCGCGCTCAGCAGCTCCCCGGCCAGCGCCGGGTCCGCACCGAGAGCGGCGTCGGCGTGCCGCTCCAGCAGCGCGGCGGCCCGCGGGTCGCGCACCCGGTCCGCGGCCAGGCCGCGGGCCAGCGCCACCGGCTCCTCGCCGCGCTCGACCAGCAGGCCGAGCAGCCGGCGCCGGGTGCGCCGGGTGACGTCGGCGGGGGTCGTCGCGAGCAGCACCTCCTGCGCCACCGGGACCACCCGCCCGTCGGCCAGCACCAGGCCGGTCGCCCGTGCCGCGGCGATGAGGTCGGCCACCTGCTCCAGGGGGACGTCGAGCAGCCCGCCGAGGACGTCGTCGTCCAGCGGGGCGCCGGCCGCGACGGCGTGCACCAGCGCCCGGGTCCGCTCGTCGAGGGCGTCGAGGTCGGCGCTCAGCTGCGCCCGCATCTTCTCGGGGACGACGCGGAGGTCCACCCGGCCCGGCCGCCGCGCGAGGGCGGACAGCAGGCCGTGCACCAGCGCGGGGAGGCCGCCGGTCCGGGCGTGGACGGCGTCCGCGAGCGCGGGCGTGGCGGCCGGTCCCAGGCAGGCCCGCGCCCACTCCTCGACCCGGGCCCGGTCGACGTGGCCGAGCACCACGGAGTGCCGGTCGTCGGGGACCTCGGCGGCCACGTCGGCGAGCAGGGCGGTGAGGGCGGCCGGGCGCGGCCAGGGCCGGGAGGCCAGGACGACCCGGGCGCGGGGGGACCGCAGCGCGCGGCGCACCCGGTCGGCGACCTCCGCGGTGGCGCGGTGCGCGTCGTCGACGACGAGGACGAACGGCGCGGTCACCGCGTCGGGGTCCTCGGTGCGCGCGTCGAGCACCGTCAGTCCCGCGCGCCGGTGCAGCGCGGCGACCTCGTCGAGCAGGTGGGTCTTGCCGGTCCCCGCCGGACCGCAGACCACGACGGCACGTGCCGCCGCCGCCCGCGCCACCGGGCCGTCCGCCACGTTGCCGGCCAGCCGGGCGGGGCGGGGTCCGGGGACGCGGGCCGCGGGGGAGGCGGCGGTGTGCACGACGGGGGGACGGGCGACGGCGGTCACGGCGTACCCGGGGACGGAGCGGCCGGGCCGGTGGTGTCAGCGGCGGGCGTCTCGGGATCGTCGGTCGTCGTCGTCCCCTCGGCGGGTGGCGTCGTGGTGTCCGGAGCCGGTCCCCCGGTCCCCGGGTCCTCGGTGGGGGTCTCACCCGGCGTCTCGGTCGGGGTCTCGGTGGGCGTCTCGGTGGGCGTCTCGTCCGGGGTCTCCGACGGGGTCCCCGAGGGGGTCTCGTCCGGTGTCCCCGACGGAGGTGGTCCGGACGGGGGACCGGCGGTCCCCGACGGGGTGGCGGCCGGTGGCGCGGTGGTCCCCGGGGTCGGGTCGCCGCCCGACGCCGTGCCCCCGGTGGGGGCCCCGCCCGTGGTGCCGCCGGACGGGGTGCCCGCGACCGGCGTCCCGGCCGGAGAGCGAGGGGCGGTCGAGCTCCCCGCCGCGCCGGTCGACCCCGGCGTCCGGGGGCCGACCGCCGGGACCGCGGTGACGGCGCCGGCCGACGCGGCCGGGTCGTCGGTCGCCCGCACGCCTCCCGCGGACCGGGCCGTGCCTGCGGGGGCAGCGACGCCGGCCGGTCGGGCGGCACCCGGTGCGGGGACGCCGGGCGACCCGCCGGTGGGCACGGCGCCGTCCTCGGCCTGCGCCACCGGGACCTCGCCCCCGGGCGCGGCGGTGCCGCTGGTGCCGAGGAGGCCCGCCACGGCGGGCGGCAGCACGAGCAGGCACAGCAGCAGGACGCCGACGAGCACACCGCGCTGTGCCCGACGGGCCCGGGCGCGGGCCCGCTCCGGACCGGCTGCGGGGTGCCGGCTCCCGCCCGGCCCCCGCGGCGGGGCGCCGGGCACGGGACGCCGGGCCCCGGCCGGGACGGCCGCGGGCGGCGCCGCGCCGAGGACGACGGGGGCGGGCGTGGGGATGGGGACACCACCGGCGGCCGTCCCCCCTGCGGCCGGGTCCTCCGTGGCCAGGGCCTGCGTGACCAGCGCCTCCGTGACCAGCGCCTCCGCGGCCAGGTCCGCCGCGCCCAGGGCCGCGGTGAGCTCCGGTGCGGGCCCCAGGGCCAGCGGCCGGCCGAGCTCCCCGGAGAGCACCTCCGCGACCAGCGGCATCCGCGCCCCGCCGCCGGTGAGCACGACCGCGTCCAGGGCGGCCGGGTCCACGCCGGCGGCCTCGACGGCGGCCCGCAGCCGCGCGGCCGACTCCCGGACCGGGCCGTCGATCAGCTCGTCGAGCTCCTCGCGGGTGAGCCGGACCGCCTCGGGACCCACCTCCACCCGGGTGGCGGTCTCCTCCGAGAGCGCCTCCTTGGCCGTGACGCACGCGCGCCGCAGCGCCGCGGCCGCCTCCGGGTCCGGGGCGCCGGCCGAGGACCCGCGGACGTGGCCGACCAGCAGGTCGTCGACGTCCCGACCGCCCCACCCGAGCGGCGCGGGCGGCGGCGCGAGGTGCCGCGGCAGGCCGGCGTCGGGATCCCCCGCGTCGGGGCCCACGACGGCGAGGTCCAGGGTGGCGGCGCCGAGGTCGTACACGGCGACGGTCGGCCGCCCCGGCAGCTCACCGGTGCCGGTGTGGCGGGCGACGGCGGCGACCGCGGCGGAGACCAGCGTGAAGCGGGGGACGCCCGCCTCCCGCAGGGCCGCGGCGAGCGCTGCCCGGCGGTGGCCGGCCCACGACGGCGGCACGGTGACGACCGTCCAGGCGTCCGGCCGGCCCAGCCGCTCCGCGGCCGCGGCCCGGACCAGCTGCACCGCCCCGGCCACCACGGCGGCGGCGGGGACCGGGCCGGAGCCCAGGTGCAGCGGCGTCGCGGCGCCCACCCGCGCCAGGACGCCCGCCGCCCGCCCGGGGACGGGGTCACCGAGCCGGACGCCGTCGTCGTCGACCGCGAGTGCGACCGGGGGGTCCCCCGGTCCCCCCAGGGGCAGGGGCTCGGCGGCTCCCGCGCCCTCGGCGCAGACCGCCGCGGCGACCGTGCCGTCGCCGATGTCGATGCCCAGCCCGTACTCGCCGTCGCGCACAGGTCCCCCCGTCACCCTGCCCGCCGGCCCGCTCCCTGAGCCGGTACGCCGCAGGACCGTATGTCGCCTGCGTCACGCCTGTCCCTGCTTCCTCCCGTGTGTGGTGCCGGCGGGCGGCAAGTAGGGGGCGACACCCCGAGTCCCCTAACGGGGAGTCAGCGCGCACCCCCCAACGCGGAGTCGGAAGTGGGGGGACGCCACCCGCTGCCCGGGCGCGGAGGGGGCGGCTGGACTGCCGTCGCCAGCCGGCCGACGACGGGCGGCTCACGGACCCGGAGGACCTGCCATGACGAACGTCGCCAGTTCGCTGCTCGACTTCATCCTCGACCTCTTCCGCGACCCCGAGGCCGCCGAGGCCTACGCGGCCGACCCGACGGGCGCGCTCGCCGCCGCGGGCGTCGACGCCACCCCGGCCGAGGTCGACGACCTCATGCCGATGGTGGCCGGCTACGCGCCGGTCAGCTGGGGAGGTCACGGCGGCCGCGGGCACGACGACGACGGCTACGGCCACTCCCACGACGCACACCACGGCCGGTCCGGCGGGTGCGACGACGACAAGCCGGGCCCCGCCCCGGCGCACGGCGGCGACGACGACCGGCCGAGCCCCGCCCCGGCCCGCGACCACGACCACGACGAGGCCGCCTGCGACACGGACGAGGACCACGGCGGCTGGCAGGGCGGCGGCGGGCACGCCCCGGCGCCGGCCCCGGCCGCCGGCAGCGAGACGGTCGTCATCACGCACCTGCAGAACATCTCGGTCACCTACACCGACGTGGACGTCGAGATCGACGCCTCGCACAGCATCTGGGTCAGCGGCGACGCGCAGGCGATCTTCGGTGACGACAACGTGGTGGTCGGTGGCGACGGCGTGGCGGCCGGCGACGACGTCGAGGACGTCGAGGTCGACAACAGCGAGACCACCGTCGACGTCTCCGACTCCGGCAACAGCTACGACGTCTCCGGTGACGGCAACTCCGTCGGCCACGGCAACACGACCGACAACTCCGACGAGTCGGTGCACGTGGACGACTCGGTGAACGGGTCGTTCAACGGCAACGACGTCACCGTCGGGGACGACAGCCCGATCGTCGAGGACTCGGCCGGGGTCGAGACCGGGGACGGCAGCGTCGTCGGCGGTGACCAGGTCGGCAGCGAGAACTCCGGCGGCACGAACACCACCGCGAACGACGGTGGCCAGGTCGGGGACGACGTCTCGGTGGACCTGGAGAACGTCGGCAACGACTACTCCGAGACCGACAACTCGGTGGACCTGGACGACGTCGGCAACGACTACTCGGAGACCGACAACTCGGTGGACCTGGAGAACGTCGGCAACGACTACTCCGAGGAGACCTCGGTCGACCTGGACGACGTGGGCAACGACTACTCCGAGGACAACTCGGTCGACCTGGACGACGTCGGCAACGACTACTCCGAGGACAACGACGTCTTCTCCGAGGACAACGACGGGAACGGGTCGTTCAACGGCTCGCTGAACGACACCGTCGAGGACAACGACGACGTCGTGGTCGTCGCCGAGGTCGACGCCGGCGGTCACTGACCCGGACGCGCCCGGCCCCGGCGTCCAGCGCGCCGGGGCCGGGCTGCCTTCCGTCCGCAGTCGGGCCCGCAGTGGTATCACCGGGGCTCCGGAGGAGGTGGCAGTGGTCACACCAGAGCAGCTCGTCGACCGGGTGCTGGCGCTCGCCGAGGAGTGCGGGCGGCCCGACCTGCAGCGGCGGCTCACCCAGGCGCGGGGGAGGCACGCCTCGCCGGGCGTGCGCGTCCTGGTCCTGGGGGAGCCCAAGCAGGGCAAGAGCTCGCTGGTGAACGCGCTGACCGGGGTGCCGGTCTGTCCCGTCGCCGACGACGTCGCCACCGTCGTCCCCACGGTCGTGCGCAACGGGGCCGCCCCGCGGGCCACGCTGGTGCGGGCGGTGGGGCCGGCTCCCGCCCCGGGCGCCGAGGTCGTCACCGAGCGGGTGCCCGTCCCGGTCGAGACCGTCGCCGCGCGGGTCACCGGGCCCGGTGCCGAGCGGATCCTCCAGGCCGAGGTCGAGCTGCCCCGGCGACTGCTCGCCGGCGGTCTCGAGCTGGTCGACACCGCCGGCGTCGGCGGCCTCGGGGTGGTGGCGCACGCGCTGACCACCCTCGACCTGCTGCCCACCGCCGACGCCGTCCTGTTCGTCTCCGACGCCAGCCAGGAGTTCACCGCGCCGGAGATGGCCCTGCTCGAGCAGGCCTCCGCGCTGTGCCCGACGGTCGTCTGCGTCCTGACCAAGACCGACGCCTGCCCCGACTGGCGGCGGATCGCCGAGATCGACCGCGGGCACCTCGCCGCCCGGGGGTGCGACGCGCCGCTGTTCGCCGTCTCCTCGTCGCTGGCCCAGCTCGCGGTGCAGCACCGGGACCGCGAGCTGCACGAGGAGTCCGGCATCGCCGCCCTGGTCGGCCACCTGCAGGACGAGGTGGCCGGTCGGGCCGCGACGCTGGCCCGCCGCTCCCTCGTGCACGACCTCACCGCGGTGACCGGCCACCTGTCCCTGGCCCTGCGGAGCGAGCTGCGCAGCCTGGAGGACCCGGCGTCGCGGGAGGCGCTGCTGGCCGAGCTGGAGGAGGCCCGCACCGCGGTCGACGAGCAGCGGCGCCGCTCGTCGCGCTGGCAGCAGGTGCTCAACGACGGCGTCACCGACCTCATGGCGGACATCGACCACGACCTGCGGGACCGCTCCCGGGTCGTCGTCCGCGAGGCGGAGGAGGTCATCGCCGCCCGCGACCCGGGTCCGGCCTGGCCGGAGATCACCGCGTGGCTCGACGAGCGGATCGCCGCGGCGGTGGCCGACAGCTACGTCTGGGCCGAGCAGCGCTCCCGGTGGCTCGCCGAGCAGGTGGTGGACCAGGTGACCCGTGACGGCGGCGGTGCCGTCCCGGCCCTGGAGGTCGGCGCCGCGGGCGACGCGCTGGACGCCCTCGTCGCCGTCCCGGGCATCGACGACGGCTCCATGACCCTGCGCGAGCGGACGCTGATCGGGCTGCGCGGCTCCTACACCGGGGTGCTCATGACCGGCCTGGTCACCAGCCTGGCCGGGCTCGCCATCATCAACCCGATCTCCCTGGCCGCCGGCGTCGTGCTGGGCCGCAAGGCGTACAACGACGACGCCAGGCAGCGGCGGCAGCGGCGCGAGACCGAGGCGCGGACCGTGGTGCGGCGGCACCTCGACGAGGTGGTCTTCCAGGTCGGCAAGCACCTCAAGGACCGGCTGCGCACCGTGCAGCGGACGCTGCGGGACCTGGTCACCGACACCACCGACGAGACCGCCCGGACCCTCGCCGACGCGGTCAGGGCCGCCCAGCGGTCGGCCAAGGAGGCCACCGCGGACCACGACACCCGCGTCCGCCTCCTGCGCGCCCGCCTCGACCGGCTGGACCGGCTGGCCGGCGAGGTCGCCCGGCTGGACCGCACCCCGGTGCCCACCCCGTGACGGGGCCCGCCGCCCTCGACGACGTCCGGGCGCTCCTGGACGACGCGCTGACCCGCTGGGGCGGCGTGCCCGACGCCGCCGGCCGCCTGGCCGCCGCCCGCCGGCGCCTCGACGAGCCCCTGCGGGTGGCGATCGTCGGCCGGGTCAAGGCCGGCAAGTCGACCCTGCTCAACGCCCTCGTGGGTGCCCGGGTGGCCCCGACCGACGCCGGCGAGTGCACCCGGGTGGTCACCGAGTACCGGCACGGCGCCACGCCCCGCGTCGTGCTGCGCGGCCGGGACGGCGCGGCCCGCGACCTGCCGGTGCGCCGGGACGGTGGGGGGCTGCGGCTGGACCTGGCCGGTACCGCGCCCGAGGACGTCGCGACGCTCGTCGTCGACTGGCCGTCGCCGGACCTGCTGGCCGCCACGCTCGTCGACACCCCCGGCACCGGGTCGCTGTCGACGGGCACCAGCGACCGCACGCACGCCTTCCTCGGCACCGACGCCGGCCTCGCCGGCGCCGACGCGATCGTCCACCTGACCCGCCGGCCGCAGCCCGACGACCTGGCCGTCCTCAGCGCCTTCCAGGCCGCCACGGGCGCCACCGGGACCCTGACGACGACGATCACCGTGCTGTCCCGGGCCGACGAGCTCGGGGCGGGGCGCATCGACGCGCTGCACGCGGCCGAGGCGGCGGCCCGCCGGATGTCCGCGGACCCGGCGCTGCGGGCGGTCAGCTCGGCGGTCGTGCCGGTCGCCGGCCGGCTCGCGCTGGCCGGGCGGACCCTGCGGCACGGTGACCTGGTCGCCCTGCGGTCGCTGGCCACCGCCGACCCGGCCGCGGTCACCGGCATGCTGCTCACCGCCGACCGGTTCTCGCGGCCGGAGACGCCCGTGCCGCTGTCGGCGGAGGTCCGGGCCGGCCTGCTCGACCGGCTGGGGCTGTTCGGGGTCCGCCTGTCGGTCGCCCTGGTCCGCGCCGGGATCGGCGACGCCGACGCGCTGGCCGCCGAGCTGCTGCGCCGCAGCGGCCTGGTCGAGCTGCAGCGGCTGCTGCACGTGCACTTCACCGCCCGCGGTGGCCCGGTGCGGGCCGCCGCCGCGCTGCGGCTGGTCGAGTCGCTGCTCGAGGAGCACCCGGTGGACGGGGCGGAGGCCGTGCGCGCGGAGGTCGAGCGGATCCGCCTGGCCGGGGACGACCTCGCGGAGCTGGCGTTGCTGGCCCGCACCCGCGCACCCAGCGGTCCCCTGCCGGCCGCGCTGGCCGCCGAGGGCGAGCGGCTGCTCGGCGCCACGGACACCACACCGGCCGCGCGGCTCGGGCTGCCCGCGGACACGCCCCCGGCGGCGCTGCGCACCGAGGCCCTGCAGGCGCTGCGGCGCTGGCGGGAGGCGGCGGCCGACCCGCTTGCCGACCGGGCGGCCGCGGACGCCGCCGACGTCGTCGTCCGGTCCGTCGAGGGGGTGCTGGCCGCCCTCGACGCGGCGCCCGGCTCAGCGGGCGCGGGACCAGGCCCGGGCGGAGCGGGTGAACAGCGGGACCGGGACCAGCAGGAACAGCCCGGCCGCCGCGATCAGCGCGACCCGGTCGAGGTCGGCGTCCCCCGCCGCGGTGCTCTGCGCCACGTCGAGGACCAGCAGGGTCGGTAGCAGGGCCGCCAACAGCAGCCAGCGGGCCCACGCCCGGCGCCGCAGCGCGAGCGCCGTCCCGGCCGCCATGACGGCGGTGACCAGCCCGGTGGCGCCGACCACCGTCGCGATCGTCGCCGCGACGGCGTCGGCGACCTCCCCGGCCGACGCGGCCGGGTCACCGGCGGCCGCGGTCCCGGTCAGCCGCGCGTCGAGCGCCGCGCGGTCGAGGAGCATCGCCAGCACGCCGGCGACGGCGGCCAGCGCCGCGGCCCAGCACAGCAGGCCGGAGACCCGGACGGCGCGCGGGCGCGGCGGCACGGTCGGGGTCAGCGGGAGCGCGACCGAGCTCGTGAGCGGAGGGCGTGGGGGGAGCGGACGTCCCTGCGGGACCCCGGCGTGCCTGCGGGGGAGCGGTCGTTCCCCCGGAGCCGCCTCCGTCGTCCCCGCCGTCCGTGCCCCGTCCACGAGCTGCCCCTCCCCGTCGCGTGGGGGGAGGGTGTCACCGCACAGCGGTACCGCCGGGTCCCGCAACGGCCGGGCGGGACGGGACCCACCGTGTCTGTACCCGCAGCGATCCCACCGCAGCCCTCCGTGAACGGGGACGGGCCCGCGATGCCGTCGGCCCGCCCGCGGGGCTCAGCGCCCGGTGAACCGCGGCGGGCGCTTGGCCAGGAATGCCTCGACCGCCTCGGCGTGGTCGGCGGTGCCGCCGAGCTCGGTCTGCAGCCGCGCCTCCAGCGCCAGCGTCTCCTCCAGCGAGTCGGTGGGCGCGCTCGCCAGCACCGTCTTGACCGCCCGGTAGGCCGCCGTCGGCCCCGTGGCCAGCCGCTCGGCCAGCGCCCTGGCCTCGTCCGCCACCCGGTCGGCCTCGACGACCCGGTGCACCAGACCCCACTGCAGCGCCGTCTCGGCGGGGAAGGCGTCGGGGAGCAGCAGCAGCTCGGTGGCGCGGGCGACGCCCACGCTGTGCACCAGCCGCGCGGCCAGGGCCGAGTCGCTGGACAGCCCGATGCCGGTGAACGCGGTCGTGAACTTCGCGCCCGCGGCGGCCACCCGCAGGTCGCCGGCCATCGCGAGCCCCAGCCCCGCGCCGGCGCAGGCGCCGTTGATCCCGACGACGACCGGCACCCGCAGCCCGGCCAGCGCCAGGACCAGCGGGTTGTACTCGTCCTCGACGACCGACAGCGAGCTCCCGGCGTCCCCGCGCAGCGACTCGACGTGCTCGGCGAGGTCCTGGCCCACGCAGAACGCCCGGCCGGTGCCGGTGACCAGCACCGCCCGCACCGACCCGTCGCCGGCGATCCCCTGCACCACCTCGAGCAGCTCCCGCCGCATCGCCCGGGAGATCCCCGGCCGCTGCAGCGTGACGGTCGCGACGCCGCCGGCGTCCTCGCGGGTCACGGTCGTGGTGGCGGTGGTCTCCGACATGCCGGTCACCCTGCCACGCCCGCACCCGGCCGAGGGGACCTCCCGCGGACGGGGACCGGTCGTCGGAGACCACCCAGCACGTCCGTGCGTGACCGCCGCCGCCCCTGCTCACCGCCGGCCTGCTGGCCGCGCTGGCCACCGCCGCCTGCTCGTCGGCCGACACCGTCGCCGTCGCCAGCAGCGAGCTACCGGCCGGGACGCACGGCTTCGCGGTGACCGACTCCGGCGACCAGGTGACCGAGTCCTACGTCCTTCAGCAAGGTCGGGGCGGTCGTCGCGGACCAGTGACCCGCGGCACACCGGCGCCGGGGACGCGCCGGTGTGCGCGGGACGTTGCGCCCTGCGAGACCGTCCCCGTCCCGAGGAAGCCATGACGGAGCCCACCGCCGACCAGCCGGCCGCGCCGCAGCGGCCGGGTCTGTCCCGCCGCCGCCTGCTGGGCACCCTTGGGGTCGGCACCGCCGGTGTCCTCGCCGCGGGCGCGGCCGGCGGCGTCGTCGGCCGGGCGACCGCCGAGGGCCCGGCGGGCGGAGCCCAGGCGGCCGGACCGGCCCCGACCGACGCGGTGCCCTTCCACGGCGAGCACCAGGCGGGGATCGTCACGCCCGCCCAGGACCGGCTGCACTTCGTCGCCCTCGACGTCACCACCGACAGCCGCGACGACCTCGTCGCGCTGCTGCGGGACTGGACCGAGGCCGCGCGGCGCATGACCGCGGGCCGGGACGCCGGACCGGTCGGCGCCGTCGACGGCGAGCGGCACGCCCCGCCGGACGACACCGGCGAGGCGATCGGCCTGCCGCCGTCCGGGCTGACGATCACCGTCGGCTTCGGGCCCACGCTGTTCACCACCGCCGACGGCCGCGACCGCTTCGGCCTCGCCGCCCGCCGGCCCGCGCCGCTGGTCGAGCTGCCGTCGTTCCCCGGCGACCAGGTCGACCCCGCGATCAGCGGCGGTGACCTGTGCCTCCAGGCCTGCGCCAACGACCCGCAGGTCGCCGTCCACGCCGTCCGCAACCTGGTGCGCATCGGCGCCGGGGTGGTCAGCGTGCGCTGGTCGCAGCTGGGCTTCGGCCGGACGTCGTCGACCAGCACCGGCCAGGCCACCCCGCGCAACCTGTTCGGGTTCAAGGACGGCACCGCCAACCTCAAGGCCGAGAACGGCAGCGCGCTGGACCGGTTCGTGTGGGTCGGCGACGACGACGGCGAGGGGGGCCGGGCGGACTGGCTGCGCGGCGGCTCCTACCTGGTCACGCGGCGGATCCGGATGCTGGTCGAGCCGTGGGACAGCTCCTCGCTGGACGAGCAGCAGCGCACCATCGGCCGCACCAAGGGCAGCGGGGCACCGCTCGGCCAGCGCGCGGAGTTCGACCCGGTCGACTTCACGGAGCAGGTCGACGGCGAGTTCGCGATCCCCGAGACCAGCCACGTCTTCCTCGCCCACCCGACCAACTCCGGGACGGCGATCCTGCGGCGCGGCTACAGCTTCGTCGACGGCTCCGACGGCCTGGGCCGGCTCGACGCCGGGCTGTTCTTCATCGCCTTCCAGCGGAACCCGGAGACCGGCTTCGTGCAGGTGCAGCGCAACCTGCGGACGGACGCGATGAACGAGTACGTCCGGCACACGTCGTCGGCGGTGTTCGCCTGCCCGCCCGGCGTCCGCGACGACGCCGACTGGTGGGGCCGCGCCCTCTTCGAGTCCGCCTGAGCCGGCCGGCCACCGGCGTGTCACCGGGGCGTCGTCGGCGCGTCGCCGTGTCGATGCCGAGCCGTGACGCACGGGACTCCCCGGACGGGTGGGACTGCTGGGAGGATGTGTGGTCTCGGAAGGACCGGGCACCTCCGCGGACGAGGACCGGTACGCCGGGACGGACGGCGTCGGCAGCAGGGCCGGCAGGGATGGGAGAGGTCCCGTGGTGGAACCGGGTCGCCGGATGCTCGGTGACCGCTACGAACTCTCCCGGCTCATCGCCGCCGGTGGCATGGGCCAGGTCTGGCGCGGCACCGACGTGCTGCTGCACCGCCCGGTCGCGGTCAAGGTCCTGCGCAGCGAGTACACCGGCGACCCGACGTTCCTCGCCCGCTTCCGCGCCGAGGCCCAGCACGCCGCGGCGCTGAACCACCCGAACATCGCGGCGGTCTACGACTACGGCGAGACCACGGCACGGGACACGGCCGGGGACACCGGCGAGACGCTCGCCTACCTGGTCATGGAGCTGGTCGAGGGCCAGCCGCTGTCGGCGCTGCTGCGCCGCGAGGGCCGGCTGGACACCTCCACCACCCTGTCGGTGCTCGGCCAGACCGCCGCCGCGCTGTCCGAGGCGCACCGCGCCGGGCTGGTGCACCGCGACGTCAAGCCCGGCAACATCCTCGTCCGCGCCGACGGCAGCGTGAAGATCACAGACTTCGGCATCGCCTGGTCGGCCGGCAGCGTCCCGCTCACCCAGACCGGCCAGGTCATCGGCACGCCGCAGTACCTCTCGCCGGAGCAGGCCGAGGGGCACCTGGCCACCCCGGCCAGCGACGTCTACGCCCTCGGCCTGGTCGGCTACGAGTGCCTCACCGGGCACCCCGCCTTCGACGGCGACAACGCGGTCACCATCGCGCTCAAGCAGCTGCGCTCGGACCCCGAGCCGCTGCCGGACACGCTGCCCCGCGACGTCCGCACCCTCATCCGCCGCGCGCTGGCCAAGGACCCGGCCGCCCGCATGCCCGACGGCGCCGCGTTCGTCGCCGCGGTCGAGGACGCCCGCGCCGGGCGGCTGCCGGACCTCGAGCCACCGGCACCGGCACCGGCACCGGCACCGGCGCCCGCGCCCGTCCCGGCCGCCGCGCCGGCCGGGGTGGCGGTCGCCGCCGTCCCGGTCGCCGCCGTCCCGGTCGCCGCCGTCCCGGTCGCCGTCGACGCCGGCCCGCCCACCCAGGCCGCCCCCGGCCCGTCCGGCGTGCTCCCCGGCCCGGGCGGGCCGCGGCGCAGCAGCCCCCCGCCACCGCCCCGCCACCGGGTCGCGGCGGTCCTGGTCCCGCTGCTGGCGCTGCTGCTGGGCGCCGGGCTGGCCGGCGTCGTCTTCACCGCCCTGGGCGACGACCCCGGCTCCCCGACCGTCGTCGCCGCGCAGACCCGCGACAGCGAGGACGGCGTGGTGCTCGAGGCCGGTGACTACGTCGGCCGGCCGATCGACGACGTCGCCACCCAGCTGTCCGCGCTGGGCCTGGGCGTGGAGCGGCGCGAGCAGGTGACCGGGTCCGCGGTCCCGGGCCGGGTGCTCGGCGTCTCGCCCGAGGGCGTGCGCCTCGAGCCCGGCGACGACGTCGTCGTCACCTTCGCCGTCGCGCCGGCCGGTGGCCGCGGCTCCCGGCCGGCGCCCACGGGGCAGGGTGGCGACGGCGGCGTCTCGGCCGTGACCGGCGACAGCACGCCCGGCACGGTGGTCGAGCCGGTCCCGCCCGCGACGGACCCGGCTCCGGGGACGGCGGTCCCGGAGCCGACCGAGGCCGCCACCCCGACCACGACCACCGCGCCCGGCTCGTCCGCGACCGGCTCCCCGTCGGACACGACGACCACCACGCCGGCGACGCCCACCGGCACCACCGCCACGAGCTCGAGCACCCCCACGTCGTCGTCGCCGGTGACCGGCACCGCCGGGACGACGAGCGGGACCACCTCCGCCGCGGGAGACTCCACCAGCCGCTGATCCGGAACCGAGGAGGTGCGATGCACGGCAGGCCTGCACGTCGCGTCGTCGCCGGCCGCTACGAGCTGCTGGGCCTCCTCGCCACCGGCGGCATGGGCCAGGTCTGGCGCGCCCGGGACGCCCTGCTGGACCGGCCGGTCGCGGTCAAGCTGCTGCGCAGCGAGTACGTCGAGGACGAGACCGTCCGCACCCGGTTCCGCACCGAGGCGCGCCTGGCCGGCCGGCTGCTGCACCGCAACATCGCCGCGCTGCACGACTACGGCGAGGTGGTGACCGAGGACGGCGAGGTCTGCGCCCACCTGGTGATGGAGCTCGTCGACGGCGAGCCGCTGTCGGCGCTGCTCGCCCGCGAGGGGCGGCTGCCGGCGGAACGGGTGCTGGACCTGGTGGGGCAGACCGCCGCCGCCCTGGCCGCCGCGCACGCCGCCGGCGTGGTGCACCGCGACGTCAAGCCGGGCAACGTGCTGGTCGGCTACGACGGCGTGGTCCGGATCACCGACTTCGGCATCGCCTGGTCGGCGGGCAGCGCCCCGCTGACGCGCACCGGCCAGGTGGTCGGCACCGCCCACTACCTCTCGCCCGAGCAGGCGGCCGGCGGCAAGGCGGGGCCCACCAGCGACGTCTACGCGCTCGGGATGGTCGCCTACGAGTGCCTGGCCGGGCGGCGGGCCTTCGACGGCGAGCACCCGGTGCAGATCGCGCTGCGGCAGATCCGCGACGAGCCGGACCCGCTGCCCCGTGACGTGCCGGAGCCGGTGCGGGAGCTGGTGGCGCGGATGCTGGCCAAGGACCCCGCCGGCCGGCTCGCCGACGGCGCGGCGGTGTGCCGGGCGGTGGAGACCGTCCGCGCCGGCCGCCCGCTGCCGCCGGCGCCGCCACCGGTCACCGCGCCGCTGCCGCCCGTGGTGTCCCCGCCGGCCGTGTCCCCGCCGGCCGTGTCCCCGCCGGCCGTGGCCGCCGCTCCCGCACCGCGCCGCAGGGCCGGGCGGGTCCTCACCGGCATGGCGACCCTCGCGGTCGGCGCCGCCCTCGGGGTCGGCGTGCTGGAGGTGACCGCGCCGGGGTCCTCGCCGGTGCCGGCGGCCGAGGCGGGGTCCCCGGCGGACGCGGGCACCGACGTGCGGCGGGTGGACCTGGTCGGCCGGTCCGCCGACGAGGTGGAGGAGCAGCTGGTCGCGGCCGGGCTGAGGGTGCGCCGGGTGGTGGTGGAGACCGCCGACGCGGCCCCGGGCGTCGTCACCGGGGCGACCCCGGTCGGGCGGCTGACGCCGGGGGAGACGGTCACGCTGACGGTGGCCGCGGCGGTGTCCCGGCCCGAGTCCGGGCCGTGGTCCCCGCCACCGTCGTCGTCGTCGTCGCCGCCGTCGTCGCCGCCGTCACAGCCGCCCTCGTCGCCGTGGCCCTCCGCGCCGTCCTGGGCGGTGGACTCCGCCCCGGTCACGGAGGTGGCCGAGCCGGTGACGCCCGCCGCGCCGGAGCCGGACCCCGTCCCGCCGCCGGCGGCCGGGGACGAGGCGGACGCCCAGGACCCCGGCGAGGGGAACGGCGGCGAGGTGGGCGGCGACGGCGGGGGGAACGGGAACGCCGGCGGCAACGGACGGGGCAACGGACGGGGCCGCGTCCGCTGAGCCGCCGGCGTCCGGTCAGCGACGGCGGCCGGGCACCAGCCAGGCGGCGAGGGCCACGGCCCCCAGTGCGGCGGTGAGCAGGAAGCCGCGGTCGGTGTCGGCGTGGGGGAGGACGACGAGCACCCAGAAGACCGCCAGGCCGGCGGCCCCGCCGAGCGCCAGCCGCTCCGCGGTGAGGGGGCCCAGCCGCAGCGCCGGCACCAGCCGCGACAGCGCGGCCGCGCCGCCGAGCAGCGCGCAGACGGTGGCGAACGCCGCCCACGCCGGGACCTGACCCCACAGCGGCGGGCCGTCCAGGCGCAGCGCGAGCCCGAGCTCGAGCAGCACCAGGCCGAGCCCCGCCAGGCCGGCGCCGACCAGCGCGGCGCGGTCGCGGGACCGGCGCGGCGCCCGGGGGCGCGCCGGCTTCCCGGGCCGGGCGGCCGGGGCCTCCTGCGGGCCGGCGGCCGCCGGCGGGGGCACCGGCGGGGCGCCGAGCAGCGAGTCCAGGGGGCCCGTGGGCTGCGGCCCGGTCGGCTGGTAGCCGGCGGGCGCGTGGTGGACGGGCTCGTGGTGGACGGGCTCGTGGTGGGCCGGTGTGTGGTGGACGGGCTCGTGGTGGACGGGCTCGTGGTGGGCCGGTGTGTGGTGCACCGGCTCGTGGTGGAGCGGCGCGTGGTGGGACGGCTGGTGGTGGGCGGGCTCCGGCGTCGCTGCCGGCTGGGGCGTGGTCACCGGGTACGCGGGCGCCGGCAGGACCGACGGCGGCACGGCGGGCGCGCCCGGGTGTCCGGCGAGACCCGCGGCCGTCGCACCCTCCCCGGTGGTGGGGATCTGCTGCGTGCGCGGGCCGGCCGGCGGGGGCGAGGTGGTCACGGGTGCTCTCTCCTCCTGGGACGCGGGCGACCGGTCCCGCACGGGGTGGGACCGGTCCTCCCCGCACGCTAGCGGCGGTCCGCGCCCGGCCCGGGGAGGTGCGACGGCGGGTCCGGCGGTCCGCCTCGCACCCGGCGGGGAGGACGTCGTCCTCCTAGGGTCGGGCGGGTGGGCACGCGCGCGGGCATCGTCGTCACCGGCACCGAGGTCCTGACCGGCCGGGTCGCCGACCGCAACGGGCCGTGGCTCGCCGAGCAGCTGCGGCAGGCCGGCGTCGACGTGGGCTCGGTCCTCGTCGTGGGCGACCGGCCCGACGACGTGCGCGGCGCGCTGGCCTGGTTCGCCTCCTCCGGCGTCGAGCTGGTGATCACGACGGGCGGCCTCGGGCCCACCGCCGACGACCTCACCGCCGCGGTCGTGGGCGAGGCGCAGGGCAGGCCGCTGGACGTCGACCCGGAGCTGGAGCAGCGCGTCGCCGCCGTCGTCGAGCGGCTGATGGCCCGCCGCGGCTGGCGGTCGGACCCCGAGGCGACCGCGGCCGGCGTCCGCAAGCAGGCGATGGTGCCCGCCGGCGCCACCGTGCTGGAGCCGGTGGGGACGGCGCCGGGCCTCGTCGTCCCGCCCGCCGACGGCCGCACCGGGCCGGTCGTCGTCGTCCTGCCCGGGCCGCCGTCGGAGCTGCAGGGGATGTGGCCGGCGGCGCTGGCGGCCGGGCCGGTGCAGGAGGTGCTGGCCGGGGCGAGGGAGCTCCGCCAGGAGACGATCCGGCTCTGGGGGACGCTGGAGGCGCAGCTGGCCGCCACCCTCCGGGAGCACGAGTACGAGCTCGGCGGGCTGGAGGTCACCACCTGCCTGCGCGAGGGCGAGCTGGAGATCGTCACGCGCTTCGCGCCCGAGGCGCAGCCCGCGTACGACCGGCTGGCCGCCGTGCTGACCGAGACGTTCGCCGCGACGCTGTTCTCGACCGGGCCCACCCTCGACGAGCTGGTGGCCGGTGCGCTCGCCGACCAGGGCCTGACGATCGCCACCGCCGAGTCCTGCACCGGCGGGCTGCTGGTCGCCCGGCTCATCGAGCGGGCCGGGTCCTCGGCCTACGTGCTCGGCGGGATCACCTCGTACGCGAACTCGGCGAAGGAGCAGCTGGTCGGGGTGCCGGGGGAGGTGCTCGCCGAGTTCGGCGCGGTGAGCCCGCAGGTGGCGCTGGCGCTGGCCGAGGGGGCGCGGGCGCGGTTCGGGGCCGACGTCGGCGTCGGGGTCACCGGCATCGCCGGGCCCGGCGGCGGGACGCCGGACAAGCCCGTGGGCACCGTGCACCTGTGCGCCGTCGGCCCGGTGGGCCAGCAGGCGCGGTCGGTGCGGCTGCGCGGCTCGCGGACGGCGGTGCGCGAGCGCTCCGTCGTCCTCGCGATGCACATGCTGCGCCAGCTGCTGCTCGGCGGCCCGCCGGCCTGACCGTGCCGCCGTCCGCGGTGCGTGCGGCGGGTCCGTCGCGGGCAGAGAGGGCGGCATGACGACCGTGACCCTGCACGCCACCGGCCCGGTGTCACCCGCGGAGGCGTGGGAGCGCTACGCCCGGCCCGCCCGGTGGCCGCAGTGGGCGCCGCAGATCACCGGCGTCGAGGTGCCGGGGCCCCGGCTCGCCGCCGGGGTGAGCGGGCGGGTGCGCGGGCCGGTGGGGGTGACGCTCCCGTTCGTCGTCGAGTCGGTGGACGAGGCGGCACGGCAGTGGGCGTGGACGGTGAGCGCCGGCCCGGTCCGGCTGCACTTGCTGCACTGGGTCGCCGACGGTCCCGACGGCGGCAGCACCACCGGCCTGCGCATCTCCGGCCCGGCGCCGGTCATGGTCGGCTACGCCCCGCTGGCGCAGCTGGCGATCGGCCGGTTGGTCCGTCCGCTCGACCAGCGGAGTGCCGGACAACCGGTCTGACCTGCGGGAACTGTCGTACCCCGACCGTAGCGTGCGGGGTGTGCAGGAGGTCGCCGGCCACGTGTCGCCGCTGGAGCGCGCGCTCGCCGGCTGGCTGCTGGAGCGGCCGGTGTCGATCCCCCGGCTGCCGGTGGCGCTGCTGTCGGACGAGCAGGCGGCCGCCGAGTTGCAGCGGGTGCAGGCGCGCAAGGCGATGGAGGCCGCCTACGAGGCCGAGCTGGTGCTCCGCCTGGCCGAGGCCCGCCCGGCCGATCTCGATCCCGCGCCGGGCACCCCGGGCGCCCGCCGGGGGTCGTGGGCGCCGGATGCCGAGCTGCCCGGGGTGTCGGAGTTCTTCACCGCCGAGCTGGCACTCGTGCTCAACGTCGGCCGGGGCACCGCCTCCCACCTGGCCCACCGGGCGTGGACGTACCGCTCGCACCTGCCCGGCACCTGGGCGGCGCTGGCCGCAGGCGCGCTGGACGAGGCCCGTGCCAGGGCGCTGGTCGACGTGCTGGAGCACACGAGCGCGGCGACCGCCCGGACGCTCGAGGCCCGGCTGCTGCCGGAGGCCATGTCCCTGACGGTGCGCAAGCTCAAGGACCGGGCGCTGGCGCTGCTGCTCACAGCCGACGCCGAGGCCATCGACGGCCGCCGGAAGCAGGCCGAGCGGCACGCCGACGTGCGGCTGTACGACTGCCCCTTCGACGGCATGGCCACCCTCGCCGCCGACCTCCCCGCCGATGTCGCCGCCGCCAGTCATGCGCTGGTGGATGAGCTGGCGCGGATGCTGAAGGCCGACGGGGACCAGCGGCCGATCGGGCAGCTGCGCACGCTGGTCCTGGCCGATCTGCTGCAGCGCCCCTGGGAGACCGACCGCCCGCCGGTGAGCGCCCATCTGCAGGTCATCGCTACCCTCGCCGCGCTGACCGGCCGCAGCAGCGAGGCCGGGGCGGTGAACGGGTTGCCGATCACCGCCGCCCACCTCCGGGAACTCCTGCAGCAACTGGAGGCGCTCGGCGTCCGGGCACCGGAGGGCGGCTCGGTCACCCTGGCGCTGGTCGACGACGACGGCACGCTGCGGGCGACGACCACGCTCGACCGGTTGCGTCGGCTGGCCCGCACCGGCTGCGCCGACCACCCGGCCGACGCTGGAGTCGAGCAATCGGCCGAAGCCAGCGGCGACTGCGACTGTGCGGTGCTCGACCGCCCGGCCGCGACCGACGCCTACGCACCCTCCGCGCCGCTGCAGCGATTCGTGCACACCCGCGACCGCACCTGCCGCTTCCCCACCTGCGGCCAGCGCGTCGGCTGGGCCGACACCGACCACGTCGTCCCCCACGCGGACGGCGGGGTGACCGACTGCGCCAACCTGTGCTGCCTGTGCCGCAGCCACCACCGCCTCAAGACCTTCGCCCGCGGCTGGCGCTTCCACATGAGCGCCGACGGGACCCTCACCGTCACCACCCCGTCCGGGGTCACCCGCACCACCCGGCCACCGGGCCTGCGACCACCACCGACCGAACCCGGTCCACCACCGGCCGATCCCGGACCACCGTCACCGGCCGACCCGGCCGACGACCCGCCGCCCTTCTGAGTGCCGCCGTCCCGTCGTTCCACGTGGAACCCGGCCGGCGGACCAGGGGTGTGACCGCGGTGACAGCGAGGTCGTACGGTGCGCGGCGTGGCTGCGACGCACGAGGTCCTGAACCAGGCCCCGCCGCTGGTCGGGTACGACCCGATCGCCGGGGACGCGGCGCTGCGGGAGGCCTGTCTCCGGCACGCCGACGAGGCGACGCTCGCCTCGCTGGCCGAGCTCGGCGCGCTGGCCGGCAGCGAGCAGGCCCGCGAGTGGGGCCGGCTGGCCGACGAGAACCGCCCGGTGCTGCGCACCCACGACCGGTACGGCCACCGCGTCGACGAGGTGGAGTTCCACCCGGCCTGGCACGAGCTCATGCGGACGGCGTTCGAGCACGGTCTGGCCGGCGCGCCGTGGGCCGCGGCCGACGCCGGTTACCGGCACGCCCACGTGCGCCGCGCCGTCGGCTACCTCGGCTGGACGCAGGTCGAGGCCGGCCACGGCTGCCCCGTCACCATGACCTACGCGGCCGTGCCGGCGCTGCGGGCGGCGCCCGACCTCGCCGCCCGCTACGAGCCCGGCCTGACCGCGACCGGCTACCGGTTCGGCCTGACCGACCCCGTCGCCAAGCCGGGCCTGGTCGCGGGCATGGGCATGACCGAGAAGCAGGGCGGCTCCGACGTCCGGGCCAACACCACGCGCGCGGTCGCGAACGCCGACGGCAGCTACGCGCTCACCGGGCACAAGTGGTTCACGAGCGCTCCGATGAGTGACCTGTTCCTCGTGCTGGCCCAGCTCGACGAGGGCGTGTCCTGCTTCCTCGTCCCGCGGGTGCTCCCGGACGGCAGCCGCAACGTCTTCCGCCTGCAGCGCCTCAAGGACAAGCTCGGCGACCGCGCCAACGCCTCCAGCGAGGTCGAGTTCGACGGCACCACCGGCTGGCTGGTCGGCGCCCCCGGCCGCGGCGTCCCGACGATCATCGAGATGGTCAACACGACCCGGCTGGACTGCGTCATCGGGTCGGCCGCGACGGTGCGGGCGGCGCTCACCCAGGCGGTCCACCACGCCCGGCACCGCTCCGCCTTCGGCGCGCTCCTGGTCGACCAGCCGCTCATGCAGAACGTGCTGGCCGACCTCGCCGTCGAGAGCGAGGCAGCCACCGCGCTGGCGATCCGGCTGGCCGCCGCGGTCGACGCCGGCGAGAAGGCGTTCCTGCGGCTGGCCGGTGCCGTCGCCAAGTTCCTCGTCTGCAAGCGGACGCCGGGCGTCGTCGGCGAGGCGCTCGAGGTGCTCGGCGGCAACGGCTACGTCGAGGAGTCGGGCATGCCCCGGCTCTACCGGCAGGCGCCGCTCAACAGCATCTGGGAGGGCTCCGGCAACGTCATCGCGCTCGACGTTCTGCGGGCCCTGGGCCGCAGCAGCGAGTCGCTGGCCGCCGTCACCGACGAGATCGAGCTCGCCCGCGGCGCCGACGCCCGCTTCGACGACGCCGTGAAGCGGCTGGCCGCCGAGCTCGGCGACGCGGACGCGCTGCCGCTGCGGGCCCGCCGGATCGCCGGCCTGCTCGCCCAGTGCCTGCAGGGCTCGCTGCTGCTGCGGTACGCCCCGCCCGAGGTCGCCGACGCGTTCTGCGCCACCCGCCTCGGCGGGGACTGGGGGTCGGTGCTGGGCACGCTGCCGTCCGCCGTGCCCGCCGCGCGCATCGTGGAGCGGTCGACCGTTGCCCCTGCCTGAGAGCCCGCGGCTCCACTACCCTCGGGTACGCGTCGCGCACGGACCGACTTCCCATCCTGTCCCGGTCCGGTACCGGTGACCCGCTCGACGGGGTCCGGCGTGCGGCAGGGGGAGAGAGAACGCGTGCACCCATCCGACCGTGCGGGCGCGGCGGCACCGCCGAACCTGTTGGCCAGCGTCCCCGACGCGGTCTGCCACATCGACCGGGAGTGGCGCTTCACCTGGCTCAACGCCGCCCTGGAGGACCTGCTCGGGCGGCCGGCCGACACCCTGCTGGGCCAGAAGGTCCTCGACTGCATCCCGGACCTGCGCGACACCGAGTTCGTGGCGGAGCTCAGGGGCGCCCTCGACGACGGCCACCCCCGCGTGTTCGAGTACCTGCACAGGCCGCGGGACCGCTGGTTCGAGGTCCGCGCCTCCGCCGACAGCACCGGCCTGGTCGTGTTCATCCGCGACGTCGACTCGCGGCACCGCGCGCACGCCGCCCAGGCGCACGCCCTCCGGCAGACCACCGCCGTCCTCGACGCGTACCCCACCCCGACCGTGCTGGTCGACCGCGGCGGCCGGGTCCGCAGCGTCAACCGCAGCTGGGCCGACACCGCGGAGGTCGTGCGCGCAGGGGGCTGGGAGCCCGCCGAGGTGGGCGACGACTACCTCGCGCGGATAGGTCAGGGCCTGACCCCGGACGACCTGGCCCGCATCGCCGGCGGGCTCGCCGAGCTGCGGGCGGCGCCGCCCGGGGGACCGACGCGCACCTTCTCCTGCGAGTACTCCATCGAGTCCTCCAGCGGTCGCACCTGGTGGCGCATGCAGGCGGCGCGGGTGGAGGAGGACGGCCAGCTCGTCGCCACCCACATCGACATCACCGAGCGGGTCCGCGACCAGGAGCGGCTGGCCTGGCAGGCCCACCACGACGACCTCACCGGCCTGGCCAACCGCGCCCGGCTGCTCGAGCTCGTGGGCGAGGCGCTGGCCGACGAGCGCTCCCGCACCGCCCTGCTGTTCCTCGACATCGACGGCTTCAAGACCATCAACGACTCGCTCGGCTCCGAGGTCGGCGACGAGCTGCTGCGCCAGGTGGGCGCCCGGCTGACCGCGCAGATCCGTCCCGGCGACGCCGTCGGCCGCCTGGGTGGGGACCAGTTCGTCGTCCTGGCCCGCTCCTGCGACACCCCGGAGGCGGCGTCGCTGGCCTTCCGGCTGCAGCGCTCCTTCGCCCGCCCGTTCATCGCGCTGGGGGTCTCGGTGCCGGTGTCGGCCAGCATCGGGGTCGCCGTCGCCCAGCCCGGGCTGCGGCACGCCCACCAGCTGCTCAGCGACGCCGACGCCGCGAGCTACGCCGCGAAGGCGGCCGGCCGCGACCGCGTCCACCTGTTCTCCCCGGGGCTGCGCGACGCCGCCCGCTGGCGCATGGACGTCGCCACCCGGCTGCGCGACGGCGCGCTCGACCAGTTCGTCGTCCACTACCAACCGGTGGTGCGCCTGGACACCGGCGAGGTCGAGGGCGTCGAGGCGCTGCTGCGCTGGCAGCACCCCGAGCGCGGCCTGCTCTCGCCCGACGCCTTCCTCTCCGTGGCCGAGGAGACCGGGCAGCTGATCCCGATCACCCGGTGGCTGCTGCACGAGACCACCCGCCAGGCCGCCGAGTGGGCCGCGCAGGGCCTGTCGCTGCGGATGGCGGTCAACATCAGCGCCCGCCACTTCTCCGCCGAGACGCTGGTCCGCGACGTCCGGACGGCGCTGCACGAGTCGGGCCTGGCGCCCGAGCAGCTGATGCTCGAGCTGACCGAGACCAGCGTCGCCGAGGACCCCACCCGCGCCGAGGACCAGCTCGCCGTCCTGCGCGGCTTCGGCGTGCGGGTGGCCATCGACGACTTCGGCACCGGCTGGTCCTCGCTGGCCCAGCTCATGGCGCTGCCCATCGGGACGCTCAAGATCGACCGGTCGCTGATCACCGCCGCCGAGCGGCTGGCCTCCGGCGGCACCGGCGCGGTCCTCGGGGCGATCGTCGAGCTCGCGCACACCCTGGGCATCCGGTCGGTGGCCGAGGGCGTGGAGACCGCCGAGCACCTGCGGATGGTCCGCGAGGCCGGCTGCGACTCCGCCCAGGGCTACCTGCTCGCCCACCCCATGAGCGCCGAGGACGTCGAGCGCTGGGCGGACCGGGTGCGGGCCGGCGGCGGCGACTCCTGCGCGCTGGCCCTCGCCGGCCGGCTGCGCTGAGGGGGCTGCCCTGAGCGGACAGGGGGGAGGGGACCGGCGGTGACCGGTCCCCTCCGCCGGCGCGCCGTCCGCCGGGCGACCGCCCCGGCCGGCCCGCCGCCGGTCGTCGCACCGCCCGCCGTCCCGCCCGTCGTCGTCCCGCCGGTGCCGGACACCCCGGACACCCCGGACACCCCGGACACCCCGGACGGCACCGGCACGGACGCGGCGGCGACCGGGCAGACTGCCCCCGTGACCGCGACCAGCGAAGAGACGCCCCTCGCCGAGCCCCGGGCCGACGGCGGCCGGGGGCGGCCCGCGCTGGACCTGCTGATCTGGGACGCGCCGAACATCGACATGACCCTGTCGACGGTCATCGGCGCCCGCCCCACCGCCGCCTCCCGGCCGCGCTTCGACGCGATCGCCGCCTGGTTCGTCGACGGCGCCGGCGACCCCGCCGCGCCGGACGCGCCCGAGGTCGAGGCCTGCGTCTTCGCCAACATCCCGCCGGTCGTCGGCTCGCTGCAGCGCTGGGTGGAGGCGCTGCGCGGCTTCGGCTACGCCGTCTTCGCCCGGCCCAAGAGCCAGCCCGACGACGACATCGACCAGGCGATGCTCGACCACATCGAGGTCCGCGCGCACAGCCACCGGCTGCGGCGGCTGGTCGTGTTCTCCGGCGACGGACGCAACTTCGCCGAGCCGCTCGAGGAGCTCGCGCGGACCGGCACCCAGGTCGTCGTCGTGGCCTTCAGCGAGGTCGCGGGCTACGCCATCGGTTCGGACCTGCTGGAGTTCATCGACATCGAGGACGTCCCCGGCGCCTTCGCCGCGCCGCTGGACCGCGTCCGGCTCGACGCCCTGCCGCCGGACGGCGCGTGGCTGCGGCCCACCCGCAGCCTGCGGGACTTCGTCTCGAACTGGACCGCCCGCCGCAGCAGCTGAGCCACCCCCGTGTCCCCCGGCCCCGTCCGGGGAAGGGAGGGGCCATGGCGGTCTGCGAGGTCTGCGGCAACGACTACGACATGAGCTTCGAGGTGGTGGCCCAGGGGGCCCGGCACACCTTCGACAGCTTCGAGTGCGCCATCCACCGCATGGCGCCCATCTGCGAGCACTGCGGCGTCAAGGTGGTGGGCCACGGCGTCGTCGTGGAGGGGCAGTTCTACTGCTGCGCGCACTGCGCCCGCGCCGAGCACGACGGCGCGGCGGTGGCCGACTCGGCCTGAACCCCCCGGCTCAGTCCCGCGGGATCTCCGGCGCGCGCGGCTCGGGCACCTGGCTGCCGAACCCCTCGACCGGCTCCAGCCCGGAGGGCAGCCGCGCCCACACGTGCTTGCGGCCGGGGCGCCTCTCCCAGCCGTAGTCGACCGACAGCTGCGCCACCAGGTGCAGGCCCATCCCGCCCAACGACGGGTCGCGGTCGACGGCGGGCACCGGGGGGCGCTCGGGCGCCTCGTCGCTGAGGTCGAGCAGCCAGCCGGCGGGGCTGGCCACCACCAGCGCGCGGACGTCGCCGCCGCCGTGCCGCAGGGCGTTGGAGGCCAGCTCCTCGAACACCAGCAGCAGCCCGTCGCGGGCGTCCTCGGTCGACGACGTGCTCACCGACGGGTGGGCGATCCGGGCCCGCAGGTCCGCGCGCACCCGGGAGACGACGTGCATGGCCTCCAGCTGCCAGTGCCAGACGTCGCCGGCCACGGAGGGCACCGGAGTGCACGGCCACGCCTCCTGGCCCATGTCCCACCCCTCGCGTCTGCTCCGCCGACCGGCGTCCATCCTGACCGAAAGCGCCCTGGCCCGCAGCGGCGGGCCCGTACGGTCCCCGCCCGCGGTGATCGGCCGGGTCCCCGGCAGCGGCCGTTGCGGGCAGGATGGGCCCCGTGGAGGACCTCTGGCGCGCGTTGAGCCGACTGCGGCTGGCCGACCGGGCCCTGGACGACGCGCTCGACGAGGTCACCCGGATCGCCGCCGAGAACGTCCCCGGCGCCGAGTCGACGTCGATCACGCTGATCCGGGGGGACGTGGCCACCACCGCCGCCCACCACGGCCACATGGCGCTGGCGGCCGACGAGCTGCAGTACCAGCGGGGCTACGGCCCGTGCCTGGACGCCGGGCGCGCCGGGGTCGTCCTGCGGATCGACGACACGCGCACCGAGACGCGCTGGCCGGAGTACGTGGCCCGGGTGGTGGAGGTCGGGGTCCGCAGCTCGCTGTCGATGCCGCTGCCCTACCAGGCCACCACAATCGGGGCGCTGAACATCTACTCGACGCGGCCCGCCGCGTTCGGCTCCGACGGGTCCGTCGAGGCGGCCCGGCAGGTCGCGGAGGCGGTCGCCGTCGCCGTCGCCAACGCCGACGCGCACGCCCAGCTCGGCGAGCACGCCCGCAACATGGAGCTGGCGATGCAGTCCCGCGCGGTCATCGAGCAGGCCAAGGGTGTGCTCATGGCGCAGCGGCACGTCGACGCCGACGCCGCCTTCGAACTGCTGCGCGAGGCGTCCCAGCGCTACAACCGCAAGCTGCGCGACATCGCCACCGGGATCGTGGCCTCCACGCAGGACCGGCGCTGAGCCGGACCGGCCCGCCGGCGCGGTTCAGCCCACCCGCGTCGCCAGGTCGGCCAGCCGGCTGACCAGGAACTCCACGGCGGCCGGGCTGTCCACGGTCTCGGCGACGTCGACCGCGGTGGGGGAGTCCGACACCGTCCTGCGGTCGACCAGCGTCTGCCCGCGGGCCGGCCCCAGGGTGGTGTCGACGACGACGTCGCGGCGGACGGTGCCCAGCGTGCCCGGTACGATCGCCTCGGTGAGCGCCAGCGCGTCGTGCACCACCACGCCGGTCGTGCCGTAGGAGGTGCGGGCGTGGTCCAGGTACTGCTGCAGGATCGCCGCCGCCGTCTTCCCGACCGGCCCGGCCGAAGCGAACCGGGCGACGCCGTCCTCGTCGAGGACCGTGGGCAGCGTGACGTCGAGGCCGACGAGCACGGTGGGGACCGTCGAGCCGAGCACCCGCGCCGCGGCCTCCGGGTCGGACCACACGTTGAACTCCGCGGCGGCGGTGACGTTGCCGCCGCGGGCGGCCGAGCCGCCCATGAGCACCAGCCGGCCGATCCGCTCCGCCGCCTCGGGGTAGGTGGCCAGCAGCAGCGCGACGTTGGTCCACGGCCCGATCGCGGCCACCGTCACCGGTTCCTCCGACGCCAGGAGCAGCTCGGCGAGCGCGACGACGGCCGGGCGGGGGTCGACGGCGGCCGGGGAGGGCGGGAGGCCGACGCCGCCGAGGCCCGTGGCGCCGTGGACGTGCCCCGCGCGCTCGGGCTGGGGGAACACCAGCGAGTCGGCGGCGCCCGCGGCCACGGGGACGTCGGAGCGGCCGGCCAGGTGCAGCACCCGCAGCGCGTTCTCGGTGGTCTGCGCGAGGGACACGTTGCCGTGCGTGGTGGTGACCAGGCGGAGGTCGACCTCGGGGCTGGCCAGCGCCAGCAGGATCGCCAGCGCGTCGTCGATGCCGGGGTCGGTGTCGATCACCAGGGGCCGCGGTGCGGGAGGAGCCACCCGGCCATCCTCGCAACCGGGCCCGGCTGCGCCTGCGCCGCGGTCAGCTCCCGGCCCGGCGCCGCGGCAGCGCGGTCACCAGGTAGAGCACCACCCCGACGGCGAGCAGGACGCCGGCGAACGCCCAGGTCCGGGCCTCCTGACGCCACAGCAGCACCAGGCACGAGGCGATGCCGAGCACCGGCACCACCAGCGGCACCCGGAAGTGCGGGGCGTCGACCCGGTCGCGGCGCAGCACGAGCACCGCGGCGTTGGTGCTCACGAAGACGAACAGCAGCAGGAGCACCACCGTGTTGGCCAGCGTGGCCAGGTCCCCGGCCAGGCTCAGGCCCATGGCCACCAGCGTGGTGACGGCGATGGCCACCCACGGCGTCCGGCGGCGCGGCAGCACCCGGCCGAGGACCGCCGGCAGCAGGCGCTGCTCGGCCAGCCCGTAGGCCATCCGGCTGGCCATGATCATCGTGAGCAGGGCGCCGTTGGCGACGGCGACCAGGGCGACGACGCTGAACAGCTCGTCGGGGATGCCGGCGTCGGCGGCGCGGACCACCTCGAGCAGCGGCCCGGTGGAGCCGGCGAGCTCCGCGGGCGGGAGGACGACCGCGGCGCCCAGCCCGACCAGCACGTAGACGACGCCCGCGGTGAGCAGCGCCCCGAACAGCGCCCGCGGGTAGACCCGCCGCACGTCGCGGACCTCCTCGGCGACGTTGGCCGACGTCTCGAACCCGACGAACGAGTAGTAGGCGAGCAGTGCCGCCGACAGCACCGCCGTCGCCGCCGACACCCCGGGCGGGAACTCCACGACCCGGCCCGGGTCGCCGTCGCCGCGCCCGAGGACCACCGCCCCGAGGACGACGACGAGGACCAGGCCCGAGGTCTCCACCAGCGTCATGACCAGGTTGGCGCGCAGGGACTCCCGGATGCCGCGGGCGTTGAGCAGCGCCACCACCAGCAGGAACACCAGGGCGACCGGGGCGGCGGGCACGTCGAGGAAGACGGTCAGGTAGTCACCGGCGAAGGCCAGCGCCAGGCCCGCGGCGCTGGTGACGCCGGCGGCGAGCATGCAGAAGCCGACGAGGAAGGCGACCACCGGGGAGCGGAACGCCCGCTCCGCGAACACCGCCGAGCCGCCGGCCCGCGGGTACTTCGTGACCAGCTCGGCGTAGGACCCCGCGGTGAGCAGTGCCAGCAGCAGGGCGACCAGCAGCGGCACCCAGATCGCGCCGCCGGCCTCCGCGGACACCTCGCCGACCAGCGCGTAGACACCGGCGCCCAGGACGTCCCCGAGGATGAACAGGTAGAGCAGCGGCCCGGTGACGGCGCGGCGCAGCCTGGTGTCCGGCTCGTCCGTGCTGCCCGGCATCCGGTCGGGTGCCGCCGTCGCGGCCTGCTCGCTCACCGGTCGAGTCTCGGCAGGGCCGCACCCCACCGGCAACCGGACCACACCGTCCGGGGCCGCGGGGGACGGGCCGGGGACACGCCCCGACACGCCGGGCGCGCCGGGGCGTGTCCCGGCGTGACCGGAGGCCCCGCAGAGGCTCTCCACGCTCGCGGGCCGTCGACGGGTCGACAAGTGATCGTCGGCAGCGCCGGGTGACCAACGCGCTGGTCAGGGCGGCACAACGGTTGCGTCACGGGGTCTCCAGGACGTGTCCCGACGAGCCGTCCGCGAGGCCCGCCGTCCCTACGGTTCTCCCTGTCCGCAGCACCTTCCCCGGCTGCGGACCAAGACCCTCAGGAGGACGGCATGGCGATCGACCGGGCACCCGCCCCGTCGTCGGCGACCCTGCCGGACGACCTGTCCCTGGCCGGCCTGTTCGGCCTGCTCGACCGGGCGCACGAGCTGCCGCGGCGGTCCCGGCCGCGCCGCGCGGTGACGACCCGCTCGCCGGGCGCCCCCCGCGCGCTGCGCCCGCTGCCGGTGGCCCGCCCGGTGCCCGTGCCCCGGCCGCGCCCCGTCCCGCCGGCCGCGGCCCCGGCGGCCCCGGTGACCCCGGCCCCGGCGGCCGGCCCCCGCTGGCGCGCGCGGCTGCGGGCCTCGGTCCGGCGGCTGGCCATGTGGGGTGCCGGCCCGGACGGCGCCCACGCCGCCTGGCCGACCGCGCCCGTCGTCGTCCCGCCGGCCGGTCCCGGCCTGGTCCGGCGGCTGGCGCTCTGGGGCGCCGGCCCCGACGGCGCGCACCTGGCCTGGGGCCGGCCCCGCCCGGCCGCCCCGGCCGTCCTGCGGCCTCGCGTCCCGGACGGCCCCGTGGTGCTCACCGAGCTGCCGAGCACCCCCACGATCCGGCCCGCGGCGTCTTCCCCCGCCGCGGCGTCGCTCCCGGCCGGCGCCGGCCGGCCGGTGCCGCCCCGTCCCGCCGCCCCCCGCTCCGCGGGTCCGGCGCTGGCCCCGGCCGGCTGGCCGGCGCGGCCCGCCACCGGGCGGCCGACGGCGCGGGCGCCCGACCCGCCGCGCACCGCCGGTGCGGTGCGCACCCGGGGCGACCCGGGCGGGCACCCGGCGCGGGGTTCGCCCCGGCCACCGCCACCGGCTCCCGGCTGATCCGCAGCGCGCCCCCTCCCCGGGGACGCGCGTCCGCCCCTCGTCGACGTGCTCGACGGGCCCGGCCGCCCTCTTCCCCCCGCGGGTGGCCGGACCGCCGGCCCGCTCCCCGAGCAGATCCACCCCCGGCCGACCACGGCCGCCCCTGGCCCTCCACCGCGGCACCCCGCCGCCGGGCAGACCCCTCCGCACGACGATCCGGCCTCGACCCCCCGCCGACTCACCCACCGGGTGCAGCGCGCGGACCCTCCCGGGAGGCCCGGACCGCACCGCGGAGCGGCGCCCGGCAGCGGGAGCCCACCCGCCGCCCGACAGACGCTCCCGCACGACGATCCGGCCTCGACCCCCCGCCGACTCACCCACCGGGTGCAGCGCGCGGACCCTCCCGGGAGGCACGGACGAGCGCGGCGCGGCCTGTCCGGCGACGGTCGCCGCGGCGGGAGGACCGGGTCCCGCCGGTGCCCGGCGGGGGACGACCCGCCCCGTCGTCCCCCCGGGTCTCTGACCGAGCGCGACCCGGCCAGGCAGGCGCCCGGCCCGCCGGAGGAGGTGGACGCCCGCGGGACCCGGTCACGGTCACGGCCCGGCGCCGCGAGGAGGACGGTGGACGCGGCCCCGCTCGGGGCGCGCCGCGACGAGACGACACGACGGGCGCTCCCGGGCGGCCCGGACCGGCACCGCCGCCGGCCCGCGCCGCCGGGAGCGCCCGTCCCGCGCGTCGGCACGCGGTGTCGACTCGGGCACACCGGTTGTCCTCCCCGCCCCGGCATGGGAGAAAGGACGGCGGACCACCGCTCCCCCACCGAATGGACTCCCGCTTCCCGTGACCGTCCCCGAGCAGCGTCCGGGGCCATCGGGAGCGACAGACCGCCCGCTGTCCGTGCTGCCCGACGACCCCGACTTCGCCCGGCTGCGCTTCGAGCTGGCCATCGACGCCGCCGGCATCGGCAGCTTCGACTGGGACCTCGAGACCGGCCGGCTCGCCTGGGACGACCAGCTGGTGGCGATCTTCGGCCTCGAGGCCGACGGCTTCGGCGGGACGATCGAGTCCTTCGCCGAGCGCCTGCACCCCGACGACCGGGACCGCACCCTCGCCGCGCTGCAGGAGGCGATCGACACCGTCGGCGCCTACGACGCCGAGTTCCGCGTCGTGCTGCCCTCCGGGGAGACCCGGTGGGTGCAGGGCCGCGGCCGCGCGCTGGCCGACGACCGCGGGCGGGCGGTGCGGCTGCTCGGCGCCGGCATCGACACCACCGACCGGCACGAGGGCGACGCCCGGGTGTCCCGGGTCCTCGAGACGATGCGGTCGGCGTTCTTCGCCCTCGACCGCGAGTGGCGCTTCACCTACGTCAACGCCGAGGCCGAGCGGGTGCTGCACCGCGGCCGCGACGAGCTCCTCGGCGGGGACATCTGGGAGCTGTTCCCCGCCGCCGTCGGCAGCGACTTCGAGGTCAGCTACCGGGCGGCCATGGAGGGTGGCGAGGAGCGGGTCTTCGAGGCCTACTACCCGCCGCCGCTGGACGCCTGGTACGAGGTCCGCGCCTGGCCCGGTCCCGACGGGCTGTCGGTCTACTTCCTCGACGTCACCGAGCGCCGCGCCGCCGAGCAGCGGGCCCGGGACAGCGCCGCCCGGCTGTCGCTGGTCGCCGAGGTCAGCGCGCTCATGTCGGCGTGGCTGGGCTCCGGCGGCGCCCAGGAGCCGGCGCTGCAGCGGGTCGCCGAGGCCGTCGTCCCCGTGCTCGGCGACTGGGCGATCCTCACGCTGTCCGCCGGCGAGGACGGCCGGATGCGCGACGTGGCGAGCTGGCACCGCGACCCGGCGCTGCGGGCGGCCGCGTCGGCCTACGCCGACCTGCGGCTGGCGTCGATCCCCCCCGACGCGCCCGTGCTGCGGGCGCTGCACTCCGGCCGGCTGCTCACCGTCGACGACGTCCCGGCGGCCATCCGCCCCACGCTGCCCGAGGGCGAGGTGCGCGAGGTCTTCGACGCGCTCGCCCCGCGGACGGCGGTCACCCTGCCGCTGCTGGCCCGGGGGCGCACGCTCGGCGCGCTGAGCGTCTACCGCGGCGCCGACCGGCCGGCCGCGACCGCCGAGGAGGTCGCCGCCGCCCGCGAGGTCGCCGACCGCGTCGCCCTGGCGCTGGACAACGCCCGGCTGTTCGACCAGCAGCGGCGGCTGGCCGAGGCCCTGCAGCGCAGCATGCTCACCGCGCCGCCGCAGCCCGACCACGCCGAGATCGTCGTCCGCTACCAGCCGGCGGTGGAGGCCGCCCAGGTCGGCGGCGACTGGTACGACGCGTTCCTCCAGCCCGACGGGGCGACCGTGCTGGTCATCGGCGACGTCGTCGGGCACGACACCGAGGCCGCGGCGACGATGGGCCAGCTGCGCGGCATGCTGCGCGGCATCGCCTACCGCGGCGACGTCCCACCCGACGCCGTCCTGGCCGAGCTCGACGCCGCCGTCGACGCGCTGGGCATGCGCACGATGGCCACCGCGGTGGTCGCCCGCGTCGAGCAGTCGCCGGAGCAGCGCGCCGCCGGGACGACGACGCTGCGCTGGTCCAACGCCGGGCACCCGCCGCCGCTGCTGCTCACCCCCGACGGCGAGGTGCACACCCTGGGCACCGAGCGCGGCCAGCTCATGCTCGGCGTCGACCCGGGCGCCCGGCGCAGCTCGGCCGCGGTGGAGGTCCCCCGCGGTTCGACGCTGCTGCTCTACACCGACGGGCTGGTCGAGGGCCGCGACCTGCTGCTCGACGACGGGATCGGCCTGCTGGGGACCGCGCTGGCCCGCCTCGCCGACCTCCCGCTCGAGCGGCTCGGCGACGCGCTGGTCGCCCGGCTGCGCCCGGAGGGCCTCCAGGACGACGTCGCCCTGGTCGCCATGCGCCTGCACCCCCAGTAGGAGGACCCTCCTGCCCCCCACCGCTCGCAGGCTCGCGGCGGGCCCCTGCAGGAGGGCCGTTCCGTCACCTCACCTGGGAGGGAGCACCGCCCAGACGGTCTTGGTGCCGTCGTCCGCGTACCAGCCGTGCGCCGTCGACAGCTCGGCGATGAGGTAGAGCCCCAGGCCGCCCTCGGAGGGGTCGCGGTCGACCGCCGGGGTGGGCGGGGTGCTCGCGGCGCCGTCGGACACCGCGACCAGGAAGGCGTCCCCGGTGTGGCGCACCACCGCCTCGACCGCGCCGCCGCCGTGGCGCAGCGCGTTGGAGGCCATCTCGTCGAGCACGAGGACCAGCCGGTCGCGCACGTCCGGGGAGCCGGGCGCGACGTGCGACCGCCGCAGCTCGTCGCGCACCCGGGGCAGCTCGGCGACGTCGGACAGCTCCCAGGACAGGCCGTCCCCGGCGGGCGGGGGTGACGCCGACGGCCAGGCAGGACCGGCCGTTCCGCGTGTCACCCCGTGCGCTCCTCGTGTCGGCGCCCGGTCGTGGACGCGAAGTCGAACACCTGCGTATGGCTCGCGGGACGGTCCCGTAAACCCGGCTGCGACCAGCGTCACAGGCGCGGAGTGCGGAACGGGACCGCCACGTCGCCGACACGGCTCCGGACCACGGGGCCGGGAGTCTCCCCGGCGTACCGACGAACCCGGCCGAGGAGCACCCGGATGGCCCTCCCCTCCCTGCGGGCGCGCACCGCCGCGCCCGCCGCGCAGGACCCCACCGACCCCGACGGCCGGCCGCCGTGGAACGTCGCCGTCCCGCTGGAACTGCAGCACGTCCTGGCCATGTCCACCTCGAACCTGGCGCTGGTGCTGGTCGGCCGCTCGCTGCTGCCGCAGGTCGCCGCCGTCCCGCCCGCGGTGCTCGGCGGCGGGGTGCTCGTCCTGTTCGGCATGGTCTGCGCGATCGGCGTCCAGATGCTGGCCAGGGACGGCCTGGACACCCGCTCGCTGCTCGTGGTCGCGCTGTCGCTCGCGCTCGGCCGCGGCATCGCCTCGGTGCCCGGCGCGCTGGACCGGGTCACCGGGCAGTGGGGCGCGCTGTTCGACTCGGGCATCGTCGTCGCGGCCGTCGTCGCGGTGGTGCTCGACCTGGTGCTCCCCGGCCTGCCGGGGGCACGTCAGGCGGCGGCGAGCGCGGCGCAGTAGGCGGCGACGACGGCGGGGTCGCGCATCACCGGCCCCATCACCGCCACGCCGGACGCCCCGGCGGCGAGGCAGCCCGCCACGTCGCCGGGGCGCACGCCGCCCAGCGCCAGCACCGGCGGGGCGCCGGGGGCCAGCGCCGCGAGACCGGCGGTGCCCAGCGCCGGCCCGTGGCCGGGCTTGGAGGCGGTGGGCGCGACGGGGGACAGGGTCACCCAGTCGCAGCCCTCGGCCGCCGCCCGCCCGAGCTCCGCCGCCGAGTGGCAGGAGCGGCCCAGCAGCGGCGGGCGGGCGGCGGGGACCGGGTCGGCGGCGGACAGGTGCACCGCCACCCCCGCCGGCGCCCCGGCCGCGCCGCCCCACACGAGCAGCCCGCCCACCGGGTCGAGCACCGCCCGCAGCTCGCGGGCCAGCTCCGCCCGCTCGGGCAGTGGCAGGTCCTTGTCCCGCAGCAGCACCGCCCGGGCACCGGCCGCCACGGCGTCCGCGACCACCTCGGGGAGCGGGCCGCGCGCCTGCGTCCGGTCGGTGACGACGAGCAGGCGGGGGACGGTCACAGCGCGGGCAGCCCCTCGAACGGCGTCGACGCCTCGGCGTGCCAGCGGCGCGGGATGCGCCCGGCCAGCTTCGCCAGCCGGCCGGCCTCCACCGCCTGCCGCATCGCCAGCGCCATCCGCTCGGGGTCGCGGGCGCGGGTGACCGCGGTGGCCAGCAGCACCGCGTCGCAGCCCAGCTCCATGGCCAGCGCGGCGTCCGAGGCGGTGCCGATGCCGGCGTCGAGGACCAGCGGCACGTCGACGGCCTCCCGCAGCAGCGCGATGGCGTGCGGGTTGCGGATGCCCAGGCCGCTGCCGATCGGCGAGCCCAGCGGCATGACCGCGGCGCAGCCGGCGTCGGCCAGGCGGCGGCCCAGCACCGGGTCGTCGGTCGTGTAGGCGAGCACGGTGAAGCCCTCGGCGACCAGCTGCTCGGCGGCGTCCAGCAGCTCGACGGCGTCGGGGAGCAGGGTGACGTCGTCGCCGATGACCTCGAGCTTCACCCAGTCGGTGCCGAACGCCTCGCGGCCCAGCCGGGCGGTGCGCACCGCCTCGCGGGCGGTCCTGCAGCCGGCGGTGTTGGGCAGCAGCCGGACGCCGGCCCGGTCGAGCACCTGCACCATCGAGCCGGCCGCCCCTCCTGCCCCGGCGACCGCCTCGACCCGCCGCAGCGCCACGGTCACGACCTGGGTGCCCGAGGCGCGCACCGCGGCCTCGAGCGCCTCCAGGCTGGGCACCCCGCCGGTGCCGAGCAGCAGCCGGGAGCCGAACGTCTCACCGCCCAGCACGAACAGGTCCTCCACCACGGTCATCCTCCTGCGGTCGGGGCGAGCACCTCGACGGCGTCGCCGGGGGCCAGCCGGGTCGCCGCCCAGCTGCTGCGGGGGACGACGTCGCCGTTGCGGGCGACGGCCACGCGGTCGTGACCCGCGGCACGCAGGGCCACGAGGTCGGCCACGGTGGCGTCGTCGGCCAGGTCGGCCGGGGCGCCGTTGACGGTCAGCTGCACTGCGTCCTCCTCGGAGGTCCGATCCCGAACCGGTCGGCGGTGAACGGGGCGGCCACCGCGGGCAGGGCGCCGGTGACCAGCAGCTCGGCGGTGGCCTCGGCGGTCACCGGGGTGAGCAGGACGCCGTTGCGGTGGTGCCCGGTGGCCAGCACCAGGCCGGGCAGCGACGACGGGCCGAGCAGCGGCGCGTTGTCCGGCGTCCCCGGCCGCCAGCGGGCCAGCGTCTCGGTGAGCTCCAGCTCCGAGACCTCCGGGACGACGTCGATCGCGTCGTGCAGCAGGTCGTGCACGCCGCCGGCGGTGACCCGGGCGTCGAACCCGCGGTCCTCGCTGGTGGCGCCCACGACCAGCCGGTCGCCGGCGTGGGGGACGAGGTAGACGGGCCGGCCGCGGACCAGGGCGCGCACGGTGCCCTCGAGCAGCCCGGCCGCGCCGGCCAGCCGCAGGACCTGGCCCTTGACCGGGCGGACCGGCAGCGGCGGGACGCCCGGGACCTGCCCGCTGCGCGCGCCCAGCGCGAGCACCGTGGCGCCGGCGGCCAGCAGGTCCCCCGACGCCAGCCGCAGGCCGGCCGCCCGTCCGCCGCCGACGACGACCGCCGCCACCCGGTCGCGCAGCAGGGTCACCCCGGCCGACGCCGCCGCGGCCAGCAGCGCGGCGTGCACCGCCCGCCCGTCCACCGAGTGGTCGCCCTCGACCAGCAGCCCGCCGCGCACGCGGGTCGCCAGCGCCGGCTCGCGGCGGCGGGCCTCGCGCGGGGTCAGCCGCCGCGCGGCCAGGCCGAGCTCGTCCTGGAAGGCGTGCAGCGCGTCGAGCTCGCGGACGTCGTCCTCGTCGAACCCGACCACCAGCGTGCCGGCGGTGCGCAGCCCGACCGGCGTCCCGGCGGCGGCCTCGAGCTCCGCGGCGAACGCCGGCCAGCGGGCGAGGGAGTCCAGGCCCAGCCGCAGCAGCCGTTCCTCGCGGTAGCCGGCCTCGGTGACCGGCGCGAGCATCCCGGCCGCCGCGGCGGAGGCGCCGGTGCCCGGGGCGTCGTCGACGACGGTCACCGACAGCCCGCGGCGGGCGGCCCGCCAGGCCACCGCGAGCCCGACCAGGCCGCCTCCCGCGACGGCGACGTCGGTCACCGCCGGCGGCCCGCCAGGACGAGCGGCGCGGTGAGCACGACGGCCACGGCGAGCCCGACCAGCGACGCCGACCAGCCGTTGGCCGGGTCGATGCCGAGGTCGGCCTGCCGCGCGCTCCACCACGCCGTCCAGCCCGCCCCCGGGCCGGGGAAGTACGTGGGCAGGGTCAGCTGGTAGGCGACGAACCCCGCGGCCCACGGCAGCAGGAACAGCGGCCGGGCGGGCGCGGTGTCGGAGGTGTCCCAGCGCCCGCGCGGGGTGAGCCAGTAGGCCACGATCAGCACCCCGGCCAGCGGCACGAACACCGCGCCGATGAGGAAGAGGAACGGCTCGTAGGCGGCGACGTCGAAGGTCAGCGCGAGCAGCGTCGCGACCGCACCCACGGCGACGGCGAGCACCCGCCGGTCCAGCCGCGCGACGACGTTCTGCGCCGACACCGCCGTCGAGTAGAGGTTGGCGAACGCCTCGTCGAGCTCGACCGCGACCAGCACGAGCACCGCGACGGCGCCCAGCGGGACGGCCAGCAGCGCGCCGATGACGTCGATGCCCGCGCTGCCGTAGGCGGCCAGCGCCAGCACGCCGAGGGTGAACATGACGACGGTGGCGGCGCCGTAGCCCACCGCCGACCCGACGCCGGCGGCGCGGGCGCTGCGGGCGTGGCGGGTGTAGTCGGCGGCCAGCGGCAGCCAGGACACCGGCAGCGCGATGACGATGTCCGCGGCGGTCCAGAACGACGTCGCCCCGCCGCCCTCCAGCGGCGGCAGCGGCTCGGCCAGCACCTGGACGAACAGGTAGGCGACGGCGGCCAGCGCGGCCCAGACGGCGTACCGGGCGAGCACCCGCACGACACCGAGGGGCCGCAGCGCCATCGCGGTGGCCAGCACCCCGGCGGCGACGACGAACGGCCAGCGCGGCGCGTCCAGCACCCGGGCGGCGGCCTCGGCGATGACCACGATCTCGAACGTCGCCCAGCCGACGCACTGCACGAGGTTGAACGCCGTCGGCAGCCAGGAGGTGCGCCGGCCGAGCAGCCCGCGCAGCAGCACCATCCCGGGCACGCCCTCCCGCGCGCCGGCGGCGGCCACCAGCCCGAGCAGCGCCGACCCGAGCACCGCGCCGACGACGACCGCGGCGAGCGTGACCGCCAGCGACCGCCCCGGCAGGACGACGAACACCGCCGCCACCGGCAGCAGCAGGCTGACGCCGAGGTTCGCCCACAGGCCGAGGTTGGCGGCCGGGCCCAGCGTGCGCGGCGGCGCCTGGTCGAGGGTCAGGGGTGCGTCCGAGGTACGGACAGCGTCGGTACGGACAGGGTCCGACGTGCTCACGGCCGCTCCCTACGCCGGCATTACCCGGTCAGGTTCCAGCGGTCGGCGGCGCGCTCAGCCGCCCTCTCAGCCCGGTTGCCCCGAGCTCCCGCACATGGCGGCGCCACCATAGCCACCCCGTAGGGTCGGGCGCCGTGCCGGTCGCCGACCTGCTCGTCCGCCACGCCGACGCCTGGGGCCGAGCCACCCGCCACCCGTTCCTCGACGCCGTCCGCGACGGCACGCTGCCACCCGCCGCCTTCGACACCTGGCTGGTGCAGGACGCGTACTTCGTCGCCGACCTGCTGCGCTTCCAGGCGCGGCTGCTCGCCCGGGCGCCCCGCGCGGCGCAGGGGGTGCTCGCCGCCGGCTGCGTCGCGCTGGTCGCGGAGCTGGACTGGTTCGGCGAGCAGGCCACCGCCCGCGGGCTGGACCTCGACGCCCCGCAGCTGCCGGCCACCATCGCCTACGGGGACCTGCTGTACCGGCTCGACGCCGCCGACCTGCCCACCGCGCTCACCGCGCTGTGGACCGTCGAGCGGACCTACCTCGACGCGTGGTCGGCCGCCCGGCCCGGCGCGGAGCCGTACCGGGAGTTCGTCGAGCACTGGACGGCGCCGGGCTTCGCCGAGTACGTCGCCGGGCTGGAGGCGGTGGCCGGCGGGGCGCCCGACTCCGTCTTCCTCGAGGTGGTCGCGGCGGAGACCGCGTTCTGGCAGATGGCGCTGGACGCGTGACCCTCGCGGCGGACCTCTGGGCAGGCAGCGCCGACCTCGCCGCCGTCGCGCGGGAGCACCCGTTCGTCACCGGGATCGCCGACGGCACGCTGCCGCGCGAGCGGTTCGCCGGGTACGTCGCCCAGGACGCGTTCTTCCTCGAGGCCTTCGCCCGCGCGTACGCGCTCGGGGTGGCGCACAGCCGCGACCGGGCGACGCTGGAGTCCTTCGCCGACCTGCTGGCCGGCGTCCGCGAGGAGCTGCGGCTGCACGACGGCTACGCCGCCCGCTGGGGCATCGACCTGGCCGCCGTGCGGCCCGCCCCGGCGACGCTCGCCTACACCGAGTTCCTGCTGGCCACGGCGGCGCTCGGCGACGTCGGCGAGGTGGCTGCGGCGATGACGCCGTGCATGCGGCTCTACGCGCACCTCGGCCAGGCGCTGGTTCCACGTGCAACAGGGCCGTACCGGGAGTGGGTCGACATCTACGCCGACCCCGGCTTCGAGGAGCTCGCCGCCACCCTCGAGGCGCTGCTGGACCGGCTGGCCGCCGGCACCCCGGCCGTGCGCCGGGCCTACCGGCGGGCGATGGAGCTCGAGGTGGCCTTCTTCGACAGCGCCTGGCGGACCGGGGGTAGCGTCGGCGGGCAGTGACTCGGGGTGTCCGCCGTCCGGCGGGCTGAGAACACACCCGTCGAACCTGTCCAGGTCATGCTGGCGAAGGGATGTCACGGCGTGGATGCCGCTGCTCTGACCGCTGCCCGTCAGGCCCTGACGGGCGCCGCACCGCTGGTGCACTGCCTGACCAACACCGTCGTGCAGACGCTGACGGCGAACGCGCTGCTCGCCGTCGGCGCGGCCCCGGCGATGGTCGACGAGCCGCTGGAGGCCGAGGGCTTCGCCGCCGTGGCCTCGGCGGTGCTGGTGAACGTCGGCACCGTCAACCAGCGCACCGCGCAGGCGATGCGGCTGGCCGCCCGCTCGGCCGCGGCCGCCGGCACGCCGTGGGTGCTCGACCCGGTCGCCGTCGGCGCGCTGCCCTACCGCACCGAGCTCGCCGCCGAGCTGCTGGAGGCACGCCCGGCCGTCGTCCGCGGCAACGCCTCCGAGGTCATGGCGCTGGCCGGCGCCGGGACCGGCGGCCGCGGCGTCGACTCCACGAACGAGGCCGACGAGGCGCTCGACGCCGCCGTCGCGCTGGCCGGGCGCACCGGGGGAGTGGTCGCCGTCAGCGGCGAGGTCGACGTCGTCACCGACGGGACCCGCACCGTCCGGGTGGGCGGCGGCTCGGTGCTGCTCACCCGCACCACCGGCGCCGGCTGCGCGCTGGGCGCGGTGGTCGCCGCCTACGTCGCGGCGACCGGCGACCCGCTGACCGGCGCGGTCGCCGGGCACGCGCACGTCGCGCTCGCCGCCGAGGCCGCGGCCGCCGTCGCCGGCGGGCCGGGGACCTTCGCGCCGCTGTGGCTCGACGCGCTCGACGCGGTTCCCGACCTGTCCGCCGCGCGGGTGGGCCCGTGAGGCCGGCGTTCGACCCCACGCTCTACCTGGTCACCGACACGGCGCTGGCCGGGCCCCGGGGCGTGCCCGGCGTCGTCCGGGCGGCGGTGGCCGGCGGGGTGACCGCGGTGCAGGTCCGGGACAAGACGGCGTCGTGCCGGCAGCTGTACGCGCTGACGCTGTCGGTCAAGGAGGTCCTGGCCGGCACGGGCGTGGCGCTGTTCGTCAACGACGACGTCGAGGTCGCGCTGATGGCCGGCGCCGACGGCGTGCACGTCGGGCAGGACGACACGCCGGCCGCCGAGGTCCGCGCGCGGATCGGTCCCGACCGGCTGCTCGGGCTCTCGGCCGGGTCCGACGAGGAGCTCGCCGTCGCGCTGGCGCTGCCGCCGGGCACCGTCGACGTCGTCGGCATCGGGCCGGTCTGGTCCACCCCCACCAAGCCGGACGCGGGCACCGGCCTGGGGCCGGAGCGGGTGGCGGCGCTGGCGGCGGAGGCGGCGGCCGGCGGGCTGCGGTCGGTGGCGATCGGCGGCATCGACGTCGAGCGGGCGCCGCTGGTCACCGGCGTCGACGGGATCTGCGTCGTCTCGGCGGTGTGCGCCGCGCCCGACCCGGCCGCCGCGGCGCGGGCCCTGCGGGCGGCCCGGTGACCGGCCGGGCGGGGGTGCCCGTGGCGCTGACCGTCGCCGGCAGCGACCCCAGCGGCGGCGCCGGCATCCAGGCCGACCTCAAGACGTTCAGCGCGCTCGGCGTCTACGGCACCGCCGTCCTCACCGCGCTGACCGCGCAGAACACCCGCGGCGTCACCGGCGTGCACCCCGTGCCCGGCGCGTTCGTGGGCGAGCAGGTCCGCACCCTGCTCGACGACGTGACCGTGCACGCGGCCAAGACCGGCATGCTCGGCACCGCCGACGTCGTCCGGGCGGTCGCCGCGGCCCTGGCCGGCCGCGCCGCCGGGCCGCTCGTCGTCGACCCGGTCATGGTCGCCACCAGCGGCGACCGGCTGGTCGACGACGACGCGATCGCCGCCGTCCGCACGGAGCTGCTGCCGGTGGCCGAGCTGGTCACCCCGAACGTGCCCGAGGCGGCCGCGCTGCTGGACACCGCGCCCGCGACCTCGGTCGACGAGCTCGCCGCCCAGGCGGAGGCGCTGCTGGAGCTCGGGCCGGGCGCCGTGCTGGCCAAGGGCGGGCACCTCGGCGGGGCGGAGAGCGTCGACGTCCTGGCCACCGCCGACGGCGTCGTCGTCACCCGGCGGCCGCGGGTCGACACCACCGCCACCCACGGCACCGGCTGCACGCTGTCCTCGGCGATCGCGGCGCTGGTGGCCCGCGGCGTCGGCGGGCCGGGGCGGTGGGAGCCGGTGGTCGAGCAGGCCCGCGACTTCCTGCAGCGGGCGCTGCAGGCGGGGGAGTCGCTGGGCATCGGCTCCGGCCACGGCCCGGTGCACCACTTCGCCGGCACCTGGCCCGCCTGAGCCCCGCCGCCCGCGGGAATCCCGTTGCGCCCCCCGATAGGACGGACGGGTGGAGATCGTGCGGACCGGCCCCGACGACGCCCGGTTCGCCGCCTGGTGCGGGGTCTGGGCGGCGGCGCAGCGCGCCGACCGTCCCGGCGAGGCCCCGCGGCCGGCGAGCGACCACGTCGCGCTGGGCCGGCGGCTGACCACCCCGGGCGGCGCGCTGCGGGGCACCCACCGGGCCGCGGTCGCCGACGGCGCCGTCGTCGGCGCCCTGCGCCTGCTGCTGCCGGTGCGCGACAACACCTCGGTGGCGTACGTCGACGTCGCCGTGCACCCCGCCGCCCGCCGGCGCGGCGTCGGCACCGCGCTGCTGGCGGAGGCGGCGCGGCTGGCCGCGGCGGCCGGGCGCTCGTCGCTGGTGGCCGAGGTCGACGAGCCCGGGCCGGGCACGGCCGGCCGCGCCTTCGCGCAGGGGCACGGGTGGACCTGCGGCCTGCAGGAGACCCGCCGCGACCTGCTGCTGCCCGTGGACGAGGACCGGCTGGCGGCCCTGGAGGCCGGGGCGGCCGCCGCGAGCGCCGGCTACGAGGTGCTCACCTGGCGGGACCGGACGCCGGACGGGCTGCTCGAGGACCGGGCGCTGCTCGGCCGCCGGATGTCGACGGACGCGCCGAGCGGGGACGTGCCGGTCGGCGAGGAGGACTGGGATGCCGCCCGGGTCCGGGAGCAGGAGACCGTCGTCCTGGACCGCGGCCGCACCGTCCTGTCCGCCGGCGCGGTCCGGGACGGCCGGCTGGTCGCCTTCACCGAGCTGCACGTGCCGCTCGCGCAGCCCGAGCGCGCCCACCAGGGCGCCACCCTGGTCCTGCGCGAGCACCGCGGCCACCGCCTCGGCGCCCGCGTGAAGACCGCGGTCCTGCGCGAGCTCGCCGCGACGCTGCCCGAGGTCCGGCGGATCAGCACGTACAACTCCGACTCCAACCGGCCGATGGTCGCGGTCAACGAGGCGCTCGGCTTCGTGCGCGCCGGCGGGCTGTCCACCTGGTCGACGCGCCTGCCCGCTTGACGCGGTCCCGGCGTCGCCGGGACCGTGCCGCATGGCGACCGATCGCCCCCGCCCCGTCTTCAGCCGCTGCTACGACCGGGTGAGCCGGCGCCTCGAGGAGGCCGGCATGGCCGACCTGCGCCGCGAGCTGCTCGCCGGGCTGACCGGCGTGGTGGTCGAGGTCGGGTGCGGCAACGGGCTGAACTTCCGCCACTACCCGCCGGCGGTCACCCGCGTCGTCGCGGTGGAGCCCGAGCCGCGGCTGCGGGCCGCGGCCGAGCGGGCGGCGGGGACGGCTGGCGTCGCCGTCGAGGTGCACGCCGGCACGGCCGACGCGCTGCCGCTGCCCGACGGCGCGGCCGACGCCGCGGTGCTGTGCCTGGTGTTGTGCAGCATCCGGGAGCGGGCGGGGGCGCTCGGCGAGCTGCGCCGGGTGCTGGGTGCCGGCGGGGAGCTGCGGTTCCTCGAGCACACCGTCGCCGAGGACCGGCGGCTGCGGCGGGTGCAGCGCCTGGTCGACGCCACCGTCTGGCCGCTGTTCGCGGGGGGCTGCCACACCGCCACCGACCAGGTCGCCGACATCGAGCGTGCGGGCTTCACGGTGCGGCGGGTGCGGCGCTTCGACTTCCCGCCCGCGCGCGTCCGCGTGCCGGCCAGCCCGCACGTGCTGGGGACGGCGGTCGCCTGATCAGTCCCCGGCGCGCGGGCCGGACAGCCGGTCCAGCCGGTGGCCGACGACGGCCAGGGCGTCCCCGACCGCCGACGACGTCCGGGCCACCGCCGACCTCGCCGCCGCCCGCTCCTGACCCGTCGCGCCTGACCGGACCCGCTGGTTGACTCGGCGGATGGTCTCGCCGATCCCCGAACCGGACCCGGTCATCGACCCGACGGAGCCGGTCCCCGACGACCCGGGCGAGCTGCTCCCCGACGCGCCGGAGCCCCTGCCGCCGGCGCCGGTCGAGCCGACGCCGGACGATCCCGGCGGTGACCCCGGCGGGGTCCCGGAACCCGCCTGAGGCCCGCGGCCGGCTCAGAGGACCAGGCCCACCAGCAGGTGGGCGTTGAGGCCGATGATCAGCAGAGCGACCACCGAACCCGCCACCGTGGTCACGCGCCGGTTCACCCAGCCGCCCATGAGGTCGCGGCGGCTGGTCAGCCACAGCAGCGGCACCAGCGCGAACGGGATCCCGAAGCTGAGCACGACCTGCGACCAGACCAGCGCGGTGGTGGGGTCGCCGCCGAGGACGAGCACGGCCAGCGCCGGGGCGAGGGTGACCAGCCGGCGGACGAGCACCGGGACGTGCCGCTTGAGGAACCCGGCCATCACGACCTGCCCGGCGTGCGTGCCGACCGAGGAGGAGGCGAACCCGCTGGCCAGCAGCGCGACGGCGAAGGCCAGCGCCGCGCCGGCGCCGAGCTGGTCGCCCAGGCCCGCGTGCACGCTCTCCAGCGACGCGATGCCGTCGTCGGCGGTGAACAGCTGCGCGGCGATGACCAGCATCGCCGCGTTGACCAGCCCGGCCAACCCCATGGCCACCAGGACGTCGATCCGCTGGGCCCGCAGCAGCCGGCGCCGTCCCTGCTCGGTCCGGCCCGCGGTGACGACGTCGCCGTAGCGGCCCGGGGTCAGCGCGGAGTGCACGTAGATGACGTGCGGCATGACCGTGGCGCCGAGGATGCCCGCGGCCAGCACCAGGCTCTCCGGGCCGTCGAAGGAGGGCACCATGCCGCCGGCCAGCCCGCCGACGTCGATCCCCGACCCGACCAGCGTGTAGGCGAACCCGGCGCCGATGACCAGCAGCAGCCCGGTGATGACCCGCTCGAACGGCCGGTGCCCCCGCGACTGGGCGCCGAGCAGGACGAAGGCGACGACGGCGGTGATGACCCCGCCGATCGGCAGCGGCACCCCGAACAGCAGGTTCAGCGCCACCGCGCCGCCGACGATCTCGGCGAGGTCGGTGGCGATGGCGACCGCCTCGGCCTGCAGCCACAGCCCCCGGGTGACCGGCCGCGGCAGCCGCTCCCGGCAGTTGGTGGCGAGGTCGCGGCCGGTGGCCAGGCCCAGCTTGGCGGTGAGGCTCTGGATGAGCATCGCCATGAGGTTGGCCGCGACGATCACCCACAGCAGCGTGTAGCCGAACGAGGCGCCGCCGGAGAAGTTGGTGGCGAAGTTGCCCGGGTCGACGTAGGCGACGGCGGCGACGAAGGCCGGGCCGAGCAGCGGCCAGACGCGCCGGCGCCCGGTGGCGGCCGGCGGGGGCGTCCTGGGGGTGCCGACGAGCGTCGTCGGCAGGACGGCGGCCTCGGTCTTCGACAGGTACACGGGGGCCTCGCAGGGGACGGGACGGGGGTTCCTGCCACCCGCTCTGCCCGCCCCGGGTGTCACGGTGGGGCCAGGACGTGGCCCCCGGGGGCCGAGGTGAGGCTGTCCTGGGTCAGCCGGCGGTGAGCCGCCGCGCGCGCTCGACGAGGGCGTCGATCCGGCGGGCGTGCGCTCCGCGCCAGTAGACGCGGCCGCAGCCCGGGCAGCGGGAGAAGTCGGTCGCGGTGCGCCGGGTGCCCGGCTCCAGCTCGCCGGCCACCGCGGCGGCGTCGACGGCGACCGGCAGGCCGTTGCAGGCCGGGCAGCGGGTGAGCGGCGCGAGCGGCGGGCGGAAGCGGTCGAGGACGTCGGCGAGCTGCTCGTCGGGCGCCGCGCCGCGCACCCAGGCGCCCGCCGGCAGTGCGCGGCGCATGAGCAGCCCGCGGTCCTGGGTGAGCAGCACCCGGTCCTCGGCGACGGCGGCCGCGACCAGCTCGGCGTCGTCGGCGTCCGGGGCGCGGGCCTCCGGCGACCACGCGGCGTCCAGGCCCAGCAGCCGCATCCGCCGGGCCAGGGCGCCCAGCCCGACGTCGAGCAGGAAGCCCCCGGGCGGCACCGGCTGGGGCCGGGGGACGGGACGGACGACGACGGTCGCGCCCGGCGGCGGCCGCGCGTCCCGGGACAGGGGGACGCCGTCGACGAGCAGCTCGCCCACCTCGGTCAGCGGGACGCCGGCGGCCTGCACCAGGTGGCCCGCGGTCGCGTCGGGGTCGGCGGCGAGCACCCGCCGGCCCGACGCCCGGTCCCGGGCCGGCAGCAGCGGGCGCAGGGCGTCGTCGACCGCGACCGTGACCGTCACTCGGTGCTCATCCCGCCGCTTCGCGGCCCGTTCGCTCCGCCCCTCGCTCGCCGGCGCCCGCTGCGGTGCCCACTCACTCGATGACGACCCGCAGGCTCTTCATCGTCGGGTCGGCCGCGTCGGGGACGAGCATCCCGGCCTCGACCCCGCTGGTCAGGTAGTCCAGCGCCTCCTGGCTGACCCGCTCGCCCGGTGCGAGCACCGGCACGCCCGGCGGGTAGGGGCTGACCATCTCCGCGACGACGCGGCCGGCCGCCTCCGCGATCGGCACCTGTTCGACGCGGCCGAAGAACGCGTCCCGCGGGGTCATGGCGTTCTCCAGCTCCAGGGCGCGCGGCTCGGGCAGGTCGACCCGCGGGGGGCGCTCCATCGAGCCCGCGCCGTCGACGAGCGCGCGCAGCGCCTCGACCAGCGTCGCCTCCGTCGCGTCGTCGTCGGCGTGGGTGAGGCGGGCGCTGATCCGGCAGGCGTCGGCCGAGCCGACGTCGACGTGCCGCTCGGCGCGCAGCCAGTCCCCGGCCTGGTAGCCGGTGATCCCCAGCTCCCGGACGTCGATCGTGAGCACCAGCGGGTCGAGGTCGAAGGCCATCCCGGGGCCGACCACCTCGCGGCCCATGAGGCGGAGGCCCGCCGTGCCCCGGACCGCCTCCGCGACCCGGCCGGCCCGCTCGATCGCCGCGCCCAGCAGCTCGCGGCCGTGCTCGACCATCTGCCGCCGCCAGCCGTCGAGGGTCAGGTAGACCAGCGCCGAGGAGCTCGTCGTCCCCAGCAGGTCCTCGCGCTGCTTGAGCACGTCGGGGTCCACCCGGTCGCCGCGGAGGTGGAAGACCGACGACTGCTCGACCGCCCCGCCCATCTTGTGCACGCTCGTGACCACGACGTCGGCGCCGGCGTCCATGCCCCAGGCCGGCAGGTCGGGGTGGAAGGGCAGGTGGGCGCCCCAGGCCTCGTCCACGATCAGCGGCAGGTCCCGCCCGTGCAGCACCTCGGCGACGCCGGCGACGTCGGCGCAGGTGCCCCAGTCGGTCGGGGTGATCAGCAGCATGCCCTTGGCCTCGGGGTGGGCGTCGAGCGCGCGCCGGACGTCCTCGGGCTCCGGCGGGTGGGCCAGCTGCCGCTCGGCGTCGAAGTGCGGGTGCACCCATACCGGCCGGATGCCGCTGATGATCAGCCCCGCGACCACCGACTTGTGCGCGTTGCGGCTGACCAGCATGGTCTCGCCCGGCCCGGCCACGGAGATCATCGCGCTCTTGACCGACAGCGAGCTGCCGCAGGTGGAGAAGAACGCCCGGTCGGCGTCGACGGCGTCGGCCATGAGGTCCTCGGCCTGGGTGACCACGCCCTGCGACTCCCGCCGGTCGTCGAGCCCGTTGAGCGACAGGACGTCGCTGCGGAAGACGTCGGCACCGACGACCTCCAGCACCCGCGGGTCGACGCCGCGGCCCTGCTTGTGTCCCGGCGGGCCGTAGACGACGTCGCCGCGGCGGCGGAACTCCTGCAGGGCCTCGAGGACGGGTGCGCGTGAGTGGTCCATGCCGGGCCTCTACCCCGTCGTCCCGCCGCGCAACTGCTTGAACGTTCATCGATCCCCGCGCACACTGGGGGTGCACCTCCGCGGAGGTGCACCCGTCCTCCCCGCACCAGGAGCCCGCGATGCCGGTCCAGCGCCTCAACCACGCCGTCCTCCACGTCCGCGACGTCGAGCGCAGCACCGCCTTCTACCGCGACGTGCTCGGCTTCCGGGTCAAGGCGGAGATCCCCGGCCGGGCGGTGTTCCTGCAGGCCGAGGCGTCGACCAACGACCACGACCTCGGTCTCTTCGCCGCCGGGGCCGACGCCGGGCCGTCGCAGGCCGGCCGCTCGACCGTCGGGCTGTACCACCTGGCCTGGGAGGTGGACACGCTCGCCGAGCTGGCCCGGGTCCGCGACGCCCTGGCCGCCGCCGGGGCCCTGGTCGGCGCCTCCGACCACGCCACCACCAAGGCCCTCTACGCCCAGGACCCCGACGGCCTGGAGTTCGAGGTCTCCTGGCTGCTCCCCGCCGACCGGGTCACCGACGACGTCCGCGCGCAGGCCATGACGACCCGCCCGCTGGACCTCGACACCGAGATCGCCCGCCACGGCGCCGACACCCGCGGCGGGATCGGGGTCTCCGTCGCGGTCTGAGCGGATGGGTCGGTCCCCGCCGGACCGGGCATGACCGGGGCGACCGCAGCCCGCGACCGACCCCCGGGAGTCCCCGTGACCCTGCCCAGCGACCGCCCCCTCGCCCTCGTCACCGGAGCCTCCAGCGGCATCGGCCTGGAGCTGGCCAGACAGTTCGCCGAGAACGGCTTCGACCTGATCGTCGCGGCCGAGGACGACGAGCTGGACGCCGCCGCCGAGACGCTGCGCGGCCTGGGGGCGCACGTCTCGCCGGTCCGCGCCGACCTGTCGCGGTACGAGGGCTGCGAGCTGCTGGTGGCGGCCGTCCGCGGCGCCGGTCGCCCGCTGGCCGCCGCCGCGCTGAACGCCGGGGTCGGCGTCGGCGGGGCGTTCACCGACACCGACCTGTCGCGGGAGCTGGAGATCGTCGCGCTCAACTGCGGGTCGACGGTGCACGTCGGCAAGGCCGTCGCGCAGGACATGGCCGCCCGTGGTGAGGGCCGGATCCTCATCACCTCGTCGGTGGCCTCGCAGGCGCCCCAGCCCTTCCAGGCCGTCTACGGAGCCAGCAAGGCGTTCACCCAGCACCTGGCGCTGTCGCTGCGCGAGGAGCTGTCCGACCGCGGCGTCAGCGTGACCGCCCTGCTGCCCGGGCCCACCGACACCGAGTTCTTCGACCGCGGCGACCTCACCGACACCCGGCTGGGCGCCACCGACGCCAAGGACGACCCGGCGCAGGTCGCCCGGCAGGGCTTCGAGGGCCTGATGAAGGGCGAGGCGTCGGTGTTCGCCGGGTCGCTGGCCAGCAAGGCGATGGGCCGGCTGTCGGCGATCACGCCGGGCAACGTGGCGGCCAAGCTCAACCGGAAGATGGCCGAGCCGGGCTCCGGGGAGGACTGAGCCCTCCGGCACGATCGGGGGCGTGACCGACGTCGTCCCCGCCCCCGTCGAGGTGCCCGCCGGCCCGCTGCGCCTGCGCCCGTGGCGGGCCGGCGACGCCGGGACCGTCCACGCCGCCCTCACCGACCCGGCCACGACCGTGTGGAGCAACCCGGGCCGGGTGGCCACGCTCGAGGACGCGCGGATCTGGGTGGCCCGCCGCGCCGACTGGAGCAGCGGGCGGATCGCCGCCTGGGCCGTCGTCGACGCCGCCGGCGGCGAGCTGCTCGGCTCGGTCAACCTGCACTCGATCGACCTCGACCAGGGCGACGCCGAGGTGGGCTACTGGACGGTGCCCGCCGCGCGCGGCCGCGGGGTGGCCCCCCGCGCCGTCGACGCCGCGCTGCGCTGGGGCTTCGCCGCGCTGCCGGTCGACCGGGTCGAGCTGGTGCACGCGGTGGAGAACCCGGCGTCGGGCCGGGTGGCGGAGAAGGCCGGGTTCACCTTCGAGGGCCGGCTGCGCCGCTCGTTCCGCTACGGCGACGGCGTCAAGCACGACGAGCTGCTGTGGGCCCGCCTGGCCGACGACGACGTCCCCGACCTCAGCACCCGCAGCTGACCGGCGCGGTCAGCGGGTCGACGTCCGGGCGGGTGAGGCCGTCCGCGGTCTCGACCGGCAGCCCCTCCCGCGCCCAGTACTCGAAGCCGCCGATCATCTCCCGCACCCGGTAGCCGAGCAGCGCCAGCACCAGCGCCGCGCGGGTGGCCCCGTTGCAGCCCGGGCCCCAGCAGTAGGTGACCACCGGGACGGACCGGTCCAGCTCGGCCTCCGCGCGGGCGGCGACCTCGCGGCCGGGCAGGTGGACGGCGCCGGGCACGTGCCCCTGGTCCCACGCCTCCCCGCTGCGGCTGTCGAGCAGCACGAAGCCCGGCTCACCCGAGCGCAGCGCGGCGTACACGTCGGACACGTCGGTCTCCACGGCCAGCCGGCGGGCGAAGTGCGCAGCCGCGTCGGCGGGTTCGGTGCTCCAGTCCATGCTCGTGATCATGTGGCCCGGTCCCCGCCCCGACGAGGCCCGCGCCTGCCACCGGGCGCCGGTTTCCCGCCTTCCGCGCGCGCGGACGGCGCCCGGGGGTTGACGCCACCGTCTCTGACATCTGAGATGTCAGTTGTGACCGCTCCGCTCGTGCCCGTCGGACGGGTGCTGCTGCGCGACCAGGCGCTGGCCCGCATCCGGTCCGCGATCGTCAGCGGCGACCTCGCGCCCGGCGCCGTCGTCAAGGACACCGAGCTGGCCACCCGCCTCGGCCTGTCGGTGGCGCCGGTGCGTGCCGCGCTGGCCAAGCTCGTCGACGAGGGGCTGGTCGAGGCCAAGCCGCAGAGCCACACGCGGGTCACCCCGCTGCGGCCGCGGCAGGTGCACGACGCCGCCGTCGTGGTCCGGGCGATGCACGAGCTGGCCGCCCGGGAGGCGGCCGGCCGGGTGACCGGCGACGACGTCGCCGCGATGCGCGCGGCCAACGAGCGCTTCGCCGCGGCCGTGGACGCCGGGGACCTCGACGCGGCGCTGGCCGCCGACGACGAGCTGCACGGCGTGCTGCTCGACCGGGCCGGCAACACCGCACTGACCGCGACCGTCGAGCGGCTCACCCCCGCCGTCCGCCGCCTGGAGCGGGCCCGGTTCGCCGCGGCGCACGGCCGCGGGTCCGTCGCCCTGCACGAGCGCCTGATCACCGCCTGCGAGGCCGCCGACGTCGACGCCGCCGTCGCCACCACCACCGAGATCTGGACGGCCCTGCTGTCCGAACTGGAGGACCCCCGTGACGACCCTCGCTGACTTCCCCCGCACCCCGCTGCTGTTCGGCCCCTCGCCGGTGCACCGGCTGGACCGGCTCACCGCGCACCTCGGCGGCGCCGGGGTCTGGGCCAAGCGGGAGGACTGCAACTCCGGCATCGCCTACGGCGGCAACAAGACCCGCAAGCTCGAGTACCTCGTCGCCGACGCGCTCGCCCGGGGCTGCGACACCCTCGTCTCGATCGGCGGCGTGCAGAGCAACCACACCCGGCAGGTGGCCGCCGTCGCCGCGCACGTCGGGCTGTCGTGCGTGCTGGTGCAGGAGAGCTGGGTCGACTGGCCCGACGCCGTGTACGACAAGGTCGGCAACATCCTGGTCAGCCGGCTCGCCGGGGCGGACGTGCGGCTGGTCAGGGCCGGGTTCGGCATCGGGTTCAAGGAGAGCTGGGAGGCCGCGCTCGCCGAGATCGAGGCGCGCGGCGGCAGGCCCTACGCCATCCCGGCCGGCGCCAGCGACCACCCGCTCGGCGGGCACGGGTTCGCCAACTGGGCGCTGGAGGTGGCGCAGCAGGAGGCCGAGCTCGGCGTCTTCTTCGACACCGTCGTCGTCTGCTCGGTCACCGGGTCCACGCAGGCCGGGATGGTCGCCGGGTTCGCGCTGCTCGAGGAGCAGGGTGGCCGGCCGCGGCGGGTCCTCGGCGTCGACGCCTCCGCCAAGCCCGCCGAGACCCGCGACCAGGTGCTGCGCATCGCCCAGCGGACGGCACGGGCGATCGGCGTGCAACGCGAGCTGACCCTCGACGACGTCGAGCTCGACGAGCGCTACCACGGCGGCGTCTACGGCATCCCCGACGCGGCGACGATCCGCGCCATGGAGACCGCCGCCCGCACCGAGGGCATGGTCACCGACCCCGTGTACGAGGGGAAGTCGATGGCCGCGCTGCTCGACCTGGTCGGCCGCCGCGAGATCGACCCGTCGTCGACCGTGCTCTACGCCCACCTCGGCGGCCAGCCCGCGCTCAACGGCTACAGCGCGCTGTTCTCCTGAGGAGACGGCGGCCGGTCCCCCAGGAGGCCGGCCGCCGATCCGGGGAGCCGGTCGCGGCCAGCTCGCCGGCCAGCTCCTCGACGCGGGCGAGGACGCCGGAGATCCCCACGTGGTCCTCGGCCATCTCGTCGAGCACCGGCTGCAGCTCCGGGAACCGCCGGGCCAGCACCGGGACGGCGCCGGCGTCCTCGCCGGTGTGGTGGGCGGTGCACGCGGCGCAGCCCGGCGCCGAGGGGATGGGTCATCGGGTCCTGTCCGGGGTCGTGCGGGACGGGGGCGGGGACAGGGCCCGGCCGCCCGCCCGCAGGCCCGCGCCGATCACCCGGCGCAGCGCGACGACGGCGGCCGCGGTGCCCACCGACGACCACGTCGGCTCGGTGGCCAGGCGCAGCAGCCCCGCCGCGAGCAGGAGGTCCAGGAACACCGCGAGGGCGAGGCGCGGGCGCCGGGTGCTCGCGAGCGCCACCACCCCGGCGACCAGGGCGAGCCCGCTGACGCCGAGGGCCAGCAACCCGGGAACGGGGCCGAGCGAGGTCACACCCCGCGTCCGCGGTGCTCCGCCGACGCCGGGTCGGGCGCCGGCGCACCGGTCTCCTCGGCCACCTGCCGCCGCTCCTCGGCGATCTCCTTGGACAGGAACCAGTTCAGCGCCGTGCGGATCGCCGCGACCGCCGCCAGCTGCCCGAGCTCGCGGAAGCTCGGCGCGACCGCCGTCCGCAGCACGTCGCTGGCCAGCTGGAACTCCAGGCCCAGGGCGAGGAACCGGCCCAGGGTGAGGCGGACCGGCACGAAGGCCGACGACCCGCCGCGGCGCAGCCCCACCCACAGGAAGCGGGCGAAGGCCCACAGCGCGCCGGCGAAGATGACCACGGCCCCGCACGCCTCGACGACGGTGACCATGACGCCGACGACGTCGGCGAGCACTTCCTCCACGCGCACTCCCAGTCCTGAAGCGCCGCCTCACAGCGGGACGGCGAGCCCCTCCCCGTCCGGGGCGCCCAGAGCGTCCCCCAGGTCGGCACGCCACGGGGCCAGCCCGGCCCCGGCCAGGACGACGTCGCGGACCAGCGCGTGCCATCGGCCGACCCGGCGCACCATGCCGTGCCCGCCGGGCAGGGTGAACCGCGCGACCCGCGCGCCGGCCCGGTGCGCGCGCACGGCGAAGTCCGCCGACAGCCGCGCCGGCACCCAGCGGTCGCCGCGGCCGTGGGCGAGGACGACGGTGCGGCCGCGCAGGTGGCCGACCGGCTCGCCGGGCGGCGTCCACGGCGCGAGCCCGCAGACCGCGGTCACCGACGGGTCGTCGCCGGCGCGCAGCACCGCCCGGCCGCCCATCGAGTGCCCCACCAGCACCACCGGGACGTCGCCGTGCCGCTCGCGCACGCGGTCCAGCGCCCAGCGGACGTCGGCGTGCGCGTCCGCGGCGACCCCGTTCCAGCCCGCCACGCGGTAGCGGACCAGGTAGGTCTCCACCCCCCGACCCGCCGCGGCGCGGGACACCGCCTCCTGGATCGCCCGCATCCGCACCAGGGACAGCGCGCGCTCACGCGGCGGCTCGACGCTGGCCACCGTGCCCCCGTGCGCGAAGACGGCGACCGCGCGGGTGGGCGCGGTCGCCGGTAGGTGGTCGAGGGCCGGGACCCGCTCCGCGGTGGTCACCGGCGCCGTCGGCCACCGCCGCGCAGCCGGGCCCGCGCCCGGTCGCCGAGGTCGCCGGCCCGCAGCAGCCCGCGGCTGAGCTGGGTCGGCCCGGTCCGCCGCTCGAGGGCGAGCCCGGCACGCCGGAGCAGCCCGGTGCCCAGCGGGACGAGGACGGTCACGATGAACCAGACCCGCAGCCGGCGGGTGAGGAGCAGCCACATGTCCGGCCCCTTCCCGGTGCCGTCCCGCCTCAATCCGGGTCGGGCGCCAGCCGGACGACCATCTTCCCGGTGTTGGCCCCCTTGAGCAGGTCGAGGAAGGCCGCCACGGCGTTCTCCAGGCCCTCGTAGACGGTCTCGCGGACGGCGAGCTGCCCCGACCGGATCCAGCCGGACACCGTCTCGGTGAACTCGCCGTGCAGGTCGGTGTGGTCGCCGACGAGCAGCCCGGTGACCGCGAGCCGCTTGGCGATCATCAGCGAGCTGAAGTTCTTCGGCCCGGGCACCGACTCCGTGGCGTTGTAGCCCGAGATGGCGCCGCAGATCGCCACCCGGCCGTGCACGTGCAGCGCACCCAGCGCGGCGTCGAGGTGCTCGCCGCCGACGTTGTCGAAGTAGACGTCGACGCCGTCGGGCGCGGCCTGCGCGAGCAGGTCCTTCACCCGCCCGTCGTGGTAGTCGAAGGCGGCGGTGAAGCCGATCTCGCGCAGCCAGGCCACCTTGTCCGGGCTGCCCGCGCTGCCGACCACCGCCGAGGCGCCGCGCAGCCTCGCGAACTGCCCGACCGCGCTGCCCACCGCCCCGGCCGCGCCGGAGACGAACACGGCGTCGCCCTCCCGGAAGGCGGCCACCCGGAACAGTCCGGCCCAGGCGGTCAGCCCCGGCATCCCGAGGACGCCGAGGGAGTAGGTCAGGGGCAGGTCCTCGGTGGCCGGCAGCTGCCGGACCGCGCGGGCGTCGAGGACGGCGACGTCGCGCCAGGCGGCGTCGGTGAGCACCAGCGCGCCCTCGGGCACGTCGGGGGAGCGGGACTCGACGACGCGGCCGACGGCGCCGCCCCTCATCACCTCGCCGACCTCCCACGGCGCCGCGTACGAGGGGCCCAGCCGCATCCGCCCGCGCATGTACGGGTCCACCGACATGGCGACCATCCGCACCACCACCTGGCCCTCGGCCGGGTCCGGGTGCTCGACCTCGACCAGCCGGAAGTCGTCGGGGGTGGGCTCGCCGTGGGGACGGGCGGCCAGGTGCCACTCGCGGGCGGTGATCGGCACGGTCGCTCCCTGCGTCGTCGATCCGGGTCCGCGGGTGATCCTGCCGCCGTCCCGACGCGGCCGCGCCGCCGGGTGGTGCGGTCGTCCTAGGCTCGGATCATGTTGTTCTCCCGGTCCAGGACCCAGCCGGTGTCGCCGGAGGACGCGCTGCCGGGTCGTCCCGACCCGCTGCCGCACGTCCCGGAGACCCACGCGGTGAACGGCAACCGCATCCGGCCGCCGTTCCCCGAGGGGATGCAGACCGCCGTGTTCGGCGCGGGCTGCTTCTGGGGCGTCGAGAAGGTGTTCTGGCAGGTGCCCGGCGTGTACTCCACGGCCGCCGGCTACGCGGGCGGGTACACGCCGAACCCGACCTACGAGGAGGTGTGCTCGGCGCGCACCGGGCACACCGAGGTCGTGCTCGTCGTCTTCGACCCCGCCGCCGTCACCTACGGCGAACTGCTCAAGGTCTTCTGGGAGGACCACGACCCCACCCAGGGCATGCGGCAGGGCAACGACGTCGGCACGCAGTACCGCTCGGCGGTCTACTTCGGGACGCCGGAGCAGGAGGCCGCCGCCCGCGCCAGCCGCGACCAGTACCAGGAGCGGCTGAGAGCGGCCGGCTACGGCGACGTCACCACCGAGATCGCCCCGCTCGGTGACTTCTTCCACGCCGAGGACCACCACCAGCAGTACCTGCACAAGGTGCCGAACGGCTACTGCCCGGTGCACTCGACCGGCGTGAGCTGCCCGGTCGGCCTCCCCGGCGTGTGACCTCAGGGAGACCCGTGGACGTCGTCCGCACGCCGGAGGAGCGGTTCGCCGCGCTGCCGGACTTCCCGTACCCGCCCACGTACGTCACCGTCGACGGCGGGGACGGCACGCCGCTGCGGGTCGCGGTGGTCGACGTCGGCCCGGCCTCCGGCGAGGTCGTCGTCCTGCTGCACGGCGAGCCGTCCTGGTCCTTCCTCTGGCGGCGCGTGATCCCGGAGCTCACCGCCGCCGGCCTGCGCGTCGTCGCCCCCGACCTGGTCGGCTTCGGCCGCTCGGACAAGCCCACCGACCCGGCCGCCTACAGCTACGCGGCGCACGTCGAGTGGATGCGCCGGACGCTGTTCGAGGGCCTCGGCCTGGTGGGGGTCACGCTGGTCGGCCAGGACTGGGGCGGGCTGGTCGGCCTGCGTCTGGCGGCCGAGCACCCCGACCGGTTCGCCCGGCTCGTCGTCGCCAACACCGGCCTGCCCACCGGCGACGCCCCGATGAGCGAGGCCTTCCTCGCCTGGCAGCGGTTCGCCGCCACCGCGCGGGCGTTCGACGTCGGCCGGGTCGTCGCCAACGGCACGGTCACCGAGCTGCCGCCCGAGGTGGTCGCCGCCTACGACGCGCCGTTCCCCGACGAGGCGTCCAAGGCCGGCGCCCGCGTCTTCCCGAGCCTCGTGCCGACGGCGCCCGACGACCCCGCCGCGGCCGCCAACCGGGCGGCGTGGGAGGTCCTCACCCGCTGGGAGAAACCGCTGCTCACCGCCTTCTCCGACTCCGACCCGATCACCGGCGGCGGCGACCGCGTCTTCCAGCGGCTGGTGCCCGGCGCCCGGGGCGTGCCGCACACGACCCTGCGCGGCGGCGGGCACTTCCTCCAGGAGGACGTCGGCCCGGAGCTGGGCCGCGTCGTCGCCTCCTTCGTCGCCGCCACGTGACCCCCGACGCGGTGCTCGCGCAGTTGCGGCGGGAGCCCGACGTCGAGGCCCCGGACCTGGTCGCCGTCGACGCCACCGACCGGCTGCTGCTCGACACCGCCGGGGACCTGACCGGGCAGCGGGTGGTCGTCGTCGACGACGCGTACGGCGCGCTCACCCTCGGCGCGGTCGCGGCCGGAGCGCGCGACGTCCGGGTGGCCCAGGACCTGCTGGTCGGCGAGCGGGCCCTGGCCCTCAACGCCGAGCGCACCGGCCTGACCGGCACCCACCGCCCGGGGAGCCTGGACGCCGCCCTGTTCGACGGCGCGACGCTCGTGCTGGCCCGCGCGCCCAAGGCCCTCGACGCGCTCCGGGAGCTGACCGAGCTGGCCGCGGCGGCGGCCGCCCGGGACGTCACCGTGCTGGTCGGCGGGCGGGTCAAGCACATGACGCTCGGCATGAACGACGTGCTGCGCACCGGGTTCGCCGAGGTCTCGGCCACCCTCGCCCGGCAGAAGTCGCGGGTGCTGGTCGCCCGCGGGCCGCGACCCGGCGTCGCGCCGTCCTTCCCCCGCTGCCGGCACGACGACGTCCTGGACCTCGACGTCTGCGCGCACGGCGCCGCGTTCGCCGGGGCCCGGGTCGACGAGGGCACCCGGCTGCTCGTCGCCGCGCTCGACGCCGCCGCCCCGGAGGCGCGCACCGCCCTGGACCTCGGCTGCGGCACCGGCGTGCTGGCCGCCGTCCTCGCCCGCTCCCGGCCGGACCTGGAGGTGGCCGCCACCGACCAGTCGGCCGCCGCGGTCGCCTCCGCGCGGGCCACGCTCGCCCGCGCCGGGCTGGATCGGGTGCGGGTCCTGCGCGACGACGCCGCCGCGACCGTGCCCGACGCGAGCGTGGACCTGGTCGTCTGCAACCCGCCGTTCCACCTCGGCGCCGCCGTCGTCACCGCCGCCGCCGACCGCCTGTTCGCCGCCGCGGCGCGGGTGCTGCGGCCGGGCGGGGAGCTGTGGACGGTCTACAACAACCGGCTGCCGCACCGGGCGGCGCTGCGGCGGCTGGTCGGCTCGACCCGCCCGGCCGCGCACGACCGCCGGTTCACCGTCACCGTCTCCACCCGGCGCTGACCGCCGGGCCCGTCAGAGCGCCGGGACCAGGAGCTCGCACACCGCCCGCACGTTCTCCGGCGTCACCGGTTCGGGCTCGACGGCCGTCAGTGCGGCGGGCGGGTGCTGCGGGTGCGCACCGGCGGCAGCGACGACCACGGGAAGTCGATCCACCGGTCGGTGCGCTTCCACACGTAGTCGCAGCTGACCACCGAGCGCGGCTTCTCGTAGACGACCGCCGTCCGCACGTCGGAGACGTAGCCCGCGCAGAAGTCGCGGACCAGCTCCAGCGTCTTGCCCGTGTCCGCGACGTCGTCGGCGACCAGCACGTTCGCGCCGGTCAGGTCGACGGCGTCCAGCGTCGGCGGGAGCACCACCGGCAGGTCCAGCCGCTCGTCGACGCCGGTGTAGAACTCCACGTTCATCACGAACAGGTTCTTGACGTCGAGCGCGTAGCCCAGCGCCCCGCCGAGGAACAGCCCGCCGCGGGCGATCGACAGGACCAGGTCGGGCTCGAAGCCGTCGTCGGCGACCTGCTGCGCCAGCTCCCGCGCCGCGGTGCCGAACAGCTCGTAGGTCAGGACCTCGCGCTCGTCGCTCACGGCCCCCACCTCAGCAGAAGCCCGGCGTGCCCAGCCACGCGACCTCGGCCGGCGGGACGTCGTCGCGGAGCACGCTGCCCTCGATGAGCCCGTAGGGGCGGTCGTCGGCGTGGTAGACGACGGGGTGGTCCGAGCCGGGGGTGTTGTCCAGGCCGTACGCCGAGAGGTCCTGCAGGAAGTGGTGCCTGTTGGGCATCGACAACCGCACCTCGGCGACGTCGGGGAAGGCCTCGAGCACCGCCTGGCCCATCCGGTACAGCGTCTGCTGCAGCGCGAGGGAGTGCGTGGCGGCGAACGCCTCGAGCAGCACCGTCCGGACGCCGGCGTGCAGGCCCGACCAGTCCCTGCCGTCGAGTGCGCCGTCGGCCGGGGTGTACCGCCAGCGCGCGGTGACCGCGGTGGCGAGGACGCGGTCGCGGGTCTCGGCCAGCGTCGTGTACCGGTCGCGGGGGAAGCCCCAGAACTCCGAGCCGGTGGTCTTGAGGACGACGAGGTCGGACAGGCCGGCCAGCACGTGCACGTCGTCGCCGTCCACGGTGGCCACCGCCGTCCGGACCTCCCCGCCCGGCCGGCGGAAGGCGTGGTCGTGCGGCTGCCCGCCGACGGCGATCCGCTCCCAGCCGTAGGACTCCACGGCCACGCGGGCGCCGGTGATCCAGTCGTAGGACCCGGCCAGGTGGCGGGCCAGCCGCAGCCCGAACGCCTCCGGGGAGCCGACGCCGTCGCGGGCGAAGGCGAAGACGGTGTTCTTCTGCGCGTCGGTGGTCAGCACGTGCGCGTTGTCGCCCCGCGTGTGCGCGGCGGTGAAGTCCCCGCGCAGGCTGGTGCTCACGTTGAGGTCGACGAGCTCGTGCCGGGGGGAGCTGCGGTCGACCGCGACGACGCGGACCTCCGCCTTCCCGTACTGGTTGGGTCCGAGCACGATCGCCATGCGCGCAGCCTGCCGCACACCCGTTGCGCCGGTGTTGCACTGCGCCGGTGTTGCACGTGGAACCGGCGCGCCTCAGCTGCCCCGGTAGGTGGAGTAGGCGAACGGCGAGAGCAGCAGCGGCACGTGGTGGTGCTCGGCGGGCGCGGTGACGGCGAAGGTCAGCGTCACCTCCGGCCAGAAGGCGTCCACCCCGCGCCCGGCGAACCAGGGGCCGGTGGCGAACACCAGCCGGTGCGGCCCGGCGGTGGTGGCGCCCTCCGTCAGCCGGCAGCGGCCGTCGGCGTCCGTGGTGCCCTCGGCGAGCAGGTCGTCGCCCGCGAGCAGCCGGACGGCGATGCCGGCGGCCGGCCGCCCGGCGACGGCGTCGAGGACGTGGGTGGAGACGCTCACGCCACGAGCTCCCGCACCCGCAGCTCGGTGATCTGGGCGAGCTGCTCGACCACCTCGGCGCGCTCGGCGTCGGCGTCGTCGCCCAGCCGGCGGCGCAGCTCGGCGAGCATCTCCTCCGGCGACCGCCCGGCCGCGCGGATCAGGTAGACGTGCCCGAACCGCTCCTCGTAGGCGCGGTTGCCCTCGACGATCGCGGCGCGGGTGTCGTCGTCGGCCCCGCCCATCGACCCCTGCTCCCGGCGGGAGGCCGCCGCCTCGGCCGAGGAGCCCTCCACCCGGTCGCCGATGCGCGGGTGCGCGGCCAGCGCCAGCTGCACCTCGTCCCACGGCAGCGACCGGGCCACCTCCCCGGCCCGGCGGACGAGGGTGTCGGCGTCGGGGAACGGGCGGCCGGCGACCAGCTCGGCGGCGAAGCGCGGCGCGGCGTTGCAGCCGCGCAGCTGCTCGACGGCGGCGTCGGCGGGCTCGCTGTTGAACTCGTCGAGGCGGGACACGGTGACAGGATGGCAGCCCATCCCGGCCGGCAGAGGGGACCAGCGGTGAGCCTCGACACCAGCGGAGTGCGCGTGGAGGGCCCCGACGTCGAGCGGTCCGGGGAGGTGCTGACACCCGAGGCGCTGGAGTTCGTCGCGGACCTGCAGCGCCGGTTCGGCCCGCAGCGCGACGCGCTGCTCGCCGCCCGCGCCACCCGCCGCGCCGAGATCGCCGCCGCCCGCTGGCTGGACTTCCGCCCGGAGACGGCGGAGATCCGCGACGGCGACTGGCGGGTGCCCCCGCCGCCGCCCGGCCTGGTCGACCGCCGCGTGGAGATCACCGGCCCGACCGAGCCGAAGATGGCGGTCAACGCGCTCAATTGCGGCGCGAACGTGTGGCTGGCCGACTTGGAGGACGCCAACACCCCGCACTGGCGCAACGTCGTCGGCGGCCAGCTGGTGCTCCGCGACGCCGTCCGCCGGCAGCTGGCGTTCACCACGCCCGAGGGCCGGGAGTACCGGCTGCGCGAGGGTGGCGACCTGCCCACGATCGTGCCCCGCCCGCGCGGCTGGCACCTGCCCGAGCGGCACCTGCTCGTCGACGGGCAGCCCGCCGTCGGCGCGCTGGTCGACGCCGGGCTGTACCTGTTCCACAACGCCGCCGAGCAGCTGTCCCGCGGCAGCGGGCCGTACTTCTACCTCCCGAAGATGGAGGGCCGGCTCGAGGCCGGGCTGTGGAAGCTGGTGTTCGACCACGCCGAGCAGGTGCTCGGGATCCCCGAGGGCTCGATCCGCGCCACGATGCTGATCGAGACCATCCCGGCGGCCTTCGAGATGGAGGAGATGCTGTACGCGCTGGGCAGCCACGCCACCGGCCTCAACGCCGGGCGCTGGGACTACCTGTTCAGCGTCATCAAGGTCTTCCGGGAGGCCGGTCCGGACTTCGTGCTGCCCGACCGGGGCGCCGTCACCATGACCGCGCCGATGATGCGCGCCTACACCGACCAGCTCGTCGCCGTCTGCCACCGCCGCGGCGCCGTGGCCATCGGCGGCATGGCCGCGGCGATCCCCTCGCGGCGCGACGCCGAGGCCAACGAGCGGGCGCTGGCGAAGGTCCGCGAGGACAAGACCCGCGAGGCCGGCGACGGCTTCGACGGGTCCTGGGTGGCCCACCCCGACCTGGTGCCGGTCTGCCGCGAGGCCTTCGACGCCGTCCTCGGCGACCGCCCCAACCAGCTCGACCGGCAGCGCCCCGAGGTGGCGGTGACCGCGGCACAGCTGCTCGACGTCGCCGGTGTCCCGGGCGGGCGCACGATGGCCGGCCTGCGTGCCGACGTCGAGGTGGCGATCCGCTACCTGGCGGCGTGGTTGGGCGGCAGCGGCGCGGTCGGCATCCACGGCCTCATGGAGGACGCCGCCACCGCCGAGATCAGCCGCTCCCAGGTGTGGCAGTGGGTGCACGCCGGGGTGCAGCTCGACACCGGCGAGACGGTGACCGGGGAGCTGGTGCGCCGCGTCGTCGCCGAGGAGGTCGAGGGGATCGGCGAGCTGCCGCGCCTCGACGACGCCCGGCGGCTGTTCGAGCAGGTCGCGCTGGCCGACGAGTTCCCCGACTTCCTCACCCTCCCCGCCTACGAGCTCATCGATTGAAGGACCCCCGTGCCCCCCGCCACTCACGAGCTCGCCGCGGGCCCCTGCACGGGGGCCGAACCGATCCGAGCTGCGCCGTGACCCTGGGCGAGGACGTCTACGCCGAGCTGGACCGCCGCCTGGCACCCGTCGACGCCGCCCGCACGGCCGCGTACCCCGGCGAGCGGCCGGGGCGGCAGCCGGTGCACACCTGCTACGTGCCCGCCGACGCCGTCGTCCCGGGCCTGGCCGCCGCGTGGGGCGCCGCGGCGCTGACCGCGCTCGACGAGCACGGCCTGCCCGACCTCGGCTACGACGCCGCGCTGCTCGAGCAGGTGCTGCCCCGGGTGCGCGCCAAGCTCGCCGCCGAGCCGGTCGAGGACCTGCGGGTCGACGCCGAGGACGGTTACCGCGGCCGGCCCGACGCCGAGGACGGCGACGTCCTGCGCGCGGCCGAGGCCCTGGCCGGCGACCTCGACGCCGGGACGGCGCCGCCGTCGGTGGGCATCCGGGCCAAGTCGCTGGAGGGACCCACCCGCCGCCGCGGCGTCCGCTCCCTCGACCTGTTCCTCTCCGCCGTCAGCGCTCCGCGGGCCACCGTCACCCTCCCGAAGGTGACCGACGTCGAGCAGGTGCGGGCCTTCCTGCCCGTCCTCGACGCGCTGGAGGCCGCGCACGGCGTCGCTCTCGACCTCGAGCTGCAGGTGGAGACCCCGCAGGCGGTGCTCGGCGCCGACGGCGCGGTGACCCTCGCGCGGATGGTGCACGCCGCCGGCCCGCGGCTGACCGGCCTGCACCACGGCACCTACGACTACAGCGCGGCGCTGGGCATCGCGGCGGCGCACCAGTCCTCCGACCACCCGGCGCTCGACCTCGCCAAGCAGCTCATGCAGGTCGCCGTCGCCGGGACCGGCGCCCGGGCGGTCGACGGCTCCACCAACGTCCTCCCCGTCGGCTCCCGCGAGCAGGTCCACGCCGGCTGGCGGGTGCACGCCGGGCTGGTCCGCCGGGCGCTGGAGCGCGGCCTCCACCAGGGCTGGGACCTGCACCCCGCGCAACTGGTCACCCGGTACGCGGCCACCTACGCCTTCTTCCGCGGCGCCCTGCCGGCCGCGGCCGCGCGGCTGACGGCCTACGTCGAGCGGGTCGACGGCGGGGTCCTCGACGAGCCGGCCACCGCCCGCGCGCTGGCCGGCGTGGTGCTGCGCGGCCTGGACTGCGGCGCCGTCGACCCGGCCGAGGCCGCCGCCGCGACGGGGCTGGACCGCGCCGCCCTCGACACCCTGGCCGGGCGGGGCGCGGCGGGTCCCGGGAGCAGCGCCTAGGCTGCCCTCCGTGGTGGCGCGGTGACCGAGGACGCGCTCGCCTCGCTCTTCTCCGGCGGTGGCGAGGTGGGCCGGGAGATGGCCGCTCGCGACTGGTCCGGCACGCCGTTCGGACCGCCCGAGCGGTGGCCGTCGGCGCTGCGCAACCTCGTCCGGATCGTCCTCACGTCGCGGTTCTCCATGTGGGCCGCCTGGGGTCCCGAGCTCTCGTTCCTCTACAACGACGCCTACCAGCGGGACACCCTGCAGGGGAAGCACCCGTGGGCGCTGGGCCGCCCGGCGTCCGAGGTGTGGGCGGAGATCTGGGACGACATCGGCCCCCGGATCGAGTCGGTCCTCGAGACCGGGATCGCCACCTGGGACGAGGACCTGCTGCTGTTCCTCGAGCGCAGCGGCTACCGGGAGGAGACCTACCACACCTTCTCCTACAGCCCGGTCGCCGACGACGACGGCCGCACGGCCGGGATGCTCTGCGTCGTCACCGAGAACACCGACCGGGTGCTGGCCGAGCGGCGGATGGCCAGCCTGCGCGACCTCGCGACGGCGGTGGCCGCCACGCGCACCGAGGCCGACGTGCTGGCCGCCGTCGGGGAGCAGCTCGCCCGCAACGACGCCGACCTGCCCTTCTCCGCCACCTACCTGGTCGACGAGGACGGCACCGCCCGCCTGGGCACCGCCACCGGGCTGACGCCGGGCTCGGCCGCGGCGCCGGGGACGCTCGCCGACGACGCGGTGTGGCCGCTGTCCCGGCTGCGCGCCGGAGAGCAGGTCGTCGTCGACGGCCTGGACCGCCTCCCCGGCCTGCCGACCGGCGCCTGGGACCGCCCGCCGGTGCAGGCGCTGGCCGTGCCGGTCTCCTCCCCGCTGCCCGACGCCGCCGGTGTCGCCGGCTTCCTGGTCGTCGGCCTCAACCCGCACCGCGTCCTCGACGGGGCCTACACCGGCTTCCTCGAGCTGGTCGCCGGCCAGATCGCCTCGGGCCTGGCCAACGCGGGCAGCCACGCGGCCGAGCGGCGGCGCGCGGAGGCCCTCGCCGAGCTGGACCGCGCCAAGACCGACTTCTTCAGCAACGTCAGCCACGAGTTCCGCACGCCGCTGACGCTGATCATGGGCCCGGTCGCCGAGCTGCGCTCCTCCCCGGTGCTCACGGCCGACCCGCGGGTCGCCGAGGAGCTCGAGGTTGTGGAGCGCAACGCGCTGCGCCTGCAGAAGCTGGTCAACACCCTGCTCGACTTCTCCCGCATCCAGGCCGGCCGCATCGACGCCCGGTTCGAGCCGGTCGACCTCGCCGCGACCACCGCGGAGCTGGCCAGCGTCTTCCGCTCCGCCGTCGACCGGGCCGGCCTGCGGCTCACCGTCGACACCCCGCCGCTGTCCCAGCCGGTGCACGTGGACCGGGACATGTGGGAGAAGGTCGTCCTCAACCTGCTCTCCAACGCGCTGAAGTTCACCTTCGCGGGCGGCATCACGGTGCGGCTGCGGGAGGACGACGACACCGTCGTCCTCACCGTCGCCGACACCGGCACCGGCATCCCCGCCGCGGAGCTGCCGCGGCTGTTCGAGCGGTTCTCCCGCGTCTCCGGCGCGCGCAGCCGGTCCGGGGAGGGCAGCGGCATCGGGCTGGCGATGGTCCGCGAGCTGGTCGGCCTGCACGGCGGGTCGATCGAGGTGGAGAGCGCGCCCGACGTCGGCACCGTCTTCACCGTCCGCGTGCCGCTGGGCACCGCGCACCTGCCCGCCGACCGCCTCGTCCCCGCGGCGGCCGAGGCACCGGCGATCTCGCCCGGCGCCACCCCGTTCGTCGCCGAGGCGCTGCGCTGGCTGCCGGGGGAGTCCGACGACGCCCCCGCGGCGGCACCCGGCGCGCAGGGCGGCCGCGCCGGCCGGGTCCTCGTCGCCGACGACAACGCCGACATGCGCGACTACGTCGTGCGGCTGCTCGCGCCGCTGCACGAGGTCCGCGCGGTCGGCGACGGGCAGGCGGCGCTGGAGGCGGCCCTGGCCGACCCGCCGGACCTCGTCGTCAGCGACGTGATGATGCCGCGGCTGGACGGCATGCAGCTGCTGGCCGCGCTGCGCGCCGACGCCCGCACCTCCCGCGTGCCGGTGGTCCTGCTCTCCGCCCGCGCCGGCCAGGAGGCCGCCGTCGAGGGCCTGGCCGCCGGCGCCGACGACTACCTGGTCAAGCCGTTCTCCGCGCAGGAGCTGCTCGCCCGCGTCGACGCCCACCTGCAGCTGGGCCGCGCCCGCCGGGAGGCGGAGGAGCGGTTCACCACGATGGCCGACCTCGCGCCGGCGCTGATCTGGGTCGCCGGCGACGACGGCCGGCGGCAGTTCCTCAACGCCGGGTGGACGGCGTTCACCGGCCGGGCGGTCGAGGAGGACCTCGGCGAGGGCTGGCGGTCCGGGCTGCACCCGCAGGACGCGCAGCGGTACGCCGGCACCGTGGCCGCCGCGGTCGCCGCCGGGGAGGGCTGGGAGGTCGAGTTCCGGCTCCGCCGCGCCGACGGCGCCTACCACTGGCTGCTCGAGCGCGCCGTGCCGATCGGCGGCACGGCCGGCGGCTGGGTGGGCAGCTGCACCGACATCAACGCCCGGTACCGGGAGACCGAGCGGCAGACCCTGCTCGCCGAGGTCGGCACCACGCTGGACCGCGAGACCGAGGCCGAGCGGCAGCTGGCGGGCCTCGCGCGGCTGCTGGTCGACCGGCGGCTGGCCGACGTCTGCACCGTCCGCGTGGTCGGCGAGGACGGGCGGCTGCGCTACGCCGGGCGCGCCGGCGTCGACGGCGACGTCCGCATGGAGCTCGCCGGGCTGGAGCCGCACGGCGGCCTGGGCCGCGAGGTGCTCGAGACCGGGGAACCGGTGCTGCGGCCGCGCCTGTCCGGGGTGGGGGACGGCGGCGTCCGGCTGGACCTCCGCTCGGCGCTGGTCGTGCCGCTCACCGTCCGCGGCCGGGTGCGCGCGGTGCTGGCGATGGGCCGCCGCGACGACGCCCCGCCGTTCCACGACGACGACCGCGCGCTGGCCGAGGAGATCGCCACCCGGTCCGCGCTGGCCCTGGACAACGCGCTGCTGCTGGCCGACGAGCGGGCCACCGCCCGCCGGCTGGGGCTGCTGCAGCGCGTCACCGCCGAGCTGTCGGCCGCCACCACGCCGGTGGAGGTCGCCGAGGCGGCGGCCCGGCACGTCGAGGTCCTGACCGGCCGGGGCAGCTCCGTGGGCGTCTACGAGATCGACGACGCCCGCCGGGCGCTGCGCCTGCTGTGGAGCAACGCCGCGGACCAGGACGCGCAGCAGTGGTCGGAGATCCCGCTCAGCGCGTCGCTGGCGGTCACCCGGGCGGCCGCGGAGCGGCGTGCGGTGTGGATCGAGGACACCGCCGCCTCGCCGGACACCGCGCCCCCGCCCGGCGGTCCCGGAGCGGTGGTCGGGCTGCCGCTGCTGGTCGCCGGCCGCGTCGTCGGCGTCGTCGGCGTGGGCGCGCCGGCCGCCCAGCGGTTCCGGGCCGTCGAGCGCGGCATGCTCCTGGCCGTCGCCGAGCAGTGCGCCTCGGCGCTGGAGCGGGCCCGGCTCTACCGCGCCCAGCAGGACATCTCCTCCACGATCCAGCTCAGCCTGCTGCCCGCCGCGGTGCCCCGGCTGGAGCGGCTGGCGCTCGCCGCGGAGTACCTGCCCGGCGCCGCGGGCACCTCGGCCGGCGGCGACTGGTACGACGTCGTCGAGCTGGGCCGGGGCCGGGTGGCCATCGCCGTCGGCGACGTCGTGGGGCAGGGCCCGGCGGCGGCCGCCGTCATGGGGCAGCTGCGCAGCGCGCTGTCCACGGCGCTGCTGCAGGGCAGCTCCCCGGCCGAGGCGCTGGAGCTGCTGGACCGGTTCGCCGCGCGGCTGCCCGGCGCCCTGGCCTCGACGGCGGCCTGCCTGGTGCTCGACTGGGCCGCCGGCACCGTGCGGTGGGCCCGCGCCGGCCACCCGCCGCCGCTGCTGGTGGCCGACGGCGCGGCGACCTTCCTCGAGGAGGGCGCGGGCGCGGTCCTCGGCGCCCCGGGCCGGCGGCCCTACACCGAGGGCAGCGCCCCGGTCACCCCCGGGACGACGCTGCTGCTCTACACCGACGGCCTGGTGGAGCGCCGCCGGGAGCCGCTGGACACCGGCCTGCGCCGGGTCGCCGACGCCGCGGCCCGGCTGTCCGACGTCGAGCCCTGCCGGCTGACCCGCGCGCTGCTGGCCGAGGTGCTCGACGCCGACGCCCTCCCCGACGACGTCGCGGTCATCGCGGCCCGGCTGGTCCCCCCGCCGCTGCACGAGGTGCTGCCGGCCGACCCGTCCCGGCTGCGCGGGGTGCGGCGCACCGTCACCGCCTGGGCCCGGGCGGCCGGGGTGGGCGGGGACTCCCTCGACGACCTGCAGCTGGCCCTCGGTGAGGCGCTGGCCAACGCCGTCGAGCACGCCTACGCCACCACCGCCGGCGAGGGCCGCTGCGAGTACCGGCTCGAGCGGACCGCCGACGGCAGCGTCGACGTCTGCGTGCGGGACGAGGGCGTGTGGCGCCCGGCGCCGGCCGACCGGGGGTACCGCGGCCGGGGGCTGGAGCTGATCTCGGCGCTCGCCGACGACGTCGAGGTGGGCCGCTCGGTCGACGCGAGCGGCACGGAGGGCGCGGGCACCACGGTGCGCTTCCGCTTCGTCCCGGCCGGCCCCGGGCGGGACGAGCCGGTGTCCCGGCGCGCCGCCGCCCGCACCGACGCGGGCCCGGCCCGCCTGACCGTGGACCGGGGGCCCGGCGGCGTGCGGCTGGAGTTCGCCGGCGACGTCGACCTGGCCGCCACCCCGGCCCTGCGCGCCGAGGCGCTGCGGGCGCTCGGCGACGTCGCGGGCGGGACACGGGTGGTGCTGGACCTGCGGCAGGTGCCCTACCTGGCCAGCGCCGGCGTCGGGCTGGTGCTCGAGCTGCTCCGGCTGGCCGAGCAGCGCCGCGCGGTCCCCGAGGTGCGCACCGCGGAGGGCTCCGCGCCGGCCCGCGTGCTCGTCCTCGCCGGGGTGCCCGCCGTCCCGGTGCCCGCGCCGTAGTGGCGCCGGCCCACCCGTACGGGGGCGTACCGGGCACCCCGCGAGCGGACCCCCCGCACCGTGTCCCACAATCAGGGGGGATGGGCCGGAGCAGTTCCGGACCGGAGGCGGTCGAGGGGCCAGTGGAACCTGGGACGGGAGCCTCCGCCACGCAGGCGGAGCCGACGAGCGGCGCGGCGGCGCGGGGCTCGTCCACGACCCCGTCCCGGTCGGCCTTCGACCACAGTGCCGCGCTCGTCCGCGGGTCCGGCGAGGCGGTGGCCGTGGCCGCCGCCTATGTGGACGAGGGCCTGAGCGCCGGGGACCTGGCGGTCCTCGCCTGCCCGCCGGAGACCGCCGCGGCGGTCCGCCGGGCGCTCGGCCTGCGGTCCGGCGACCTCGAGGACGACCCCCGGATCTGCCTGGTCGGTGCTCGCGTGCCCGACGCCTTCGCCGTCATCCGGCAGCGCGTGGAACACGCCGCGACCCGGGGGTCGGGCCGGCTGCGCATCCTCGCCGAGCCGCTGTACGGGTCGGTCCCGCGGCGCTGGCGGGAGATCCTCCGGTACGAGGCGGCGTCCAACGCGCTGGTGCAGGGGACGCCGGTGTCCTGCATGTGCGTCTACGACCGGGAGCGGGCGCCGGCCGAGGTCGTCCTCAACGCGCGGCGCACGCACCCGGAGCTGTGGATGGGCGGCATGCGGGTCAGCAGCTCCGAGTACCGCGACCCCGTCGCCTGCCTGCACGACCTCGCGGCCGCCCGGGAGCCGGTGGAGGCCGGGGAGCCCGTGTACGCCGTCGACGGCGCGCCGGCACTGGCCGGCCTGCGCGGAGAGCTGCGGCGGGTGTTCGGCGAGGTCGTCCCCGACGAGGACCAGCGCGCCGACCTGCACCTGGGCGTGAGCGAGGTGGCGGCCAACGCCTTCCGGCACGGCCGGCGGCCGATCTCGGCCCGCGTGTGGGCCGACCGCGACACGCTGGTGGTCACGATCACCGACTCCGGCACCGGCTTCGCCGACCCGCTCGCGGGCTTCGTGCCCGCGCACGGCGACGACCTCGCCGCCGGCGGCATGGGCCTGTGGCTGGCCCGCAAGCTGTGGGACGCGGTGGACCTGGTGCCCGACCCCGCGGGGCTCACCGTCCGGCTGGCCGCCGGCCTGGCCGACCCCGTGTCGCGGCGGGGCGCGGCTTGACGCTGCCGTTCTCTCACTGCTGAGGTACCTGCGTGGAGGACGCGGTCGACCTCATCCTCGAGCAGTGGGCCCGGGAGCGTCCCGACCTCGACTGCTCGCCGATGGGGGTCATCGGCCGGATCACCCAGCTGCAGCGGGAGGTCCACCTCGCCCAGCGCGCGACCTTCGCCCGGCACGGCCTCGACGCGCCGTCCTTCGACGTCCTCGCCGCGCTCCGGCGGGCCGGGGAGCCCTACCAGCTGACGCCGACGGCGCTGATGCGCACCGCGCTGGTCACCTCCGGGGCGATCACCCAGCGGCTGGACCGGCTGGAGGAGAAGGGGCTGATCACCCGCACCCGCAGCGAGGCCGACGGGCGGGCCGTCGTCGTCACGCTCACCGACGCCGGGCGGGCGGCGCTGGACGCGGCCCTGCCCGACCACCTGGAGACCGAGCGCGGCCTGCTGGCCGGGCTGTCCGAGGACGAGCTCGCGCAGCTGGCCTGCCTGCTGCGCCGGTTCCTCGTCACGCTGGGCCGGGTGCCGCAGCGGCCCTAGCCCGCGGGCGGCACGTCCGCGGGGCGCAGGTCGGGGCGGACCCGGACGTAGCGCAGCGGGTGCCGGAACACCCCGGCGGTGAGCGCGGCGTCCGCGCTGACCTCGACGACGGCCGTCGGCTGCACGCGGGTGAGTGCCACCGACAGCCGCCCGCCGCCGAAGCGGCCGGTGCCGATCCGCTCGGGCCAGGGGTGGTCGTCGCCGGCGGGGGTGAGGACGGCGGCCAGCTCCGCCGACTGCGCGGGGGAGAGGGGACCGGTGCGGCCGACGACGACCAGCTCCCCGTCCCGCCAGCGGCCGGCGACCAGCTGGCTCGGGCGGTCGACCGGCCCGATGACGCCGCCGGCGAGCACCTCCGTCGTCTCCCAGGACTTGACCTTCAGCCACTCGCGGCGCCCGCCCGCGTACCGGGTGGCCGCACCCTTGGCGACCAGGCCCTCCACGCCGAGCGGGCGCAGGTCCGCGGCCCAGCCGCGGGCCTCCTCCGGGTCGGCGGTGACCGGCGAGAGCTGCATCGGCGGCGCCCACCGCCGCGCGAGCTCCTCGAGGGCGGCGCGGCGGCTGCGGAACGGCCGGCGGCGCTGGTCGGCGCTGCCGGCGGCGAGCAGGTCGAAGGCGACGTAGGAGGCGGGGTGCGCGGCGGCCAGGGCGGTCATCCGGGAGGGGGCGGTCACCATCCGGCGCTGCAGCAGCCCGAAGTCCAGCCGCTCGCCGTTCCAGACGACGGCCTCGCCGTCGAGGACCGTCCCGGCCGGGACCTGGGCGAGCGCGGCCGCGGCGAGGTCGGGGAAGCGGTCGGTGAGGTCACGGCCCTGCTTGGACCACAGCCGGGTGCCGGCGCGGCCGCGGACGACCACCAGCCGGTAGCCGTCCCACTTGGGCTCGTAGCGGCAGCCGCCGGGCAGCGCGGACGCGACCGGGAGGTCCCGCACCGGCCTGGCCAGCTCCACGGCGACCGGCCCGGCGAGGTCCGGCGGCAGGTCCGGCAGGCCGGGAGCGGAGAGCGGCACCGGGACAGCGTCGAGGGTGCGCGCCCCCGGCGCAGGCCCCTGAGCTGCGAACTCACCCGTTCAGGGTGGGTCGCCACCCTGCGCGACGGCTCCGGGCGGCGGCACGGCCGGGGTCCCGCCGTCCAGGCACGATCGGGTAACGCCCCACCGGGTGGCCTCCAGCCGGGCGGCCAGCGTGCCGGCGAGGTCCTCGGCGACGGCGAGCTCGGCCCGCAGCGCCTCCACCCGCGCGAGGGCGGCCTCGTGGAACACCCGCAGCCGGCCGGTGAGCACCGTGTCCCCGGGCCGGGCGGCGAGGTCGTCGAGCAGGGTGAGCAGCTCGCGCACCTCGTCGAGGGTGAGACCCAGCGGCTCCATCCGCTCGACCACCTCCAGCCGGGCCACGGCGTCCTCGCCGTAGAGCCGGAAGCCGCCCTCGGTGCGGCCGGAGGGCAGCACCAGGCCGCTCTCCTCGTAGAAGCGGATGGTGCGCAGGCTCAGCCCGGTCCGCTCGGCCACCTGACCGATCTGCAGCAGCCGTCCCATCAGTGCGCCCCGGCCAGTTGCCCCGAGTGCCGCTCGTAGCGGGCCGCCGAGTGGGGGTCCAGCCCGGTGATCTCCACGGTCTTGCCGTGCCCGGCGTACCGCTGGGTGAGCGCGTCGAGGGTGGCCACGGTGGAGGCGTCCCAGACCGAGGCGGCGGAGAGGTCGACGACGACGCGGTCCGGGTCGCCGGCGACGTCGAACTGGTCGAGCAGGTCGTTGCTGGAGGCGAAGAACAGCGCGCCGGAGACGCGGTACACCCGGGTGCCGTCGGGCGCGGTGTCCGGGGTGACCCGCACCAGGTGGGCCACCCGGCGGGCGAACAGCACGCACGCCACGAGCACCCCGACGCCCACGCCGATCGCCAGGTTGGACGTGGCGAGGACGACGGCCACGGTCGCGAGCACGACCGCCGTCTCGCTGCGCGGCATCCGCGGCAGCGTGCGGAGGCTGTGCCAGTCGAAGGTGGCCGCGGAGACGAAGACCATGACGGCGACCAGCGCGGCCATGGGGATCACCGCGACGACGTCGCCGAGGACGACGACCAGCACGAGCAGCAGGGCCCCGGCCAGGAAGGTCGACAGGCGGGTGCGGGCGCCGGAGCGCACGTTGATCATCGTCTGGCCGATCATCGCGCAGCCCCCCATCCCGCCGAACAGGCCGGTGACGACGTTGGCCACGCCCTGGCCCCACGACTCGCGGGTCTTGTCCGAGCGGGTGTCGGTGAGGTCGTCGACCAGGCGCGCCGTCATGAGCGACTCCATGAGCCCGACGAAGGCGACGCCCAGCGCGTAGGGCGCGACGATCCGCAGCGTCTCCCAGGTCAGCGGCACGTCGGGCAGCGCGAACCCGGGCAGGCTGTCGGGCAGGGCGCCCTCGTCGCCGACGTCGGGCAGGTCCCAGCCGGCCAGCACGGTGACGGCGGTGAGCAGCACGATCGCCACCAGCGGCGCCGGGACGGCCGTGGTCAGCCGCGGCAGCAGCACGATGACCGCCAGGCCGGCGGCGACCAGCGGGTACACCAGCCACGGCACGCCGACCAGGTGCGGCACCTGCGCGGCGAAGATGAGGATCGCCAGCGCGTTGACGAAGCCGACCATCACGCTGCGCGGCACGAAGCGCATGAGCCGGGCCACGCCCGCCACCGCCAGCAGCACCTGGAACACCCCGCCCAGGACGACGGCGGCGAGCAGGTACGGAAGCCCGTGGTCGTGCACGAGCGGGGCGACGACGAGGGCGACCGCCCCGGTGGCCGCGCTGATCATCGCGGGCCGGCCGCCGATGAACGCGATGACGACGGCCATGGTGAACGAGGCGAACAGGCCCACCTGCGGGTCGACGCCGGCGAGCACCGAGAAGCTGATCGCCTCGGGGATGAGCGCGAGGGCGACGACGAGACCGGCCAGCACCTCGGTGCGCGCGACGCGGGCGGAGGTCAGCCAGGCGGGACGGGACGGGCGCAGGGCAGGGGAGGACATCGGGTCCGTTCGGGTCGGCGGGCGCTGGGGCGGGCACGCGCGCGTCGTCGGGCCGGTGCACTCTGCAACGATCCTGTCAGCACCCTCCCCTCACGTGAGGGTCGAGTCGGTGCGGTGCTCGTCACCCCCCGAGGGCGGAAGCGGTTGACCACCACAACGGTTGAGTCCTCAATGAGTCGGTCCCGTCGTCGTCCCGGAGGTCCCGGTGTCCCGTCCCGTCCTGCAGGTCATCGCCGCCAGCACCCGTCCCGGGCGCCGGGGCATCGCCGTCGCCCGCTGGGTGCAGCGCCTCGCGCAGGAGCACGGCGGCTTCGACGTCGAGCTGGTCGACCTCGCCGAGGTGGGCCTGCCGGTGTTCGACGAGCCCGACCACCCGCGGCTGCAGCGGTACACCCACCAGCACACGAAGGACTGGAGCGCGACGGTGTCCCGCGCGGACGCGTTCGTCTTCGTGACCCCGGAGTACAACCACTCCTTCCCGGCGTCGCTCAAGAACGCGCTGGACTACCTGTCGGTCGAGTGGGCCGACAAGGCGGCCGCGCTGGTCACCTACGGCGGCGTCTCGGCGGGCCTGCGGGCGTCGTCGGCGGTCAAGCCGGTGCTCGGCGCGCTGCGGCTGCACACCGTCCCCGAGGCGATCTCCGTACCGTTCTTCGCGCAGTTCCTCGACGACCAGGACGAGTTCGTGCCCAACGCCGAGCTCGAGGCCGGCGGCAAGGCGATGCTCGACGAGCTCGCCCGCGTCACCCCCGCACTGCGCTCCCTCCGCGCCGCCTGACGGAGGGACCCCGCCGCCCCCACCGCTCGCACGCCCGCGGCGGGCCCCTGCGGCGGGGCCGGGGGTCAGCCGCGGTGGAGCAGGAGCAGGGCCCAGGCGGCGAGCGAGGGGCCGTCGGTGAACCGGCCGTCGCGGACCATCGCCCGCAGCTCCGCCTCCGGTGTGAACGCCGCCACCATGTCGGCCTCGGTCACCTCGCGGGCGGTCGGGCCGGGCGTGAGGTCGGTGGCGAGCCAGACGTCGAACTCCTGGGTGGACAGCCCCGGCGCGAGGTCCGCGTGGCCCAGGTGCTCGAGCCGGCCGGCCCGCAGCCCGGTCTCCTCGGCCAGTTCGGCGCGGGCCAGCTCCTCGGCCGTCCCGCTGCTGCCGGCCGTCCAGGTGCCCTGGGGGAACTCCCAGGCCCGGCGGCCCACCGGGTGGCGGAACTGCTCGACCAGCCAGAAGCCGTCGCGCTCGGCCGCGATGACGACGGCGAAGTCGGGTTTCTCGACGACGGAGTAGACGCCGGTGGAGCCGTCCCCCCGCTCCACGGTGTCCTCGCGCACCCGGATCCACGGGTTGCGGTAGACCTCCCGGCTGCCCGTCGTCCGCATGCACGGCAGCCTCCCAGAGGCGGAGCATGGAGGCGGAGGTGGTGGGGTGACCCAGCGGAAGCCGCCCGGGGTGTCGTTCGAGACCTGGGTCGAGCGGCAGATCGGCCAGGCCCAGGACCGCGGCGAGTTCACCGGGCTGCGCGGCGCCGGCAGGCCGCTGCCGGCCTTCGACCCGAACGAGACCGCCTACGACTGGGCGGTGGCCAAGGCCCGCCGCGAGGGCGTGGCGCCGGCGGACATGCTGCCGCCGGGCCTGGCGCTGCGCCGGGAGCGCGACGAGCTGCCCGCGCGGGTGGCCGCGCTGCCCTCGGAGGACGCCGTGCGCGCCGTCGCCGAGGACTACAACGCGCGGGTCGAGGCCTTCTGGCGGCGGCCGGCGGAGAGCCGCTGGTCGCCGGTGCCGGGCCTGGCCGACGTCGACGCGCTGGTCGAGGGCTGGCGCCGCGACCGCCCGCCGCCGGCGCCCGAGCCGCCGGCCGCCCAGGTGCCGCCCACGCCGCAGCGCCGCCGCTGGTGGCAGCGGCGGCGCTGAGTCCCTCGCGAGATCAGGGCACGCGGTCGAGGAAGCCGAGCACGGTGCGGATGCGGCCGTCCCCGTCGGTCACGGCGACGTCGAACCCGGTGACCGGCGGCTCGGCGCCCTCCGGACCGAGGTGCCACGTGAAACGCACCTGGCCGTGGTGGGCGTCGGCGGGGCCGGCGAGCCGGAAGACGAAGCCCGGGAACTGCGCCTGGACGGCGGCGATCGTCGCGTCCAGCCCGTCGCGGCCGGCGACGTCGGCCATCGGGTCGGTGTAGGTGACGTCCTCGGTGAACAGCGCCTCGACCAGCGCCCGCCGCGCGGCGGGGTCGGTCGCGTTCCAGGCGGCGAGGTAGCGGTCGGCGAGGTCGGGCGTGGCGGTCACGGTGGTCTCCTTCGTGGGGTCAGCGGGTGCGGAGGGCGGTGAGCTGCAGGGCGGCGAACCCGGCGACGACGGCGGCCTGGAGGAGCACCCAGACCGTCCCCGCGGCGGTGAGGTCGAAGCGGCCGGCGACGACGGTGGCGACACTGCCGGCGGCCCACAGCGCGTTGGCGCCGACGACGACCTCCGTGGCGCCCCGAGGGACGCGCGGGCGGGCGGCGACGAGCGCGACCCCGGCGGCGAAGACGGCGAGGAAGGCGCCCAGCCCGCGCAGCGCCCCGGCGGGGACGCCGAGCAGGTCGGACAGCAGCGGCGCGGCGGCCAGGTAGGCCAGGCCGTTGGCGCCGGTGACGACGGCGTCCAGGCGCAGCGCCACGCGGAGGAGGTCGAGGGGACGGCGGGTGGGAACGGTCGTTGTCATGGCGACGACCGTGGCGCTGCCGGGGAAGGGCGTCGATTACCTCGCGGGTAGGCGACGCGGGGCGCGGTCGTCGCTAGCGTCCGCGCCGTGACCACCGCGGTGCGCCCGGACGTCGGGGAGCTGCTGCGCGGCTGGCGGCAGCGCCGCCGGCTGTCCCAGCTGGTCCTGGCCAACGACGCCGGGGTCTCCGCCCGGCACCTGAGCTTCCTGGAGACCGGCCGGTCGCGGCCGAGCCGGGAGATGGTGCTGCGGCTGGCCGAGCGGCTGGAGGTGCCGCTGCGCGAGCGCAACGACCTGCTGCTGGCCGCCGGCTTCGCCCCCGCCTACGGCCGCCGGGGCTTGGACTCCCCGGACATGGCCGCCGTCACCCGGGCGCTGGACCTCGTGCTCGCCGCCCACGAGCCCTTCCCGGCGCTGGTGGTCGACCGGTCGTGGGAGCTGGTGACCGCGAACGCGAGCGTGGCGCCGCTGCTCGACGGCGCCGCCGCGCACCTGCTCGAGCCGCCGGTCAACGTGCTGCGGCTGAGCCTGCACCCCGAGGGGCTGGCGCCGCGGATCGCCAACCTGCCGCAGTGGCGGGCGCACGTCCTGCACCGGCTGGGCCGCGAGGCGCACCTGACCGGCGATCCGCAGCTCGCCGCGCTGCACCGCGAGCTGGCCGCGCTCCCCGGCGGCACCGACCGCTCGACGCCCGACGGCATCGCCGTCCCGCTGCGGATCCGCGCCGGCGACACGGTGCTGTCCTTCCTCAGCACGGTGACCACCTTCGGCACCGCCGTCGACCTCACCGCGGCCGAGCTGTCGGTCGAGGCGTTCCTCCCCGCCGACGAGGCCACCGCCGCGGTCCTGCGCGCCCCGTTCACCGGCGGCGAACCCGCGCCTGCCCGGGCGGTGGCGGGGTAGGGGACCGGCACGCGACGACGACCAGGGAGGTCGACCATGACCGAGGTGCCGGGCACCGACCGCGAGCAGGCCGAGGAGCAGGTGCTGGAGGAGACGCCGATCCGGCCGGAGGGCGTCGAGGAGGACACCTCCACGCAGGGCGACGAGGGCCAGACCGGCGACAGCGCCAAGCCGGGCGCCGGCAGCACCGACCCCGTCACCTGAGCGAGGCCCTGCTGCGGGGACGCACCGTTCGCACGCTCGCGGCGGGTCCCCGCAGCAGGGTGACCGGGCGTGCCGAGGACTGCGGACGGTGGTCGCGCGCGAGCAGTAGGTCCCTTGACCGCCCACTGGGGGGCGGCAACGGTGGTCACCGTCAGTCCCGGCTTCGGCCGCAGGAGGTCACCATGACCTGCGCCGCTCGAATCCGCTTCCTCCTCGGCGTCCTCCTGGCGGTCCTGCTCGTCGCCTGTGGCGGCGGGTCGACGACCGCGTCCGAGGAGACGCCCCGGACTCAGCCGTCGCCCACCCAGGGGAGCGGGCGGACTGAACAGTCGACCCCGGGCACCTCTACCACAGCTCCCGCACCCGGCACCGGATCGGACGCGTATCCGGGATCCCCGTCCGATCCGGGCACCGACTCCGATCCGGGCACCGATCCCGATCCGGGCACCGATCCCGATCCGGGCACCGATCCCGATCCGGGCACCGATCCCGATCCGGGCACCGATCCCGATCCGGGCACCGATCCCGATCCGGGCACCGATCCCGATCCGGGCACCGATCCCGATCCGGCACCCGCTCCGGCTCCGGCGCCTGCCCCGGCTCCGGCTCCGGCGCCTGCACCCGCTCCTGCTCCGGCTCCTGCGCCTGCTCCGGCTCCTGCGCCTGCGCCGGCCCCCGCTCCGTCACCCGAGGAGCCCTCACGCGCTGGCGCGCCCTATGAGATAGACCCGTTCGACCAGGTCGAGGGCGACGTGTTGACCTTCTTGGACGACCAGGTCGCGAGCCGCTGCGATGGCTCGCCGACCGGGGGGCCGGACTGCCTCGTCATCGACGAGAAGCCCGAGCGGCTGGCGCAGGGGCTCAGAGACGTCTGTTGGGTCGCGAGTTTCACCCTCACGCATCCCGACCCGGGGCAACCGGCGGTGGGGCCGAACGGGCAGGTCGCTCGAGGCACCACGGTGACCGTGCAGACGAAGTGCATCGAGGTCTTCGGCGCGATGAGGGGCAAGACCCTGACCGAGTTTGACGCGGAACTGACAAGGCGCTGCGGCGACTCAGCGAACACCGCCGGTTGTCTCCTCGTGACCGAGTCCCCACCGGTGGACCCAGCGGAACGGTCCACCTGCACGGTGGACACGTTGGCCTACACGCCCGAGGAGACGGCCGTGCCCGGACAGATCGCGGTGTTGGAGCGAGGGACCGTGGTGACCGTGGTGACCCTCTGCGGCGGATGAGGGCGTCACCCCCCAAGCCTGGTGGGTCGCGCCCCTCGGGGAACCGACGCCAGCGACGCGGGGGCGGCACGCCATCGACGCCGCGTCCGGGCCAGTCGTCGCCCACCGGCAGCGGGGCGAGCCCCGAGTCGGCGGAGGTCCTCCCGCGTCTGCTGAAGCTCGCCGGCGCCATCGTCGCACCGACGACTCTGCTCACCGGGCTGCTGTTCTACTTCGGCCGGCTGCACATCACCGGGTTCTTCCGCTACCTGCGCGTCAACTTCACCACGCTCGACCTGACGGTGAACGACTACCTGATCCGCAGCGCAGACGGACTCTTCCGCCCCCTCGCCGCTGTCACGGTGTTCGGGTTGCTCGCGCTCGCCGTCAATCGGGTACTGGTGGAACGACTCGGCCCCAAGGTGCGCCGCAGGGTGCTCGGGGTGGCCGTTCCGATCGCCGCCCTGTTCGGCGTCCTGTGTCTCATGGTGGCCGTCGCGGACGCTGCCCAGACCGGTCCGCTGCTCGCGGCCTACCCGGAAGCCGGAGGCCTGGGACTGAGCGCAGGTGTGCTCCTGCTGGCGTATGTCGTCCACTTGTCACGCTCGTCGAGGCGGCCGAGGGCCCTCGGCGGCGCCCGCGTAGCAGAGACGACCGTGCTGGCGGAGTGGGGACTGGCATTCCTGCTGTTCAGCATCGGGCTCTTCTGGGCGGTCGGCAGCTATGCGATCGCCGTGGGCACGGGGAGGGCTCAGCAGTTGGTCGCAGACCTGCCCGCGGCGGCCGACGCCGTCCTCTACAGCGAGCAGTCACTGCGGCTGGCCGTCGCCGGGGTGACGGAGGTGCGGTGCCTCGACCCGGAGGCGGCCTATCGGTTCCGTTACGACGGACTTAAGCTGGTGCTGCAGTCGGGGGACCAGTACCTGCTTCTGCCGGCCGGGTGGACACGGGAGAACGGGACCGCCGTCCTCGTCCCCCGGAGCGAGTCAGTGCGGGGGGTGTTCGCGCCCCCGGGGCAGCACCGGCACCCCGTCTGCTGAACGCCGCTGCTCGTGCTCTCCCCCCGATCGGGGGCAGAGCACGAGCGCTCAGAGGAGGTCGAACTCGTTGGACGTCGCGCCGCCGGAGAGCAGCGCGTAGCCGGGGCCGCGGTCGAAGAACGGCTCGTCCCCGGTGCGGGCCGCGCGTATCTCGTCCCGCAGCACGGCGGTGGCAGCCTCGTCGGCCGACCCGTCCTCGAGCACGATGACGCCGTAGTCCTCGCGGGCGCCGGAGACGCTCACCTTGCGCCAGGCGACGTCGCGGAGGACCTCCTCCACCGGCCGGTCCAGCGGGTCGCCCCAGCCGCCGCCGCCGGTGGTGCGGATCCGCACCACCGTGCCGGCCGGCAGCGGCTCGGCGTCGGCCAGCGCGTCGACGTCGTGCTCGTCGGGGCCGCCGGGGTCGACGGTCACCTGGAACGGCCGTCCCGCGCGACCGCCGTTGACACCCCAGCAGGACAGGATCGAGCGGTCGGCGATCGACATGAAGTGCGCGTCGCGCAGCACCCGGATGTGCTTCTCGTAGCCGCAGCCGCCGCGGTACCGGCCCGGGCCGCCGGAGTCCAGCGCCAGGCCCAGCCGCTCGACCCGCAGCGGGAAGCGGGACTCGGTGAACTCCGTCGGCAGGTTCCGCGAGTCCGGGACGACGTGGATGGTGTCCTCGCCGTCGGCGTAGTACCGCCCGCCCGAGCCGCCGCCGAGCACCTCGCGCATGAGGTAGGGGTTGCCGTCGAGGTCGGTGCCGTAGACGCCGGTGTAGCGGATCGTCTCCTGGTCGGCGGGCATCCGGCCGCCGGTGGCCTTGGCCAGCACGCCGGCCAGCACGCCGAGCAGCCGCAGGATGACGAACGTCCGCGCGTTGGTGGGCGCCGGGAAGACCGGCGTGAGCAGCGTGCCCTTCTCGGGGAAGCGCATCTCGATCAGCGGGACGACGCCCTCGTTGACGTCGAGCTCGGCCATCCGCTCGGGCGTCTCGGCGAGGTTGCGCAGGATCGGCGCCAGCCACTTCTTGAGGAAGTTGCCGTCGGCGTAGTCGCCGCAGTGGTTGATCGGGCCCTTGGCCTGCGGGCCGGTGCCGGTGAAGTCGATGACCAGCGGGGTCTCCCGCGTGGAGTCCATGGTCAGCGTGATCCGCTGGCGGTGGAGCTTGGGCTCCTCGACGCCGTCGTGCTCGGCGTAGTCCTCCCAGACGTAGGTGCCGTCGGGGATCTGCGACAGGATCTCCCGCCGGTACACCTCGGTGGAGTTGGCCAGGATCGCGTCGAAGCAGGCCTCGACGGCGGCCACGCCGTAGCGGTCGAACAGCTCGCCCAGGCGCCGGGCGCCGGCCAGGCACGCGGAGCACTCGGCGTCGAGGTCGGCGGCCAGCGAGTCGGGCATCCGCGAGTTGCGGGTCATGATCTTCAGGGCCGACTCGTTCGGCACGCCGCGGTCCCACAGCTTGATCGGGGGGACCATCAGGCCCTCCTCGTACACGCTGGTGGCCGCGCTCGGCATGGAGCCGGGCACCGCGCCGCCGATGTCGTCGTGGTGGCCGAACGCCTGGATGAAGGCGACCACCCGGGGCTCGCCGGTCTCCGGGGAGGCCGCGAACACCGGGACGGTCACGCACAGGTCGGGCAGGTGGCCGATCCCGCCCTCGGACAGGTAGACGTCGTTGTGGAAGAAGACGTCGCCGACGTTCATGGTCTCGATCGGGTAGTCGCGCACCACCGGGTGCACGAGCGCCGAGTACGAGCGGCCGGTGAGCTTGCGCAGCTGCCGGTCGTGGATGCCGGCGCGGAAGTCGTGGGCGTCGCGGATCATCGGCGAGCGCGAGGTGCGCCCGATGGAGGTCTCGACCTCCTTCTCGATCGCGGCCAGCGTGCCGGCGACGATCTCGACGAGGACCGGGTCGGCCTCGACCGCGCCGTTCTGGAGGCTCATCGGTCCGACTCCTTGGTGAGCAGCAGGTTGCCGTGGGCGTCGACGGTGGCGGCGAAGCCGGGGTGGACCGGGACGGTGGAGCCGAACTCCTCGACGATCGCCGGGCCGCTGACCACGTCGCCGGCGCCCAGCCGGGTGCGGTCGTAGGTCGGGGTGTCCACCCAGTCGTCGAAGAACACGCGGCGCGACCCCGTGACGGCCCGGTCCGTCCCGCCCTCCCGCTCGGGCAGCCGGACGATGTCCGGGCGGCGGATCGGCCCGATGCCGCTGACGCGCAGGTTGACCCACTCGACGGCCTGGCGCGGGTCGTCGGCGAAGTCGTAGCCGTAGAGCCGGCGGTGCGCGGCGTGGAAGGCCTGCGCGACGTCCTCCGCGGCGGCGCGGTCGAGCTCGCCGTCGGCCACCGGGACGCGGACCTCGAACGCCTGGCCCACGTAGCGCAGGTCGGCGGTCCGCTGCATCCGCTGCTGGTCGCGCCCGAAGCCCTCGCCGTCCAGGGCGGTCCGCGCCTGCGCCTCGAGGTCGCCGAAGACCGCCTGCACGCGCGCCAGGTCCAGGTCGAGGTGCTTGGAGACGACGGTCTGCACGTAGTCGTTGCGGACGTCGACGGTGAGCAGGCCGAACGCGCTGACGTTGCCCGGGTTCGGCGGCACCAGCGTGCGGGGCAGGTTGAGGACGTCCATGAGCCGGCAGGCCAGCAGCGAGCCCGAGCCGCCGAACGTGGTGAGCGTGAAGTCGCGGACGTCGAGGCCCCTGGCGACGGTCACCTGGCGCAGCGCGTTGGCCTGGTTCCAGGCGGAGATCTCCAGGATCCCGGTCGCGGTGCGCTCGAGGTCCATGTCGAGCTTCCCGCCGAGCTGCTGGAGGCCCTCGCGCGCGGCCTCGACCGACAGCGGGATCTCGCCGCCGAGCAGGTGCGGGGGGATCCGGCCGAGGACGACGTGGGCGTCGGTCACCGTCGGCTGGTCGCCGCCACCGGGGTAGCACATCGGGCCGGGGTCGGCGCCGGCCGACCTCGGGCCCACCTTGAGCGTGCCCTCGGGCGACAGCCAGGCGATCGAGCCGCCGCCCGCGCCGACCGTGACGACGTCGATCATCGGGATCTTGCTCGGGTAGTCGCCGACCGAGCCCTCGGTGGTCAGCGCCGGCTCGCCGTCGACGACCACCGTGACGTCGGTGGAGGTGCCGCCGCCGTCGCAGGTGAGCACCCGGTCGAAGCCCGCCGTCCCGGCGATGAGCGCGGCACCCAGGGCGCCGGCCGCGGGGCCGGACAGCATCGTGGTGATCGGCTGGTGCACGACCTCGCCGGCCGACAGCACGCCGCCGTTGCTCTTCATGACGTAGAAGGGCACGCCCGGCGCGATCTCGTCGAGCCGGGTGCGGATGTTGGTGACGTAGGCGCCGACCCTCGGCTTCACGGCGGCGTCGACGAGCGTGGTCACCGAGCGCTCGTACTCGCGGTACTCGCGCAGCACCTGCGAGCTGATGCTGACGACGGCGTCCGGGTGCTCCTCGCGGATGACGTCGAGCATGCGGCGCTCGTGGGCGTCGTCCGCGTAGGCGTGCAGGAAGCAGACGCCGATGGTGGTGATGCCGGCGTCGCGGAAGAAGCGGGCGGCGGCGCGGGCGTCGTCCTCGTCGAACGGCCGGACCTCGGCGCCGGTGTGGTCCAGCCGCCCGCGCACGGTGCGCACCAGGTCGGCCGGGACGATCCGCGGCGGCTTGACCCAGAAGTAGCTGTTGCCGTAGCCGTCGGGCACCGACTGGCGGGCGATCTCGAGCACCGACTCGTAGCCCTCGGTGGTGACGAACCCGATCCGGTCGAGCCGGCCCTCGAGCAGCTGGTTGGTGGCGACCGTCGTCCCGTGGCTGACCGCCGTCACCGCGGAGCCGTCCAGGCCCATGAGGCCGAGCACCTTGCGGACGCCGGCCAGGAAGCCCTCGGCGGGGTCGGCCGGGGTGGACGGCGTCTTGGTGGTCGTCGTCCGGCCGGTCTCCTCGTCGACGGCGACGACGTCGGTGAACGTGCCCCCGGTGTCGATCCCGATCCGCACCCGGCGCGCCGCTGCCATGGGTCGATACCTTAGCGCTGAGGGATCTCGGCGGGAAGGGACGCGCGGCGAGTCGGGAGACCGTGTCAGGGGACGGTGAGCGATCCGGGGCGGTCGCGGAACCGGACGGTCCGGGACCGTACTGATCGACGGTTGTCGGCAGGTCGTGCTGTGATCGCCTGTGCGGGGCGCCCGGTCCCGCCGGCGCGGGGAGGGAGGGGCCCGGGGTGCACGGCGGCTGCGGGGACGGCTCCTCCGGGGTCCGGTAGCGACCGGGTGGACGCCCGGCTGGCGCACGAGTTCGTGGAGGGCACCGACGCCCTCGTCTGCGTCGTGGACGGGGAGGGCCGCATCCTGCTGGCCAACCCGGCGCTGCAGCGGTTCACCGGGCGCACCCTCGACGAGCTGGTGGGACGCTCGTTCGTCGACGTGTGGGTGGTGCCGGAGCACCGCGCCCTGGCCGTGGACGCCGTCGGGCGGGCCGTCGCCACCGGCCGGGCGTTCCCGCAGGAGGGCGACTGGCTGACCGCCGACGGCACCCGCCGCCTGATCTCGATGCAGAACAACGTGCTCACCGGCGCCGACGGCCGCCCCTACGCGGTCGCGTGCGTCGGCATCGACGTGACCGACCAGCGGCGGCGGGAGGCGGTGCTGTCGGAGCGGGCGCGCACCGACCGGCTCACCGGGATCCTCAACCGGGGCGCGTTCTTCGAGGAGCTGACCGCCCGCCTGGAGCCGGCGGCCGACCGCGACTGCGGGGTCCTGTTCTGCGACCTCGACGGGTTCAAGGTGGTCAACGACGTGCACGGGCACGCCGTGGGCGACGCGGTGCTGGTCGAGGTCGCCGCCCGGCTGTGTGCGGAGGCCGGACCCGACGGGGTCGTCGCCCGGTTCGGCGGGGACGAGTTCGTGGTCCTGCGACCCGGCTGCGACGAGACCGCGCTCGACGACCTCGCCGCCGCGGTGCGCGAGCGGGTCGGCGCGCCGGTGCCCACCGCGGCCGGCCCGGTGGTGGTCGGCGTCAGCGTCGGCGGGGCGCTGGGCCGGCCCGGCGCCGCGCCGGACGAGGTCATCGCCCGGGCCGACCGCGCGATGTACGGCGCCAAGACCCGCCAGCGCCGCCGCTCGGAGCGGTGAGGGACACCGTCCCTCCCGCCACTCGCAGGCACGCGGCGAGCCGCCGGGCGGAGCCCGACGAGCCCTATCCCCTGGGCCGGCCGATCCCGGTGGCGTAGAGGACGGCGAGGACCGCGCCGGACGGGGCGAACCAGATGAACCACGGGTAGGCGGGGTCGCCGTTGCCGAGGGAGACCAGCAGCCAGACGACGACGTTCACCGCCACCGCGGCCGCCCACACGGTGGTGAGCACCCGCATCGCCGTCCCGCCGCCGGTGTCGGAGAACACCCGGTGCCGCGGCGCCGGGGGCGGCGGGGGCGGCGGCTCGGGCAGGTCGCGGGTGGTCCGCTCCAGCTCGCCGCGGGTGCGGGCGGCCCAGACCGCCGCCACCCGCTCGTCGAACTCGTGCAGGTCGAGCTGGCCGGTGCCGACCGCCCGGTGCAGCCGGTCCTGCACCGCCCTCCGCTCGACGTCGGAGACCCGCAGTTCCTCGGCCCGCACCGGCTCACCCATGCGCCTGATCGTGGCACCGCCGGACGCCCCGCGGGGTCCGTCGAGCGGTGGACCGTTCACTCCGCGACGGCGCGCAGCAGGCGGGCCAGCTCCGCGCGCTCGGCGGCGGACAGCCGGGCGAACAGCTCACGGGTGTCCGCGCGGCGGGCGGCGTCCACCTCGCCCTGCACCCGGCGCCCGTCGGCGGTCGCCCGCAGCAGCACGGCGCGGCGGTCGGTCGGGTCCGGTGTGCGCTCCAGCAGGCCCCGCTCCTGCAGGGCGTCGGCCACCTCGGTCGCCGAGCGGGGCGCGATGTGCAGCGCCTCGGCCAGGTCGGACAGCCGCACGCCCTCCTGGAGGACCACCACGCGCAGGGCCCGCGCCTGGTGGGGGGACAGCGCCCACGGGGCCAGGACGTCCCGCCAGCGCCGGCGCTGCGTGCGGGCGGCGCGCATCACCAGCTCGCCGAGCTCGGCGCCCTCGTCGTCCACGGGGGAATGCTACCGATGACAGTGTGGTTACCGGAACGTGAGGTAGCCTCAGCAACCACGGAGGTGGTCACCATCGAGGAGACGGGGAGTGGACGCGGGAGGGGCGGGTCCGGGCGGACCGTCGACCCCGCGGACCGGGCGCAGCTGGAGCGCGCGCCGGTCTCGCTGCGCCGGGTCGCGGCGCTGTTCCGCCCGTACCGCTGGCAGGTCGGGACCGTGGTGGCGCTCATCGTCGCCTCCTCGGTCGTCGCGCTGGCGACGCCGTTCCTCGTCCGGCTGGTCATCGACGAGGCCCTGCCCCGGCAGGACGTGCGGCTGCTGGTCTGGGCGGTCGCCGGCATGGTGGCCGTCACCGGGGTGACCGCCGTCCTCGGCGTCGTGCAGACGTGGCTGTCCACGACGGTCGGGCAGCGGGTCATGCACGGCCTGCGCACCGCCGTCTTCAGCCACCTGCAGCGCCAGTCGCTGGGCTTCTTCACCCGCACCCGCGGGGGAGAGGTGCAGTCGCGGCTGACGAACGACATCGGCGGCATGCAGTCGGTGGTCACCTCGACGGCGACGTCGCTGGCGGCCAACGCCACCACCGTCGTCGGCACGGTGGCCGCCATGGTGGCGCTGTCCTGGCGGCTGTCCCTGCTCTCCCTGGTCGTGCTGCCGCCGGCGATCGCGCTGACCCGCAAGGTGGCGCGGATGCGCCGCGCGGTCACCGCCCAGCGGCAGCGGCACCTCGCCGACCTCCACGGCCAGGTCGAGGAGGGGCTGTCCGTGAGCGGCGTGCTGCTGGGCAAGACCCTCGGCGCCGGCCCCGCCGCCTCGCGCCGGTTCGCCGCGACGTCGGCGGACCTGGTCGGCCTCGAGGTGCGCTCGCAGCTGGCCGGCCGCTGGCGGATGGCCTCGATGAGCGTCGTGTTCGCCGGGATCCCCGCGCTGATCTACCTGTTCGCCGGGCTGCCGGCGACCTCGGGCGGCATGACCATCGGCACGCTGGTCGCCTTCACCGCGCTGCAGGGGACGCTGTTCCGCCCGCTCATGGGCCTGCTCGACGTCGGCGTCTCGGTCACCAGCTCGATGGCGCTGTTCAGCCGGGTGTTCGAGTACCTGGACCTGCCGGTGGAGATCGACGACCCGGCGTCCCCGGTCGAGCTGGACCCGGCGGCGGTGCGCGGCGAGGTCCGCTGGGAGGGCGTGGACTTCACCCACCCCGACGGCGCCCGCCCGGCGCTGGCCGGCGTCGACGTCGCCGTCCCCGCGGGCACGACGCTGGCGCTGGTGGGCGAGACCGGCTCGGGGAAGTCGACGATGGCCTCGCTGGTCGCCCGGCTGGCCGACCCGACCGCCGGCCGCGTGACGATCGACGGCGTCGACCTGCGCGACCTGCGGCTGGCCACGCTCGCGCAGGTGGTCGGCGTCGTCTCGCAGGAGACGTACCTGCTGCACGCCACGGTGCGGGAGAACCTGCGGCACGCCCGGCCCACCGCGACCGACGCGGAGATCGAGGCCGCCGCCCGCCGCGCCCAGGTGCACGACGTGATCGCCGCGCTGCCCGACGGCTACGACACCGTCGTCGGCGCCCGCGGGCACCGGTTCTCCGGCGGGGAGAAGCAGCGGCTGGCCATCGCCCGCACGCTGCTGCGCGACCCGCGGGTCCTGGTGCTCGACGAGGCCACCAGCGCCCTGGACACCGCCACCGAGCGGGCGGTGCAGGCGGCGCTGGACGAGGCGCGCCGTGGCCGGACGACGATCACCATCGCGCACCGGCTGTCCACGGTGCGGCACGCCGACCGGATCGTCGTCCTCGAGGCCGGCCGGGTGGTGGAGTCCGGCACGCACGCGGAGCTCGTGGCCCGTGGTGGCCGCTACGCGGGGCTGGTCGCCGCCGGCGACGCCGCCGACGACCTGCTCGCCGCCTGACTCAGGCGGTCTCCACCGCCTTCAGCGGGACGCCGCGGAAGGCGGCCAGCCGCTCCGCCTGCTCCTCGATCCCGGCCCGGGCGGCGGGGGAGAGGCGGGTCCACGGCTCGACGGCGACGGTCAGCGTCCTCCCGGCCGTCCGCGGCCGCCAGACGCCGGCGATCCCGCCGTCCGCGAGCACCGCGCCGGGCCGGCCGAGCACCGGCCACATCGCCTTCCGCTGGCCGGTGTCGGGGACCAGCGTCCCGCGGTCGCGGGCCTGCAGGAACAGGTCGAAGGGGCCGAGCAGGCGCACGCCCCGGGGCGCCGGCGCGCCCAGCCGGCCGGCGTCGCCGGCCAGCAGCCAGCGGCGCCGCCCGTCCACCTCCACCTCGACGACGTCGTCCGGCCAGTGCGCCTTCACGTCCTCGACCGGCGCGTCGAGGTACCCGGCCACGTGCTGCGGCGTCGCCGGCCCGAGCAGGTGCAGGTACGCGCGGACGACGTCGAGCCGGTCGGGGACGGTGTCCTCCGGCGCGAGGCCGGGCACCGGCTGCAGCGCCGGCGGGGAGGTGCGCGGCTGCAGCTCCAGCCCGGCCCGCAGCGCGGCCAGGCGGAACGGCTGCTCGTAGAGGTGCACCGCGTCGCAGGGGCGGCAGTACCGGTTGTGGGGGCCGGGGTCGCCGTCGCGGGCCAGGGCGTCGGACACCGCCCGCGACACCTCGCCCGTGACCGTCGGCGCGGTCACGATCTCGCGCATCCGCCCGGCGATGGTGTCCAGGGCGGTGAGCACGGGGATGCCGGCCGCCTTGAGCGGCTTCGCGGCGTCGTGGACCCGCTTGGCCGCGTCGGCCTCGGAGAACGCCGCGGTGGCCGCGGTGACGGCGGGCAGGTCGGCGCGGCGGTACAGGTGCGGGGCGCCGCGCAGCGTCCACGCGGTGGCCAGCTCCGCGTCGTCCGGCACGACGCCGCGGATGGCCAGCGCCCACAGGCCGCCGTCGGGCCCGGTGTCCTGGACGCCGAGGTCGAGGACGGCGGTGTCGGCGGCCGTCCCGGCGTCGCGGTCGAGCTGCTGGGTGGTGACGCGGTACGCGAGGACGTCGTCGGCGGTCGCGGTCGGCACGCCGCGGACCCTAGGCCCGGCCGGGGACGGACGGTCCGTCCCCGGCCGGGGAGGTCAGTCGCGCCGGCCGTGCGCGGCGACCGACAGCGGCTCCCAGCGCCGCCACTCGGCGAGCCGGGACTCGTAGTCGCGGGTGGCGATGGCCAGCGGGCCGTCGCCGAGGAACACCCGCAGCGGCGGCTCGTCGGCGTCGACGAGCTGCAGGACGGCGTCGCGGGTGGCCACCGGGTCGCCGGGGTTCCCGGCGCGGGCCCTCCGCTGCTCGGCGGCCTTCTCGCGGAAGGCGTCGTAGGCGGGGTGGGGCTCGGCGTGCCTCGCCGACGAGCCGCCCCAGTCGGTGCCGTAGGCGCCCGGCTCGATGATCGTCACCCTGATCCCGAAGTCGGCGACCTCGGCGGCCAGCGACTGGCTGAACGCCTCGAGCGCCCACTTGGAGGCGTTGTAGACGCCGATGTTCGGGAAGGCGCTGATGCCGCCGATCGAGGAGACCTGCAGGACGTGCCCGGAGCCCTGTGCCCGCATGACCGGCAGCGCGGCCTGGGTGATCCACAGCGCGCCGAACAGGTTGGTCTCGAACTGGGCGCGGGCCTCGGCCTCGGAGACCTCCTCGATCATCCCGAACTGGCCGTAGCCGGCGTTGTTCACGACGACGTCGAGGCGGCCGAACCGCTCGGCGGCCTGCCGGACGGCGGCGACGCCGGCCTCGCGGTCGGTGACGTCGAGCCGCAGCGGCAGGACGGCGTCGCCGAAGCGCTCGACGAGGTCGTCGAGGGCGGCGGTGTCCCGCGCGGTGGCCGCGACGGAGTCGCCGCGCTCGAGGGCGGCGATCGCCCACTCGCGGCCGAAGCCGCGGGACGCGCCGGTGATGAACCAGGTCGTGGGCATGCCGGCGACAGCGCCGCCGCGGGACGGGGTGTTCCCGGGCGGGAGGTCAGCGCCGGCCGCGGCGGACGCTCTTCACGCCGTACATGGCCATGTCGGCGCGGTTCATGACGGTGTCGGGGTCGTCGCCGGGGCCGCCGGTCGCCGTCCCGGTGCTCACGCCCACCCGGACCTCGCCGTCGGCGACGTCGAACGGCTCCCGCACAGCCGCCTCGATCCGGTGGGCCCGGGCGGTGGCCGCGCCGGGGTCGATGCCCCGGGAGACGACGACGAACTCGTCGCCGCCGAGGCGCGCGACGACGTCGTCCGGGCCGGCGAGCGCGCGCAGCCGCCCGGCGACGGCGACCAGCAGCCGGTCACCGGCCGCGTGCCCGAAGCGGTCGTTGACCGCCTTGAAGCCGTCGAGGTCGCAGAAGACCAGGCTGCACCCGTCGCCGGTCTCGACGTGCAGGCGGGCGGCGAGGACGGCGAACAGCGCACTGCGGTTGGCCAGGCCGGTCAGCGGGTCGGTGACCGCCTGCTGCCGCACCTGCGCCTCCCGCTCGCGGTGCGCGGTGACGTCGATGCCGATGAAGGCGACGGCGTAGGGGGTGCCGTCGGCGCGGGTCAGCACGCTGGTCTGCAGCTCGACGCGGCGCTGCCGGCCGTCGCCGGTGCGCCAGTCGACCTCGCCGGGGATCGCCGGCCGGCCGGACAGGACCATCGCCACCGCCGCGCGGGCCAGCTCGACCTCCTCCGGGAGGGTCACCACCTCCCAGAACGGGACGCCGACCAGCTCGGCGGCGCTGCGGCCGGTGAAGCGCTCGAAGGCGGGGTTGGCCAGCAGGACCCGCCCGTCGCCGTCGCACACGAGCACGAGGGCCGCCGTCGCCTGCACGGCCGCGCGGGCCAGGCCGTCGAGGGCGGTGGGGGTGACGGAGACCGTCGCCGTCCGCGGGGTGCCGCCGGACGGGGACGGCCGTCGGGATGCGTGCACGGTCGGTCTCCTCGGGAGGGGTCTGTCCCCTTCATCGGCTCGGGGGACCGGTTGCTCGCGCGCGCATCCCCCGTCGGGGGTGCCCGCGCCCTTGGTGGTGGTGTGCTCGACGGCCGCACCTGCTGCGCCGGCCGCCCGGCGCCTGAGGGTCAGGCGGGCTGGTGCTCCGCGGCCCGGGGCGCGGGGACGGCGGGGCGCAGCGGGGACAGCGCCTCCGGCGGGCCGGGGCGGCCGTAGTACCAGCCCTGGCCGAGGTCGACGCCCAGGTCGCGCAGCCGGACGGCCTCCTGCGCCGTCTCGATGCCCTCGGCGACCACCGTCACGCCGCAGCCGTGGCCGAAGGTCACCAGCGACTCGACCAGCTTGGACAGCACCGGGTCGGTGTCCAGGCCGCTGACGATGCTGCGGTCCATCTTGATGACGTCGGGGTCGGTCACCACGATGTGCCGGAGCGAGGAGAAGCCGGCGCCGACGTCGTCGATGGCCAGCCGCATGCCGGCCGCGCGGAAGGGCACCAGCGCGGTGGTGAGCGCGTCGTAGTCCTCGACCGGGTCGTGCTCGGAGAGCTCGAGCAGGACGCGGTCGTGGGGCAGGTCGCCGAGCAGCGTGGCGAAACCCGGGGTGAGCAGGGTCTGCGGGGACACGTTCATCGCCACGTAGCCGCCGACCCGGTCCAGGTGGGCGGCCGCGCCGCGGAGGGCGAGCAGCTCCACCTCGGAGCCGCGGCCGACGCTGTGCGCCTCCTGGAAGACGACGTCGGGCCCCTTGCCCCACTCGCGGGGGAAGCGGCTGAGCGCCTCGGCGCCGACGCGGGCGCCGGTGACCAGGTCGACGATCGGCTGCAGGACGACGTCCGGGCCGCCCGCGGCGACCAGCGGGTCGAGCCGGCCGTCGATGTCGTCGCGGCGCTGCCGCTCGCGGACCTCGGGCTCGATGATCACCGACGCCGCCGACGCGAGGACCTGCATCAGCGCCTCGTCGCGGCGGGTGAGCTCCTTGTCCGAGGTGAAGCCGAAGGCGCAGAAGGTGCCGTAGAGGCTGCCGTCGGAGAGCGTGACCGGCGTCGAGACGTAGCTGCGGATGCGGGGGATGCGCGCCGCGGGCAGCGACATCGCCAGCGGGTAGCGCGTCACGTCGTCGATGACGGCGGGCAGCTCCCCGTCGAGGATCGCCTGGCAGAACGAGGTGTCCTGGGCGATCTGCGCCTTCTCCCGCACGAGCACCGGCACCCGGGTGTCGACCACCTCCAGGTGCTGGGTGGTCCCGTCCAGGCGGCTGAGGAACGCCACGCTCATGTGCAGCGACGTGCGCGCCGTCCGCAGCAGGTCGGCGATCTGCTGCTCGGCGTCGGTGCGCTGACGGGTCATCGGGTGCTCCTCGTCCGGTGGGGGTGACGTCCTCCCATCGGCGCCGGTCGTGCACAACTGGAGCGGGCCCGACGGGACTCACCCGGACCGATGAGTCCCGGCGCCGCCCGCCGTCTGCACCTCCGACCGCACCACCCCGGAGGAGAGACCGATGCGCCCGCTCACCGTGACCACGTTCCTGACCCTCGACGGCGTCGCCCAGGCCCCCGGCGGGCCGCAGGAGGACCCGTCCGGCGGCTTCCCCTACGGCGGCTGGCTGGTGCCCTTCGCCGACGAGGCGATGGGGGAGCAGATGGACGCCTGGTTCCGTCCGGCCGAGGACTTCCTCCTGGGCCGGACGACGTACGAGATCTTCGCCGCGCACTGGCCGCACGTGGACGCGACCGGTGACCCGGTGGCCCAGGCGCTGCAGACGAAGACCAAGCACGTCGCGTCCCGGACGCTGACCTCGCTGGAGTGGTCCACCGCCCGGCTGCTCGGCACCGACGTGCCGGCCGCCGTCCGGGAGCTCAAGGTCGCCGACGGCGGTGAGCTCCAGGTGCACGGCTCGATCGGGCTCGTGCAGACGCTGCTGGCCGAGGACCTGGTCGACGAGCTGCGCACCATCGTCTTCCCGGTGGTCCTCGGCACGGGCAAGCGGCTGTTCGAGGGCGGCGCCGCGCCGCGCACGTGGGAGCTGGTCTCCTCGACGACCACCTCGACCGGCGCGGTGATGACCGCCCACCGGCGCACCGGCGAGGTGGCCACCGGCTCCTTCGCGCTGGAGGACGCCGACACGACGGTTTGACATCCGTACTCACGGGTGTACGGTCCTCCCGTCTCGGTTGGAGAGTCCAACCGGGACGGGAGGAGGGACCCGTGACCGTCGCCGCTCTCGAGGCGCCGCCGCTCGTCTTCGACCCGTCCTGGCGGTCGTTCGCCCACGTGCAGGGCGGCCTGGTGGCCGGGCACCTGATGGCCGCCGCCGCGGACCGCACCGGCGCCGCGCCGCGGGCGGTCACCGCCCACCTGCTCGCCGGGGTGGAGCCGGGGGTGGAGACGGCGGTCGACGCCGTCCCCGACCGCACCGGCACCACCGGCAGCGTGCGGGCCACGATGAGCCAGCGGGGCCGGGTGCTCGCCGTCGCCCAGGTGCTCACGCTGGCCCGCCCCGCTTCCCCGGTCTCCGAGAGCGCCCCGCCGGCGCCCGGGCCGACCGTGCGCGAGGGCGTCCCGTTCCGGCTGCCGCGGGAGTTCGTGCCGATCGCCGACCACACCGAGATCCGCGCGCTCGGCACCTCCCGACCGCTGGCCGGCGGGCCCGAGCCGCGGCTGTCCGCGTGGGTGCGCATCGACGGCGACCTCGAGCCGCTGGTGCAGCTCGGCGTGCTGCTCGACGCGCTGCCGCCGTCGCTGTTCGCCGTCCGCACCACGCCGGCGGTGATGCCGACCGTCGAGCTGACCGCGCACCTGGCCGGCCCGCCGCCGGGGACCGGCGCGTGGGTGCGGATCGACCAGGTCACCACCTGGGCCGACGCCGACGTCGCGGTCGACGACGCCGAGCTGCGCGCCGTCGACGGCTCCCTGGTCGCCCGGGCCCGCCAGACCCGCCGCCTGCTCTCGCCCTGAGCGGCGCGGCTCGCGTCCCGGCGGGAGCGCCGTCAGTCCAGGCCGCCGCGGGCCACGAGCTGGCGGGCGATGACGTCGCGCTGGATCTCGTTGGTGCCCTCGCCGACGATCATGAGCGGGGCGTCGCGGAAGTAGCGCTCGACGTCGAACTCGGTGGAGTAGCCGTGCCCGCCGTGCACCCGGATGGCGTCCAGCGCCACCTTCATCGCCGTCTCGGAGGCGAACAGCTTGGCCATGCCGGCCTCCATGTCCGACCGCTGTCCCGACTCGTGGCGCTCGGCCGCGTACAGGACCAGCTGGCGGGCGGCGGTGAGCGAGGTGGCCATGTCGGCGAGCAGGTTGCCCACCGCCTGGTGCCGCCAGATCGGGCGCCCGAAGGTCTCCCGCTCCTGGGCGTAGCGCAGCGCGTCGTCGAAGGCCGCCTGCCCGACGCCGAGCGCCCGCGCCGCCACCTGGATCCGGCCGGTCTCCAGCCCGGTCATCATCTGCGCGAACCCGCGGCCCTCCACCCCGCCGAGGACGGCGTCGGCCGGTGCCCGGTACCCGTCGAAGACCAGCTCGCAGCTCTCCACGCCCTTGTAGCCGAGCTTGGGGAGGTCCCGCGACACGGTCAGGCCGGGCCCGTGCTCGACCAGCAGCACCGACACCCCGCGGTGCCGCGGCTGCGCCTGCGGGTCGGTCTTGCACAGCAGCGCCACCAGCTGCGACCGGCGCGCGTTGGTGATCCACGTCTTCGCGCCGTCGACGACCCAGCCCTCGCCGTCCCGCCGCGCGACGGTGCGCATCGCCTGCAGGTCCGACCCGCCGCCGGGCTCGGTGAGCGCCATCGTCGCGCGCACCTCGCCGGTGGCCATCCGCGGCAGCCAGCGGTCCTGCTGCTCCCGCGTCCCGAACGCCCGCAGCAGCCCGGCGACGACGGTGTGCCCGCCCATCGCCCCGGCCAGCGACATCCACCCCCGCGCGAGCTCCGCGGTGACCAGCGCGTAGCAGGGCATCGACACCGGCGCCCCGCCCCACGGCTCCGGGATCGCCAGGCCGAAGACGCCGAGCTCCTTCATCCGCCCGATCAGGGCCTCCGGGTACTCGTCCGCGTGCTCCAGCTCGCGCGCCACCGGCCGGACCTCGCGGTCGACGAAGGCGCGCACGGTGGCGACGACGTCCCGCTCCTCCGGGCTCAGCGCGGTCACCGGCGGGCCTCCGCGAGCACCGCGGTCCCGGTGACCGACGCCGGCTGCCCCACCGCCGCCGCGGTGAGCGCGAACCGGTCGCCGTCGAGCCGGCCGGTCGCCCGCACCGGCGTGCCCGCGTACGCCGGCCGGGTCAGCCGGTGGCCGAACGACGTGACGGACCGGTCCGGGGTGTGCCGGCGCGGCACCTCGAGCAGCAGCAGGGCGAGCAGCGGCCCGTGCACCACGAGGCCGGGGTGGCCCTCGACGCCGGTGGCGTAGGGCTGGTCGTAGTGGATGCGGTGCGCGTTGTAGGTCAGCGCGCTGAACCGGAACAGCAGCGGCGGGTCGGGCAGCACCTCGACCACGTGGTCGCCGTCGACGGCGGGCGACCCGGCGCCCGCCGGGGCCGGGGACGCGCCGGCCTCCTGGGAGCGGTAGACGACGTCCTGCTCCTCGGTGACCAGCAGCGCGCCGTCCGCCCGGTACTCGCTGCGCACGGTGACCAGCAGCACCTCCCCGCTCCGGCCGACCTTGACCTCGCACCGGGCCAGGGACGACGTCCGCTCGACGACGGCGCCCACCCGCAGCGGCGCGGCGACCTCCATCCGCCCGCCGGCGATCATCCGGCGCCGGTGCGGCAGCGGCGGGAGGAAGTGCCCGTCGCGGGGGTGGCCGTCGTCGCCGAGGTCGGCGGTGGCCGGCCGGTCGAGGAAGGTGAACCAGTGCCAGCCCGGCGGCAGCGGGTCGCCGTCGGCGAGGGGCGGCGCGGGCCGGTCGAGGACGGCGGCGAACGCGGCCGCGGGTCCGGGCAGGACCGGCGCGGCGTCGGTCAGCGGGCCCGGGGACCAGCCCGCGACGGCGTCGGACAGGAGGGACACGGCGTCATCGTGCCGGGTCACCGGCCGAGGGCACAGCGCCGCCTGTGACGCCGCCCGCATCCCGGAATGGCGCGGTCCCGCGAGGTGTCGGAACACCCGTGGACCTGTTCTCTCCCGTGAAGCTCGGCGACCTCGAGCTCGCCAACCGCGTGGCCATGGCGCCGCTGACCCGCATGCGCTCCGGCAAGGAGGGTGTCCCCGGCGACCTCGTCGTCGAGCACTACGCGCAGCGCGCCTCGATCGGCCTCATCGTCACCGAGGGCACCTACCCGACCCACGAGGGCCAGGCGTTCGTCGGCCAGCCCGGCATCGTCACCGACGAGCAGGTGGCCGGCTGGCGCCGCGTCGCCGACGCCGTGCACGCCCGCGGCGGCCGGATCGTCGTGCAGGTGATGCACGGCGGCCGCGTGACCCACCCCGACGTCAACGGCGGCCGCCGCGTCGTCGCCCCCAGCGCCATCGCCATCCAGGGCGAGGGGCACACCGAGAAGGGCAAGCAGCCCTACCCGGTGCCGCACGCGCTGACCACCGACGAGGTGCGCCAGGTCGTCCGCGACTTCGTCCGCGCCGCCGAGCGCGCCGTCGAGGCAGGCCTCGACGGCGTCGAGATCCACGGCGCCAACGGCTACCTGCTGCACGAGTTCCTGTCCCCGGCGTCCAACGTCCGCGACGACGAGTACGGCGGCTCCCCGGAGAACCGCGCCCGTCTGGTGGTGGAGGTCGTCACCGCGGTGTCCGAGGCGATCGGCGCGGGCCGCGTGGGGCTGCGCATCTCGCCGGAGCACGACATCCAGGACGCCCTCGAGACCGACCGCGAGGACGTGCGCGCGACCTACGGCACGCTGGTCGACCAGCTGCGCCCGCTGGGCCTGGCCTACCTCTCCGTGCTGCACCGCGAGCCGGCCGGCGACCTGGTCCAGGAGCTGCGCAGCCGGTTCGGCGGGCACCTGATGGCCAACAGCGGCTTCGGTTCGGTCACCACCCGCGAGGAGGCGCTCGCGCTCATCGAGGCCGCCCACGCCGACGTCGTCGCCGTGGGCCGGGCGGTCATCGCCAACCCCGACCTGGTCGAGCGCTGGGCCGGCGAGCACCCGGAGAACGAGATCCGGCCGCACCTGTTCTACGCGTCCGGCGCCGAGGGCTACACCGACTACCCGGCACTGCGCGCCGGCTGAGACGCCGCACGGACCGGGACCCCGGGTCCCCTCCGCTCCTGGGAGGGGGACCCGGGGTCCCGGACCGTGCTGCTCGCGCCGGGTGTCAGCCGGGCTGCCGCGCTCCCCCGGACGGGAAGTCGGCGGCGGGGTGCCGGTCGGAGCTGATGCCGAGCACGTTGCCGAACGGGTCGACGACGGCCACGCTGACGATCGGTCCGTGCGGCGTGAGCGGGATGTACTCCTTGGCGCCCATCGCGGTGAGGCGGTCGAGGACGGCCTCGAGGTCGTCGACCCGCCAGTACCCGACCGCGCCGCCGGTGCCCGGCGTCATGCCCGGCGGGGCGAAGGCGAGGTCGGCGACCGCCAGCGACGTCCCCCCGTCGACGGTGAACGTCGCGTAGCTGGGCCGCCCACTGGGACCGGGCCGGGTGAAGCGGGGCCCCGAGCCCAGCAGCTCCGTGTACCAGGCGACGGCCCCGGCCACGTCCTCGGCCCAGTAGGTGAGCGTGGCGATCCCGCGCAGGCTCACGCCGTCCCCTCCCGCGGCGTGGGCACCGGGTCCCCGGGCGCCCAGTCCGGTGCCGTCCAGCGGTGGAACACCCGGGCCACCGAGTCGCGCGGGCTCTGCCACGTCTCCGGGCGGTACGGGCTGACGTAGGGGGCGAGGTCCTGCATGACCTTGGCGAAGGCGGGCCGCATCGACTCGTGGTTCTCCCGCACGGCCGCGGCCTTGACCCGGTCCTGCTCCAGGAGGTGCACGAAGACGTCCTCCATCGAGTAGAGCCAGCGACCGGTGACGCCGGTCTCCGTCGGCAGCCCACCGGCGTCGGACGCGGCGAACACGCGGGCGATGTCCTCCTCGGTGCCCGGCCGCATCCGCTGGACGATCACGGTCATCTCACGGTCGGGGGAGACCTCGCCCTCGGGCAGCCACGTGTAGAAGTGCTTGGCCACCGAGTGCGACGGGTTCTGCCAGTAGCTGGGGTAGGGCGTCACGTAGGGCGCGATGACCTCGGCGATCTGCTGGAACGCCGGCAGACCGCGGCGCTGGCCGGAGACCTCCGGGTCCTCCTTGCGCTCGATGACGTGCAGGTACAGGCCCTCGTACGAGAGCAGGACCCGCCCGACGACGCCGAGGTCCTGCGGCCGGGTCGTCCGGTCGTAGTAGGCGAACACCGGTCCCACCTTGTCCTCGCTGCCGGGGACCATCCGGCAGACGATGACGTTGCGGAACGGCCGCCAGGAGCCGGAGGACCAGCTCGCGGGGGCCGTGGCCGTGGTCGCGAACTCGACCGTGTCGTTCGCCCACGGCGGTTCCGTGGGCGTCGAGGTGGCGTCGGCGGCGGGGTCTGCCGAGGGCGTCGCCGGCGGCGTGGTCTGGGTCATCGGGTGCCTCCTGGGGTGGGTGTGGGGGTGAAGCGCAGCGGCAGTGCGAGCAGACCGCGGAAGGCCGAGGCGGCAGGCAGCCACTGCAGCTCCTCCACGGGGACGTCGAGGCGCAGGTCGGGCAGCCGCAGCAGCACCTGCCGCAACGCCGTCGTCGCCTCCAGCCGGGCCAGCGCGGTGCCCAGGCAGTAGTGGATGCCGTGGCCGAAGGCCAGGTGCTGGGTGGGACCGCGCCGCAGGTCGAGGCGGTCGGGGTCCTCCGTGAGCGCCGGGTCGTGGTCGGCCGAGCTGAGGACGACGGTCACGATGGAGCCCTGCGGGATGGTCACGCCGCCGATCTCGAGGTCCTCGGTGGCGAACCGGAAGCTCGACACCGGCACCGACCCGTCGAAGCGCAGGAGCTCCTCCACGGCGTCGGGCACCCGGTCGAGGTCGGCGAGCAGCGCGGCCAGCTCCTCGGGGTGGGTCAGCAGCGCGACGACGGCGTTGCCGAGGAAGTCCGACGTCGTCTGGTAGCCCGCGAACAGCAGCAGGAAGCAGGTGGAGACCAGCTCCGCCTCCGACAGCCGGCCGTCGCCGTCGCGGGCGGCGATCAGACCGCTGACCAGGTCGTCGCCGGGCCGGGCGCGCTTGGCCGCGACCAGGCCGGTGAAGTAGGCGTGCAGCCGCTCCTGGGCCGCGCCGATCGCCGCCCGGTCCTCCTGCGGACTCCGCCCGCCGGTGCCCACGGTCCGGATCACCTGCGTGCCGGCGAGGATCTCCTCGTGGTCGGCCTCGGGGATGCCGAGCAGGTCGCCGATGACCGCCAGCGGCAGCCGCAGGGCGAACTCGTCGACGAACTCGGTGGACCCGCGCGGCGCGATCCGGTCGAGCAGCCCGGCGACGATCTGCTCGACCCGCGGGCGCATCGCCTCGATCCGCTTCGGGGTGAACGCCTGGGTCACCAGGCGGCGCAGCCGGGTGTGCTCGGGTGGGTCGGAGTTGAGCATGTTGGTGTTGATCTGCCGGGCCTTCTCGCCGAACACCGCGAGGTAGGTGTCGCCGGCCCGGTACAGGTCCTTGGACAGCCGCGGGTCCGACAGCGCCTGGCGGGCGTCGGCGTACCGGGTGACCAGGAACGAGTCGAAGCGGGGGGTGCGCACCTTGACCACCGGGCGCTCGGCGCGCAGCCGGGCGTAGACCGGGTAGGGGTCGGCGCGGAACTCCGGGGTGTAGATCTCCTGGCCGGGGACGACGTCGTCCGGGGGCGCGGTGTCGGGGGGTGCGGCCGGTCGGGGCTGCGCGGTCTGGGTCATGTCGGCTCCTGGGGGTGGCGGTCAGGGGGCGAAGACGCCGGCGAGGTGGTCGAGCAGGGCGGCCTCGTCCAGCGGGCGGCAGCGGAAGCCGACGTGGCCGTCGGGACGGACCAGGTAGGCCGCCGTCCCCGCGCCCGCGGTGCCGTAGGCCGCGGCGAAGGAGCCCTCGGCGTCGCGGACGACGGGCAGGTCGACGAGGAACGGCACCCGGGCGTCGGGAGCGGCCACGAGGTAGGCGCCCACCTCGCCCCGGGTCTGCTGCCGCACGCCGACGGCCAGCTTCTCCAGGTCCGACACCTGCTCCTCCGACGCGCCGGCGTCGACCGACAGCAGCAGCGTGGAGCGGGTGCCGCGGGTGAGGTCGAACAGCCGCAGCGGGTGGGCGACGCCGAAGCGCCGCAGCCCGTGCACGTCCGGCGCGCGGTGCCCGGGCTCGGGCCCGGCGGGGAAGCCGCCGGGGGCCGCCTCGCCCACCAGCGGGCTGCCGGCGTAGTTCATGGTCATCTGCATCTCGAGCAGGAACTGCGCCTTCTCGTCCTCCATGTCCATCTCGTCGGTGAACGCGATGGCCACGGCCCGGTCGACGATCATCTTCCCGGCGGGACGGCGCTCGCCCTCGTAGCTGTCGAGCAGCCCCGGCGCGGCCAGCCCGCGGACGGCGAGGGCCAGCTTCCAGCCGAGGTTCCAGGCGTCCTGGATGCCGGTGTTCATGCCCTGCCCGCCGGCCGGCGGGTGCAGGTGCGCGGCGTCGCCGGCGACGAAGACCCGCCCCTCGCGGTAGCGGTCGACGATGCCGTGCTTGATCCGGAAGATCGACGACCAGCGCAGGTTGCTCGCCGTCGTCCCGGGCGGGCCCAGGTCGTCGATGGCGGCCTGCATGTCGGCCAGCGTCGGCGGCTCGTACTCCTGCCAGAAGCCGGGCGGGACGACGCCGGAGCCGACCGCGTCCTGCCACCGCTGCGGGGCCAGGGTGGCGATCCGGTAGCGGTTGCGGCCCTTGAGCGGGACGCAGACGAGCATGCCGGTGAAGTCGTCCTCGTTCTCGATGCGCACGAACCGCACCAGGTGCCCGGCGGGCAGGTCCCAGTCGACGTCGACGTCCCCGAGCATGAACAGCTGCGGGAACATCGACAGCCCGCCCTCGAAGGCCAGCCCCAGCCCCGAGCGGACGGCGCTGTGCGCCCCGTCGCAGCCGACCAGGTACTGCGCCCGGGTGGTCTCCTCCTCGCCGGAGGCGTGCCGCAGCCGCGCGGTGACGCCCTCGTCGTCCTGGGAGAAGGCGACCAGCTCGACGCCGCGCTCGACGACCACCCCGAGGGAGGTCAGCCGCGCGCCGAGGAGCCGCTCGGTCTCGTACTGCGGCAGCCCGAGGTGGGCGTAGGGCAGCTCGTCGAGGCCGGCCCAGTCGACCTGGTGGGTCTGCACGCCGTTGACGAACACGGTCTGGCCGTGCAGCCAGATCCCGGCGTCCATCGCCTCGGTGACGATGCCCTGGTCCTCCCAGATCTCCATCGTCCGGCAGTGGATTCCGATCGCCTTGTCCGCCTGGGTGGAGGCCTCGGGGCGCTTGTCCACGACCCGGACGGCGACGCCGCGGCGGGCCAGCTCGATGGCGTGGGTGAGACCGGCCGGCCCGGCGCCGACGACGAGCACCTCGACCGCGCGTCCGGGGGTGCGCGAGGCGTCCCCGAGGTCGGCCGGCACCGGCAGCGCCGCCGCGGCGGCCGCGTGCTCGTCGTCGGGCTTCTCCACGAACTCCTGCACGCTGGCGCTGGGCACCGTGGTGACCGGCGGCCCGGCCACCGCCTCCGGGTCCGGCTCCGGCGCCACGGGGACCGCGGCGGGGACGGGGGTGGGGACGGGGGTGGGGACGGGGGTCGCCGACGGCGGCTCCGGGCGCACGCGCAGCGCGAACACCCGGCGGTCCTCGCCGCGGGTCAGCCAGCGGCCCAGCGGCCCGGCGGCCCAGTTGCCCGGCTCCGCCGCCCAGTCGGTGAAGTGCTGCTCGGACTCCCACTCGGCGACGACGTGGTAGCGCCGGCCGTCGGACTCGCGCAGCAGCTCCTCGCGGGCGTGGCCGGGGGCGCTGCGGGCCAGCTGCGCGGCGGCGAGGTAGGCCAGCTCGAAGGCCTCCTGCTCCCCGGGCTCGACGGCGACGGCGGAGTCGACGCGCACCCGCGCCACCTCGACGTCCCCGCCGGGCGGCAGCAGCGGCGGGAAGTCCGCGTCCGGATCGGTCCGCTGGCGGATCTCGAGCACCTCGCGCCGGAACTCCACCGAGTGCCAGCGGGCCAGCGGCGCGCCGGCCGCCATGTGCGAGGGGTCCTCGACCCACTGCACGAAGTCGTCCTCGGACTCCCACTCGGCGAAGATGTGGTAGCGCAGCCCGCTCGCGTCGCGCAGCAGCTCCTCGCGCACGTAGCCGCGCGAGTCGCCGATCCGCTGGGTGACCGTGGTGTAGGCGCGCTCGAAGGCCACCTGCTCGCCGGGCGCGACGCTGGTGGAGAAGTCGATGCGCACCGGCCGGCGGGGCTCGGCCGGCCGCACGGCCAGCACCGTGGACGTCTCGCGGGCGGTGTCCTCGCGCAGGTCGCGCAGCGCCGCGGTGAGGTCCTCCCGCGCGGCGCTGCCCTCGAAGGCGTCCGCCGCCGCCCGGTCGGTCCAGTCGCTGACGAAGCCGAACCAGCGGGGGTCGTCGGCGTCGCGCACCAGCTCCTGGCGCAGGTTGCCCGGCACCCGGGCCACCGCGGCCGCCGCCTGCTGCCAGGCCGCCGCGAAGGCGTCCTCGCAGCCCTCCCGGGCGCGCACCCGCAGGACCGTCCGCACCCCGGGGGCGGCCGCCCTCCCCCCGGTCCCCGGTGCCGTCATGCCGGGGCCTCCACCGGCCGCCCCGCGCCGGGGACGACGGCCAGCACCTCGTAGGTGTTGCGGGCGGCGTCCTCGCGCAGGTCGCGCAGCGCCTCGGTGAGCGTCTCCCGGGCGCTGCTGCGGCCGAACGCGTCGACGCTGGCGCGGTCGGTCCAGTCGCTGGTGATGACGAACGTGCGCGGGTCGTCGGCGTCGCGCACCAGCTCCTGGCGCAGGTTGCCCGGCACCCGGGCGATCTCGGCGGCCGCCCGCCGCCAGGCCGCCTCGAAGGCGGCCTCGCAGCCCTCGCGCGTCCGCATCCGCAGCATCGTGCGGATGCCGGCCTGCTCTCCCGCGGCGGTCACGCGGCCTCCTCCGCGCGGTGGCGGCGCAGCACCAGGCTGCTGTTGAAGCCGCCGGCGCCGCGGGCGAGGACCACCACGGTGGCCAGGTCCTGCACGCGGCCGGCGCGGACCAGCTCGACCCCCGGCGGCGTCTCGACCGGGTCGTCGAGGAAGGCGGTGCCGGGCACGATCCCGTCCCGCATCGCCAGCAGCGCCGTCGCCACGTTCAGCGCCGACCCGCCGGCCATGAGCCGGCCGGTCCACGACGACGGCGCGGTCACCGGCACCGGGGCCGCCCGCCCGCCGAACACCGCGCCGATCGCCTCCAGCTCCAGCCGGTCCAGCTCCGGGACGCCGGCGCCGTCGGCCACCACCAGGTCGACCTCGTCCGGGGAGACGCCGGCGTCGGCCAGCGACAGCCGGATCGCCCGGGCGTACTGCGTCGCGTCGGGCGCCGGGTCCTCGTGGTGGTGGGCGTCGTGGGTGGCGCCGTAGCCGGCGACCTCGCCCCACACCTTCGGGGCGCCGCGGGCCGCAGCCGCGCCGGGCTCCTCCAGCAGCAGGATCGCCCCGCCCTCGCCGACGACGTGCCCGTTGGCCCGCCGGTCGAAGGGCTTGTAGGCGTCCTCCGGGCGCCCGGCGCCCGACAGCCGGCCGCCGGTGGCCTGGCACAGCACCGCGTACGGGCACAGCCCGGCCTCGGTGCCGCCGACCAGCACCGCCGGGGTGCCGCGGCGGACCACCCGCCGCGCCCAGCCGATGCTGTCCAGCCCGCCCGCGCCCTCGGTGACGACGACGCCCGAGGGGCCCTTGAAGCCGTCGCGGATGGAGACCTGGCCGGTGGAGGCCGCGTAGAACCAGGCGATCGACTGGTAGGCGCCCACCGACCGGGGGCCCTTGGCCCACAGCCCCTGGATCTCGTGCTGGCTGAACTCGTTGCCGCCCGAGCCCGAGGCCAGGAACACCGACGTGGCGTAGACGTCGTCCTCGGGGGCGGTGTAGTCCGCGTCCTGCGCCGCGAGGGTGGCCGCCGCCAGCGACATCCACGTCCACCGGTCGGTCTGCACCATCAGCTGCGGCGAGACGTGGTCGGCGGGCACGAAGTCGCGCACCTGCCCGGCCAGCGGGACCCCGTAGCGGGCGGCGTCGAAGCCCTCCAGCGGCCGGATCGCCGGCTCCCCGCGGAGCAGCGAGGCCCAGTGCTCCTCGACGCCGACCCCGGTGGGGGCGACGACGCCGATCCCGGTGACGAGCAGCCCGGTCACGACTCCCTCCGCGTGGGGCCGGCCAGCACGATCGCCGACTGGAACCCGCCGAAGCCGCTGCCCACGGAGATGGCGACGTCGACCTTCTGCTCCCGCGCCACCTTCGGCACGTAGTCGAGGTCGCACTCGGGATCGGGCACCTCGTAGTTGGCCGTGGGCGGGAGCACGCCGCGCTGCACCGCCAGCGCGGTCGCGGCGATCTCGATGGACCCGATCGCGCCCAGCGAGTGCCCGACCATCGACTTGATCGAGCTCATCGCCACGCTGCCGGCGGCGGCGCCGAGGCTCTTCTTGACCGCCGCCGTCTCGTGCCGGTCGTTCTGCTTGGTCCCCGAGCCGTGCGCGTTGACGTAGCCGACCTCGTCCGGGGCGATGCGGCCCTGGTCCAGCGCCCGGGTGATGGCCTCGGCCATCTCGGTGCCGTCGGGCTTGAGCCCGGTCATGTGGAAGGCGTTGCAGCGGTTGGCGTAGCCGGTGATCTCGCAGTACACCTCCGCGCCGCGGCGGCGGGCGTGCCCGAGCTCCTCGAGCACGAGCACCGCCGCGCCCTCGCCCATGACGAACCCGTTGCGGCGGGCGTCGAAGGGCTTGGAGGCGTGCTCGGGGTCGTCGTTGCTGTCGGTGGTCGCCCGGATGGTGTCGAAGCAGGCCATCGAGATCGGCGAGATCGGGGCGTCGCTGGCCCCCGCGATGACGACGTCGGCGTCGCCGTCCTCGACCAGCTGCGCGCCGTAGCCGACCGCGTCGATGCCCGACGTGCAGCCGGTGGAGACGACGGTCGCCGGCCCGTGCGCGCCGAACCGGACGGCGAGCTCGGTGGCGCCGCAGCTCGGCACCAGCGCGGAGGCGAGGAACCGCGAGGCGTACCGCGGGTCGACCTCCCACAGCCGTCCCGAGTCGCTGACCTGCACGTACTCCTGCTCCAGGCGCATCGTCGCGCCGACCGCGCTGCCCAGCGTCACGCCGACGCGGTCGCCGTCCGGGCCGTCGTCGGCGCCGAAGCGCAGCCCGCTGTCGGCGACCGCCTCGTCGGCGGCGACCATCGCCATCTGGACGAAGCGGTCGTTGCGGAACACCTCGTGGGCGGTCAGGCCGAGCTTGCGGCCGTCGAAGTCCACCTCGGCGGCCACCTGGGAGCGGAACCGGGACGGGTCGAAGAAGGTGATCCGGCGGGTCGCCGTCCGCCCCTCGGTGAGCATGTCCCAGAAGCCCTCGCGGCCCATCGACCCGGGGGCGACCACCCCGATGCCGGTGACGACGACCCGGCGCCGGTCGGCGCTCACCGCACGCCCGGGGGCAGCTCGGTGTCCACGTGGCCCAGCTCCGGCCGGGGGGCCAGCGGACCGCACAGGAAGACGAACGTCGCCGTCGTGCCCGTGTCGTTGACGATCCGGTGCCGCACGCCGATCGGGATGTGGACGGCGGACTCGCCGACCAGGCGGCGCTCCTCGCCGTCGAGGGTGACCAGGACGTCGCCCTCCTGGCAGTAGAGGAACTCCTCCGAGTACGGGTGCCAGTGCTCGGTCACGACCTCGCCGGGCTCGAGGGTGAGCGTGCCCATGAAGCCGGCGGTCGAGCCGACGCTGGCCGGGGACAGCAGCACCCGGATGTCCCCGCCGCGGCGGCGGTTGGGCGCGGTGTCGGCGCGGTGGACGGTGGGGCCGCAGCGCGTCGGGGTGGCCGGCGCGTGCTGGATCGTCGTCATGTCTCTCCTCGGGAGCGGGTCAGGTGGGGACCGAGCCCGCGAGCGCGGGACCCGGGACGGCGGTGGGGACGGGGGCGCCCGGTCCCGCCGCCAGGTGGACGGGCAGGTGCGGGTGCACCTGGGCGACCAGCGGCCCGAGCACCGGGACGGCGCCGATCTCGACGACGGACGTCGCGCCGGCACCGGCCAGCGCCCGGGAGGTGGCCTCCCAGAGCACCGGTGCGGTGAGGTGGCGGCGCAGCGCGGAGCGCAGCCGACCGGGGTCACGGGTCGGCTCCCCGTCGGCGTTGGGGACGACGGGCACCAGCGGGACCGACCAGTCCAGGTCGGCCAGCGCGGTCGCCAGGTGCGCGGCGACCGGCTCCATCAGGGGCCCGTGGCACGGCGCCCGGCCGGGCAGCCGGACCAGTTCCAGGCCCGCCTCGCGGACGACCTCGGCCGCGCGGGCGAGCTCGGTGCGGCCGCCGGAGAGCACCGTGCGCTGCGGGGCGTCGAGGGCGGCGACGCACAGCGGGCCGTCGCCGCCGACCGCCGCGACGGCGGCGCGGGCCACCTGCTCGGCGCCGGGGCCGAGGACGGCTGCCAGGCCCGCGCAGGAGGGCCGGGGTGCCAGGCACAGCAGCTCGGCACGCCAGTGCACCAGCTCGACGACCTGGTCGAGCTCGAGGGCGCCGGCGGCGACGAGGGCGGCGAACTCGCCCACGCCGTGCCCGGCGACGACCGCCGGGAACAGCCCGCGGGCGGTCAGGCTGCGGAAGCCGGCCACCCCGGTCACGACGACCTCGAGGTGCGCCGCGACGGGGTCGGGGGCGGTCGCGGGGTCCCGCCACCAGGCGGCGACGTCGCGGCCGACGACGGCGTCGACCTCGGACACGGTGGCCGCGGCCACCGGGTCGGCCAGCCACGGGTCGACCATGCCCGGGCGGGAGCCCTCCTCCCCGGGCAGGACGACCGCGGGACCCCGCGGCGCGGTCACCCCACCGCTCCCCGGCTCGCGGCCGCCTCGACCTTGTCCCGGATGATCCCCATCTGGACCTTGCTGTTCGCGTCGATCCGCCGGGTCATCGTCTCGGTGTCGACCGGTGCCTCCGGCCGCATCCGGAAGTCCTGCACCCAGCGCATCCGGGTGCCGCCGTCCTCGGCCGTGTAGCTCCAGTGGATGTCCATGAACTCGAACGGGCCGGGCTCCACGCGGCGCGCGCGCACCTCGTGGGTGGCCGGGTCGAGGGTCCGCTCGGACACCCAGCTCCACACCCGCCCGGACTCGTCCGGGTGCATGGTCAGCCGGAACCGGAACCAGGTGTCGGTGGACTCCAGGATCTCGACGCTGCGGTACTCGGTGAACAGGTCCGGCCAGGACCGCAGGTCGTTGGTCATCGACCAGACGTGGTCGAGGTCGGCGCGGATGAGGATCGAGTTGTCGGTGTGGCCCACGGTCAGGCCGGGCTCGACGGTGCTGCTCATGGGGGCGCTCCGTTCGGGACGGGGATCAGGCCGGCTGCGCCTGGGCCGCGGACACGGCCCGGACGATCTCGCCGAACGTGTAGTTGTCGGGGCTGTCGTCGGGCATCGCGGTGCCGAAGCGGTCCTGCAGCTCGGTCTGCATGGACAGGAAGGCCAGCGAGTCCAGGCCGACGTCGGCGAAGCGGGCGTCGGGGTCGTCGGTGTGCGCCTCGGCCGGCAGGCCCGCCTTCTCGGTGAGCAGCTGCATGAGGTCGGCCTGGGTGAACGGGGCAGCGGACATGGGAGGGTCCTCCTCGGGACGGGAGTGGGGGACGGGCACCGGACCGGCGGGGTCGCCGGCCGGGACGAGGTGCAGCGCGCCGCGCGCGGCGGGCAGGGCCGGCTCCCGGGACGCGGCGATGGCCGCGGCGCGGGCCACGAGGTCGGGCAGCCGGCGGTCGAGGAACTGGACGTCGTGCCGGTCGGCGCGCACGTCGGGGTCGCGCAGCAGCGCGCGGTGCAGGGCGGCGGTGGTGTGCACGCCGGGGCCCTCGACGCGCAGCTCGGCCAGCGCACGGTCCATCCGCCGCACGGCCTGCTCGCGGTCCGGCGCCCAGACGACGAGCTTGCCCAGCAGCGAGTCGTAGTGCGGGCTGACCTCGTCGCCCTGGCGGTAGCCGGTGTCGAAGCGGGTCCACGGGCCGTCGGGGACGCGCAGCACGTCGAGCCGGCCGGGTGCCGGGGCGAACCCGCGGGCGGGGTCCTCGGCGTTGATCCGGCACTCGATCGCCGCGCCGCGCACGACGACGTCCTCCTGCCGCAGCCCCAGCCGCTCCCCGCCGGCCACCAGCAGCTGCTCGCGGACCAGGTCCACGCCGGTCAGCAGCTCGGTGACCGGGTGCTCGACCTGGATGCGGGCGTTCATCTCCATGAAGTAGGCGCGCCCGGCGTCGTCGACGAGGAACTCCACGGTCCCGGCGCCGCTGTAGCCGACCGACAGCGCGCCGCGGACCGCCATCTCGCCGAGCCCGGCCCGCTGCTCGGGCGTGAGGTGCCCGGCCGGGCCCTCCTCCAGCAGCTTCTGGTGCCGCCGCTGCAGCGAGCAGTCGCGCTCGCCGAGGTACACGCCGTTGCCGTGGGCGTCGCAGAGCACCTGGACCTCGACGTGCCGGGCGCCGGACAGGTAGCGCTCGACGTAGACGGTGGGGTCGCGGAACACCGCCCGGGCGACGGTGCGGGTGGTGGCGAACGCCTCGGCGAAGTCGGCGGGGTCGTGCACCACCGTCATCCCCCGGCCGCCGCCGCCGGCCGCGGCCTTGATGATCACCGGGTAGCCGATCTCCGCGGCGACGGCCAGGCCCTCCTCGGCGGTGCGCACCGGGTCCACCACGCCGGGCAGCAGCGGCAGGCCGGCCGCGGCCATCAGCCGCCGCGCGGTGGCCTTGTTGCCCATCTGCTGCATGACCTCCGGCGGCGGGCCGACGAAGGTCAGCCCCTCGGCCTCACAGATCTCGGCGAAGTCGGGGTCCTCGGAGAGGAAGCCGTAGCCGGGGTGCACCGCGTCGGCGCCGCTGCGCAGCGCCGCCTCGACGACGTTGGGCACGTGCAGGTAGCTGGCCCGCGGCGCCGGCGGGCCGATGTGCACGGCCTCGTCGGCCATCTCGACGACGGCGGAGCGCCGGTCGGCCGTGGAGTACACGGCGACGACCTCGATGCCGAGCTCCCGGCAGGCGCGGGCGACCCGGACGGCGATCTCGCCGCGGTTGGCGACCAGCAGCCGGCCGATCACCTCGGTCCCCCGGACGGGCGCAGCAGCACCAGGACCTGGTCGTACTCGACCGACTCGGCGTCGCCGACCCGGATCTCGGCCACCGCGCCCGCGGAGTCGGCCACGATCGGGTTCATCAGCTTCATCGCCTCGACGATCCCGAGCGTCTGGCCGGCCTCGACCTCGTCGCCGACCCGCACGAACGGCTCCGCGCCGGGGGAGGGCGCGGCGTAGAAGGTGCCCACCAGCGGCGCCCGGACGGCGATCGTGCCCTCGGGGACCTCCGGCTCCTCGCCCGCCGGCTCCGGGACCCCGGCCGGCCCGGAGGGCGCGGCGACGGCCTGCAGCCCGCCGGGCACCGGCGCCGGCGGGGCGGCCGCGGGGACGGCGTCGGCCGCCCACTCCACCTCGACGGCGCGGTCGCCGCTGCGGACGGTCAGCCGGCGCAGCGGCCCGGGCAGGGCGCGGGCGAGCTCGACCACCTCGTGGTGCAGGCCACTGGTCTCGTCCCCGGCCACGGGCTCCTCCGCCGCCTGTCCCGGCCGCGCCGGCAGCTCAGCGGGCCGCATCCCCGCCACCTCCCTCGGGCGCGGGCCCGACGACGCGCAGCGGCCGGTCGCCGTCGCCGCCGATGCGGGCCAGCCGGGCGGCCCGGGTGCCGAGCAGGGTGCCGACGTCGAGCCGGGCGAGCTCGTCGAGCTCGCGCACGAGCGCGGCGCGGACCAGTCCGGCGGCCGCGAGCGGGTCGGCGTCCGCGCCGCCGGGCGGCTCGGGCACCACCGAGGTGGCGATGCCGCTGGCCCGCAGGTGCGCCGCGCCCAGGCGCATCGCCCGCGCGGCGGTGGGCGCGGCGGTCGCCGTCCGCCAGAGGATCGCGGCGCAGCCCTCCGGGCTGATCACCGACAGGTAGGCGTTCTCCAGGACCAGCAGCCGGTCGGAGGTGCACAGCGCCAGCGCCCCGCCGCTGCCGCCCTCGCCGGTCAGCACCGCGACCACGGGCACCCGCAGCCGGCTGCTGCGCATGATGGTCTCGGCGATCGCGTGCGCCTGGCCGCGCTCCTCGGCCGCCGGCCCGGGGTGCGCGCCGGGGGTGTCGACCAGCGTGACCACCGGCAGGCCGAAGGTCTCGGCGTGCGCCATGAGCCGCATCGCCTTGCGGTAGCCCTCGGGGTGCGGCATGCCGAAGTTGCGCGCCACCCGCTCGCGCACCGAGTGGCCCTTCTCGTGGCCGATCACCACGACCGGGCGCCCGTCGAGGACGGCGACCCCGCCGACGACGGCCGGGTCGTCGGCGAACGCGCGGTCGCCGTGCAGCTCGACGAAGTCGTCGAAGACGGTATGCAGGTAGTCCAGCGTCGTGGGCCGGCCCGCGACCCGGGCCCGCTGGACGACGTCCCAGGCGTCCGCGTCCTCGGCGCCCTCGCCCGCCGGAGCGTCGTCCCGGGGCACCTCCGGCGCCGGCGCCGGGGCGGCGGCCGGGGGAGGAGCGGGACGGCGGCCGTGCAGCTCGAGCAGCCGCACCAGCAGCGGGCGCAGCTCCGCGCGGCTCTCCACCCGGTCGACCAGGCCGTGGGCCAGCAGGAACTCCGCCGTCTGGAAGTCGCTGGGCAGCTCGGCCCGGATGGTCTCCTGCACCACCCGCGGGCCGGCGAAGCCGACGTGCGCGCCCCGCTCCCCGACCAGGACGGCGGCCAGGGTGGCGAACGACGCCGACACCCCGCCGTAGGTGGGGTCGGTGAGCACGCAGACCGACAGCAGGCCGGACTCGTGCAGCTGGGCGAAGGCGTGGCTGACCCGCGCCATCTGGAACAGCGAGAACACGCCCTCCTGCATGCGGGCGCCGCCGCTGGCGCAGACGGTCACCAGGGGCAGGCCGCGCTGCAGGGCGAGGTCCGCGGCCGCGCTGACGCGGCGGCCCACCTCGATGCCCATGCTGCCGCCGAGGAAGCCGAAGTCCATCGCGGCGAGGACCACCGGGGTGCCGCCGATGCGGGCGGTGCCGAGGACGACGGCCTCGCTCTCGCCGGAGCGGGCGGCGGCCTCGTGCAGCCGGTCGCGGTAGTCGCGCAGGTCGGTGAAGTCCAGCGGGTCGGCGGGCCCGGGCGGGCAGGCGCGCTCGTCGAAGCTGCCGTCGTCGGCCAGCAGCGCGATCCGTGCGCGGGCGCCCAGCCGCAGGTGGTGGTCGCACTCGGGGCAGACCGACAGGTTGCGGTCCAGGCGCTTGCGGTAGAGCAGCCAGCCGCAGCTGGGGCAGCTCACCCAGTCGACCGACCCGGGCGCCGCGGCGTGCGGCCGGGCCGGCGTCGTCGCGGTCACGACCGCTCCGCCGACCACTCGTAGAACCGGCGCGCCATGGCGTCCCGCGGCGACCGCCAGTTCGGGTCGTAGGCGACGATGTAGGGCCGCAGCTCCTCGCTGACCGCCCGGAACGCCGGCAGCGACTGGGCGACCGCCATGGCCTCCTGCTCGGGGCGGTCGAACTCGATCAGGTGCACGTAGAGGTCGTGGAAGGTGAACAGCTGCCGGCGCCGCACCCCGATCTCGTACGGCATCGACGTCGCGTCGGAGCGGGCGAAGACGTCGGCGACCTTGTCCGCGTCGGCGGGGGTCATCCTCGCGATGATCATCGTCTGGTGCACGGGCACTCCAGCGTCGCTGTGGGCCGGCAGGGAGCCGGCGGACCGGTGCGGCCGGCGGGCCGGGACGGATGCCCGAGGACGCTAGGGCGGCGGGACGGCCGTCCGACAGCGCCACGGGTCGGATCCGTCGCGCCCGTCCCGGGGAGGGGACGCCCGGTCGCGAGGGTGCGCACCGGCGGGATGGGTGGCCCGTCCCGGGGTCCAGCGCCCGGGGACGGGGGCAACGCCCACCTTCCGGACCGGGAGACCGCGACTCGGGTATGAAACCGGAGGCCGATCACGCTCACCGCGTCGTTGATCGGTGGCGGCGGGTGACCGTCCGTCGCTAACTTCCGGGTCCTGGGACCAGCGGCGCCGGGCGCCGTGCATCGGACCTGAGCGGAGCAGACGCATGGGTGGCGAGCTGGAGGGAACCGTCCCGCCGCCTCACGACGGTCTCCGGCCTCCACCGCCTCACGACGGGCTCCGGCCTCCCGGCCCCCCGGCCCGCGTCCTGATCTGCGACGACCACGAGGTGCTCCGGCACGGGCTGCGCGCGGTGCTGCGCTGGGCGCCCGACCTCCTCGTCGTCGCCGAGGCGGCCGACGCGGCACGGGCGCTCGAGCTCGCCACCGAGCTGCACCCCGACGTCACCCTGCTCGGCCTGGGCGCCCAGGGGCCGGCGATGACCGAGCTGGTGCGGGCGCTGACCGCGACCGGCACCCGGGTGGTCCTGCTCGGCGAGGCCGGCAACGGCGGCGACCTGGTCGAGGCCCTGCGCGCCGGCGCCCGCGGCTACGTGTACACCACCGTCAGCTCCGACCGGCTGGTCGAGGGCGTGCGCTCCGTGGTCCGCGGCGAGACGCTGCTCGACGCCGCCGTCACCGGCGAGCTGCTGCACCACCTCGACGGCGCACGGAGCTCGGCGGGGACCGACGAGACCGGCGGGCGCAACCCGCTCACCGCCCGGCAGCAGGCGGTGTCCGAGCTGGTGGCCGAGGGCCTGACCAACGCGGAGATCGCGGCGCGGCTCCAGGTCAGCCGCGCGACCGTCAAGGGCCACATCACCGTCGCCCTGCGCCGGCTGGGTCTGCGCGACCGGACGCAGCTGGCCATCCACGTCAACCGCACGGCCCGGCCGGGCCCCGGCTGGGAGGCCGGCCCCGTCGGCGGCTGACCTCCGTACCCGGTTCGCCACTCTCCGTGCAGGCCCGGCGTACACGCCGGGGGACTCCCGCGCCCTGTGCACACGAACCTGGACGGGACCTGTGAAGGGCGTGCACATTACCTGGCAACGCCGGACGGTTGCGCGCTACCGTTCGGCGCGTCCGACTGAGACGGACGGGTCCCCCGGTCGGAGATCCCGCCCGGAGCCCCGTCAGCGCCACCCGGACAGGAGGAACGCATGAGTTCCGACGACGTCCTGCAGGGCCCGGGCCCCGCGGCACGCGGGACATGGCGACCGGTCGGCCCGGCACCGGGCGTGCCGGTCAGGGGACGGAGCACGCCGCCCCGTCCGCGGCCGGTCCTGAGGCCGGCGCGCCCGCTGGCCATCCGGCCGCCGTCCAGCCTGGTTCGTGTGCTGCTGTGCGAGGACCGGGAGGTCTTCCGGCTGGGGCTGCGGGAGGTCCTCGAGGCGCAGCCGGACATGGCCGTCGTCGCCGAGACCCACCACCTGCCCGGGGCGCTCGCCGCCATCGAGGACGTGCCCGCCCAGGTCGTCGTCGCCCGCCAGGGTCTGGTGCAGGGGGCCACGCTGCCGCTGCTGCGTGAGCTCTGCCGCCGGGGGACCGCGGTGCTCGTGCTCGCCGAGCCGCGTGAGGAGGCCGGTCCCGAGCTCGTGCAGGTGCTGCGGGCCGGCGTCCGGGGCTACCTGCCGCGCTGCTCGGCCGCCGCGCGACTGGTCGAGGCCGTGCGCGCGCTGGCCCGGCACGAGCCGGCCATCGACTCCTCGGCGACCACCCAGCTGGTGCGCTACCTGACCGACCCCACGCCACCGGCCGAGGTCCCCTGCCGCCCGTTGGACCGGCTCACCGACCGGCAGCGCGAGGTCGCCGAGCTGGTGGCGCAGGGGCTGAGCAACGAGGAGATCGCGCGGCGGCTGTTCCTGAGCCTCGCGACCGTGAAGAGCCACCTCACCGCCTCCATGCGGCGGCTGGGCGTCCGCGGCCGGACCCAGCTGGCCATCCTCGTGAACCGGGACCGCTCGCCGGCGGCGTGAGCGCGGACGACGACGGCGGAGCCCGCCGTCCCGTCCCCGCCGCGGGCGGGCGACCTGCGGCGCTGCGCCCGGCGCCCGCAGACCAGGGAGGCCACCGCATGGACCCCTCCACGAGGAGGCGGACCCGCTCCGGCGCCGCCCGTCTCGCGGCCGTCGCCGCCACGGGGGTCCTGCTCGTCGCGGCGCTCCCGGCCGGGGCCGCCTCGGCCCACGGCGGCCCCCACACGCTCCACGTCGGGCCGGGGCAGCAGTACACCCGGATCCAGGACGCCGTCGACGCGGCACGCTCGGGCGACACCATCCGCATCGCACCCGGGGACTACCACGAGGCCGTCTGCGTCCAGGGCAAGGGCCTGACCGTCCGCGGCGCCGGCGCGGGGGTGACCAACGTCGTGTGGCCCGAGTGGCGGACCGTCCGGGACCTGCCCGCGGTCCGCTCGACCCCCTGCTGGGAGGCGCAGGAGCGCGCCGACGCCGAGGGCGACCCGGACACGCTCGCCGACGACGTCTCCGGTCTGTTCTTCCTCGATCCGGACGGCCCGGTCCTGGTCGGTGGCCTGTCGACCCACCACCACCCCGCCAGCGGGATCGTCGCCCGGGGAGCCGACGGCTTCCGGGTGGCCGGCACGTCGGGCTCCGCCCACGACCGCTACGGCGTCGTCGCCGTCGACTCGACGGCGGTCCGGATCACGGACAACCGCGAGGTCGGCCTCGACCGCGGCACGGCGAGGCTGCCGGACTCGGGCACCGCCGGTGTCGCGGTCGTCGACTCCGACCGTGCCGACGCCACGGTCTCCGGCAACCACGTCGAGGGCTACGACGTCGGGATCTCGCTGCGGGAGGCGCGCGGCGGCCGCGTCACCGGGAACACCCTGACGGGCAACTGCATCGGCCTGCTGCTCGCCGACGACGTCTCGACCGAGGTCCCGAGCGGCGGGTTCGGCATCAGCGGGAACACCTCGACGGACAACGACCGGTACTGCTTGCAGGGTGGGGAGGTCGAGTCCTACGTCTCCGGCATCGGCGTGCAGGTGGTCGACGCGGACGACGTCACGGTCGCGGGCAACGTCATCGCCGACAACACGGCCGACCTGCCGGCGGGTGCGCCGTCGCCGACCCCCCCGGCCGCCGGACTGGTGCTGACCACGCTGCCCGGGTCCGACGCCGGGCCGGTGGAGGACGTCCGGGTGTCCAACAACTACTTCGGGGACAACCACGCCCTCCTGCCCGCCGGCACGACGCCGACCGGGTCGGTCGCCGTCGACATGGACGTCTTCGTCGGCGACCCCTCCGCCCTGCCGTCGCTCCCGCCCGGTGGGGGGCTGGAGTTCCAGGGCAACCGCTGCGACACGGGCCTCCCGGCGGACATCTGCGGCGAGCCCTACCCGGTCTGACCCGCGGCCGGCGCCTCCCCGGCGCCCACGACCGACCCCCGTCAGCGGGTCCGGCGGCCCAGCAGCCAGCCCACGAGGACGCCGAGCAGGGTGAGCCCGGCACCGCCGAGCGCGCCGACGGCGAGGGTCTGCACGTCCGACGACGGCGCCGCGGCCGGGGCCTCGGCGCGCCGGAAGACCTGCGGCTCCGGGGCGGCCGGCGTCCCCGCGGGGACGGCCGCGGGCGCCTCGGTGGAGCTCACCGCCGCCGAGGTCGCGCGGGCGGCGGCGGGCGCGGCGGCCACGGGGGCGCCCTCGGTGAGCTCGCGGTCGATCGCGGCGAAGAACTGCCCGGCCATCCGCTTGGCGACGCCGGAGATCATCCGCTGCCCCACCCCGGCCACCGGCCCGCCGACGACGGCGTCGGCCGAGTAGCTGAGCGTCGTCCCCTCCTCGTGCGGCTCCAGGTCGATGGTCACCCTCGCCCGCACGTTGCCCGGGGCGCCGGCGCCGGAGGCGTGCATGACGTAGGACGAGTGCGGCTGCTGGTCGGTCAGCCGGACCTCGCCGGCGTAGGTGCCGCGGATGGCGCCCACGCCGACCGAGACGTCCATCCGGTACTCGTCCTCGCCGGTGCGCTGCAGCGACTCGCAGCCGGGGATGGTCCGCGCGAGCACGGCCGGGTCGGTGACGACCCTCCAGACCTCCTCGGGCGTGCCGTGCAGCACCGCCGAGCCGTCGAGGTTCACGCGGGCACTCCCGTCTGGAGGGACGCCCGGGTCCGCTCCGCCGTCTCGTCTCTCATCAGGTCGTACAGCTCGGTCGGCGAGATCGGCATCGACGCGATCCGCCGTCCGGTGGCGTCCTCGATCGCCGAGGCGATCGCCGCCGTCCCCGGGATGACCCCCGCCTCGCCGGCGCCCTTGATCCCCAGCGGGTTCAGCGGCGACGGGGTCTCCTGGTGGTCGATGACCACGTCGGGCACCTCGGAGGCGTAGGGCATGAGGAAGTCCATGAACGACGCGTTCTGCAGCTGCCCGTCGCCGTCGTAGGCCATCCGCTCGTACAGCGCCCCGCCCACGCCCTGGGCGACGCCGCCGTGCACCTGGCCCTCGACGATCATCGGGTTCACCACGTTGCCGCAGTCGTGCACCACCGCGTACCGGACGACGTCGATCTCCCAGGTCTGCGGGTCGATCTCCACCACGGCGGCGTGCGCGCCGGAGGCGAACGTCGAGCGGATCGGCGAGTAGTAGTCGCGGTGCTCCAGGCCTGGCGCGTCCCCGGGCGCGACCGGCGGCTTGCTGTCGTCGTGCGTGGCGAACTGGGTGGCCTGCTTGGCCGCCTCGTCGAAGGCGTAGCGCAGCGGGTTGGACAGGACGGCGACCGTGCGCAGCGGGACCGACGCCCCCGGCGTCCCCCTGACCTGCACCAGGCCCTCGTCGATCTCCAGGTCCTCCGGGTTGGCCTCGAGTACCTCGGCGGCGATGCGCAGCGCCTTCTCCCGCACCCCGCGGGCGGCCAGCGCGACGGCGTTGCCGCTCATCACCGCGGCGCGCGAGGCGAAGGTGCCGACGGCGTACCCGAAGCGGCGGGTGTCGCCGGTGTGCACCTCGACGTCCTCGATCGGCACCCCGAGCTCGGAGGCGACGATCTGCGCGAACACCGTCTCGTGGCCCTGGCCCTGCGAGGTGAGCCCGGTGGAGACCAGTACCTTGCCGCTGCCGAGCACCTGGACGTGCCCGCCCTCGTAGGGCCCGGGCCCGGTGCCCTCCACGTACAGCGCCATGCCGACGCCGAGCAGCCTCCCGCGCGCCTGCGCGTCCGCGCGCAGGGCGGCGGCCTCGTCCCAGCCGACCAGCGCGACCAGCTTGTCCAGCAACCCCGGGTAGTCGCCGGAGTCGTAGATCACCGGCCGGCCGTCCTGGAACGTCAGGCGGTGGTCGTAGGGGAACTGGTCGGGCGTGATCAGGTTCCGGCGGCGCACCTCGGCGCGGTCGAGGCCGAGCGCGTCGGCGATGCGGTCCATCGTCCGCTCCATCGCGTAGCAGCCCTGCGGCCGCCCGGCCCCGCGGTAGGGCGTGACGATGACGGTGTTGGTGTAGACGCTCTCGACGACCACCCGGTACACGGGGATCACGTACGGGCCGACCAGCTGGGTCGCCGTCACGATCGGGACGATGATCCCGTAGGGCGTGTAGGCGCCGTTGTCGTGCCAGACGTGCACGTCGAGCGCGGTGATCCGGCCGTCGTCGTCGTAGCCGACGGTGATCTCCTGCCGCTGCTGGCGCTCGTGCGCGCTGGAGACGAAGTGCTCGCGCCGGTCCTCGGCCCACTTGACCTCGCGGCCGAGCCGGATCGCCGCCATCGGCACCAGCAGCTCCTCGGGCCACGGGTGCACGATCTTGACGCCGAAGCCGCCGCCGACGTCGGGCGCGATCACCTCGACGCGGTCCAGCGACAGCTCGAGCTTGGCGGCGATCGCCGCGCGCACCGACGTCGAGGCCTGGGTGCTGGAGTGCACGCGCAGGCTGCCGTCGTCGGCGTCCCAGCGGGCGTGCACGCCCTTGCCCTCCAGGGGCGTGCAGGCGCTGCGCTCGATGTACTGGGTGAACGACAGCGTGTGCGCGGCGGCGGCCAGCGCCGGCTCGACGTCGCCGGTCTCCTGGTGGTGCCGGGCGGCGACGTTGTCGGGGATCTCGTCGTGGACGGCCGCGCGCGCCTCGCGGGCGGCGTCCACCCCGACGACGACCGGCAGCTCCTCGTAGGTGACGACGATCCGCTCGGCGGCGTCCTCGGCCACGTACCGGTCGGTGGCCACGACCATGACGACCGGCTCGCCGACGTGGTTGACCTCGCCGTTGGCCAGGGGGTACCCGGTGCGCGGCGCGTGCAGCTGCGGGTGGGGGATGAGCACCGGCAGCGGCTCGGCCATGGGGCCGGTGAGGTCCTCGTAGGTGTAGATCGCGACCAGGCCCTCGACGTCCAGCGCCGCCTCGACGTCGACGTCGACGACGCGGGCGTGCGCGTGCGGGCTGCGCACGAACGCGGCGGCCAGGGCGCCGGCGCCGATGTCGTCGAGGTAGCGGCCGCGGCCGGTGATGAGGCGGGCGTCCTCGCGCCGGCGGACCGGCTCCCCGAACAGCTTGGTCGTCACGGGGCGTCCTCCCGCATCGCGGCGGCGGCGTGCCGGACGGCCTTCTTGATGTTGGCGTAGCCGGTGCACCGGCAGAGGTTGCCGCCGACGAGCTCGTCGACCTCCTCCTCGGTGATCTCCGTGCCCGCGTCCCGGGCCTCGAGGCCCGCGGCGATCGTCACCAGGAAGCCCGGCGTGCAGAACCCGCACTGCAGGGCGTGGCACTCGCGGAAGGCCTCCTGCACCGGGTGGAGCACCTGCCCGCCCTGGTGGTCCTCGCGGGCCAGGCCCTCGACGGTGGTCACCTCCGCGCCGTCGACCTGCACGGCGAGCACCAGGCAGGAGCGCACGGGGTCGCCGTCGACGAGCACCGTGCACGAGCCGCAGACACCGTGCGCGCAGCCGACGTGCGTGCCGGTCAGCCCGAGGTCGTCGCGCAGCGCGTCGGCGAGGACGCGGCGCACCGGGACGGTCACCTCCCGCGGGACGCCGTTCACCGTCACGCGGACGGTCCGCTCCGTGTCGATCCGGGGGGTGTCGACGGAGGTCATGCAGCGGTCCTCTCGGCCGCCTCGCGGGCGGCGTCGGCCAGCGTCCTCTCGGTGAGCACGCCGACCAGCAGCCGGCGGTAGTCGGCGCTGGCGTGGATGTCGGTGTCGGGGTCGACCAGCGTGCGGGCCAGGGCGCCGGCCGCGGCCCAGTCGGCGCTGTCGACGGGCTTGCCGGCGACGGCCTCGGTGAGGTCGTGCACCTCGGGCACCAGCCCGACCGACAGGTAGGACGCGCGGACGGCGGCCACCCGGCGGTCCGCGTCGAGGGTCACGACGACGCCGGCCCCGCAGACGGCGTAGTCGCCCCTGCGCCGGGCGATCTCGGCGAAGGCGGTGCCCGAGCGCTCGGGCAGGGCGGGGAAGAAGGCGTCGACGACGACCGCGCCGCCGGGCAGCGAGGTCTCCAGCGGCCCGACGAACAGGTCCTGCCAGCCGACGGTCTCCCGGCCCGAGGGCGTCGCCACGGTCACCGAGCCGCCGGTGAGGGCGAGCACCGAGGTCATCTCGCCGGAGGGGTCGGCGTGCGCGATCGAGCCGACCGTCGTGCCGCGGTTGCGGATGGCCGGGTGGGCCACGTTCGCCGTCGCCCGGGCCAGCAGCGGCTGGACCCGGGCGGCGGCGCCGTCGCGGAGCAGGTGCGCGTGCCGGACCAGGGCTCCCACCCGCACGCCGTCCCCGGTCGCCTCGACGGCGTCGAGGCCGGGCACCCGGTTGACGTCGACCAGCGTGGCCGGCGCCGCCAGGCGCATCGCCAGCAGCGGCAGCAGCGACTGCCCGCCGGCGAGCACCTTGGCGCCGGGTTCGGCGGCCAGGACGTCGAGTGCCTCGTCGAGGGACCGGGGGTCGGCGTAGCGGAAGGGTGCGGGCTTCACTTCTCGAGCATGTCCCTGCGTCGGTCGGTGCCGGGGCGGCCCACCTGGTCGACCGACGACGGGTCGGCGCTGTACTCGCGGGTCCCGGGGGTGTAGTCGTGCGCCCCGGCGTGGCCGAGCGCGGGGCCCGTGCCGCCGGCGTACTCCCGCTCGGCGACGAGCGCCGCCTTCATCTCGGCCGGCGCGAGGGCACGGGCCACGTGCCACCCGAGCACCGCCACGATGGTGCCCAGGGCGATGCCGCCCAGCGAGAAGGTGTCGGTGATCTGCAGGTTCACGTTGCCGATGGCGATGATGATGCCCGCGGCGAGCGGCACCAGGTTGATCGGGTTGGCGAAGTCGACCCGGTTCTCCTTCCAGATCTTCGCGCCGAGCAGGCCGATCATCCCGTAGAGGACGACGGTGATCCCGCCGAGCACGCCGCCCGGGATGATGTTGATCAGGGCGCCGAACTTCGGGCAGAGGCCGAGCAGGATCGCCACGAGGGCCGCCACGTAGTAGGCCGCCGTCGAGTAGACGCGGGTGGCGGCCATGACGCCGATGTTCTCGGCGTACGTGGTCGTCGGGGAGCCGCCGACCGAGGAGGCCACGACGGTGGCGACACCGTCGGCGGCGATCGCGCGGCCCATGTAGGGGTCGAGGTCGCGCTTGGTCATCTCGGCGACCGCCTTGACGTGGCCGGCGTTCTCCGCGACCAGCGCGATGACGGCGGGCAGCACCAGGAGGCTGAAGTTCAGGGAGAAGCTGGGCGCGGTGAAGTCCGGCAGGCCGAACCAGTCGGCCTGGCCGACGGTCTCGAAGTTGATCCGGTCGCGGGTGACGACCTCGCCGGTGCCGTCGGGCGAGGTGATCTGGCCGGCGGTCGCGTCGAGCAGGATCGACAGCAGGTAGCCGAAGACCAACCCGAGCAGGATCGAGATGCGGGCCCAGAAGCCGCGCAGCAGCAGCGAGGCGACGATGACGAAGGCCATCGTGGCCAGCGCCACCCACTGGTCCTGGGGCCAGTAGATGCCGGCGACCACCGGGGCCAGGTTGAAGCCGATCAGGAGCACGACCGCGCCGGTCACCGCCGGCGGCAGGATCGCGTGCAGGAACCGGACCCCGGCGAAGTGGATGAGCACGCCGACCAGCGCCAGCACGACGCCGGAGACCAGGATCGCGCCGACGACGTCGCCGGAGTCGCCGCCCTGCGCCCGGACGGCGACGACGCCGCCGACGAACGAGGCGCTCGTGCCCAGGTAGCTCGGCACCTTCCCGTTCACGATGAGCAGGAAGATGATCGTCGCGATCCCGCTCATCATGATCGCGAGGTTGGGGTCGAGCCCCATGACGATCGGGAAGACGAAGGTCGCCCCGAACATCGCGACGACGTGCTGGGCGCCGATGCCGATGGTGCGGGGCCACGACAGCCGCTCGTCGGGCGCGACGGCCTCGCCCAGCGGCGGTGTCTTGCCGTCGCCGTAGAGCTTCCAACCGAACGCCATGGGGTCCTCCTCGCGAGGCACAGCCGATGCGGGCCGGGAGGTGCCGCCACCCCCGGGAGGCCGTCACAGTGTCACGCGACACGCGGGCGCGAAAGTGCCTCAGCGCTAAATGTTCGACCGGAAGCAAGATCGTTGCGACGCCGATATCTCACCGCTGAGGGATCTCCCGGTACGGTCGGCGGGGTGAGCGATCCAGGCCCCGGAGAGGGCGTCCGGCACGTCTCCCTGCGCAGCGGCGTCTACGCGGACTCGGTGCGGTTGATGCAGGTCAGCCGCGATGTCGGCGCCCGGGAGGGGGTGACCGCGGTCCTCGTCGCCATGGCCACGCCGCTCAACGTCGAGCTCGCCGCGGGCATGGGGCTGGCGCCCGCGGAGACCCCCGCGCCCGACCAGCTGCTCATCGCCGTCCGGGCCGTGGACGACGACGCGCTGGCCGCCGCGGTGGCCGCCGTCGACGCCGCCCTGGCCGAGCGCGAGCGCTCCCGCGCCACCGCCGACGCCCAGCCGGCCCGCACGATCGGCGCCGGCCTCGACGACCTCGAGCCGGGGACCCCGGCACTGGCGATCGTGAGCGTCCCCGGGCAGTACGCCGCGCTCGAGGCCGCCGACGCGATCGCCGCCGGCCGCAGCGTGCTGGTCTTCTCCGACGGCGTCCCGGTCGAGCAGGAGGTCGCGCTCAAGCGCGCCGCGCACGCCGCCGGCGTCCTGGTCATGGGCCCCGACTGCGGCACCGCGATCGTGTCCGGCGTCGCGCTCGGCTTCGCCAACGTGGTGCGCCCCGGGCCGGTCGGCGTCGTCGCGGCGTCGGGGACCGGCGCGCAGCAGGTGTCCTGCCTGCTCGACGCGGCAGGCGTCGGCGTCTCGCACGTGATCGGCGTCGGCGGGCGCGACCTGTCCGAGGCCGTCGGCGGCCTGGCCACCCTCGACGCGTTGGCGGCGCTGGACGCCGACCCGGCCACCGAGCGGGTGCTCGTGGTCTCCAAGCCGCCGGCGCCGTCGGTGGCCGAGGCCGTGGAGCGGGCCGCCGCGGGGCTGTCCACGCCGGTCCGGTCGGCCGCCCTGTCGCCGGAGACGCCGGACCTCACCGCCGCCGTCGAGGCGCTGCTGACCGACATGGGCCTCGACGTCCCCGTCTGGCCCTCGCGGCCCGGCCCGGCGGAGGCCGCGCAGCCCGGGGCGGTGCTCAAGGGCCTCTACTCCGGCGGCACGCTGGCCGACGAGGCGATGCTCCTCGCCGCCCCCGTGCTGGGCGACGTCCGGTCCAACACCCCGCTGCGGCCCGAGCTGGACCTCGGGACGGACCTGTCCGCCCGCGGCCACGTCGTCGTCGACTTCGGCGACGACGCCCTCACCGTCGGCCGCGCCCACCCGATGATCGACCCGACGCTGCGGCTGGAGGCGATCGAGCGGCTGGCCGCCTCGGGCGAGCCCGCCGTGCTGCTGCTCGACGTCGTCCTCGGCCACGGCGCCGACGCCGACCCGGCGGCGGCCCTCGCCCCGGCGCTGGCCGCCGCGCGCGAACGCGCGCACCTGCCGGTGGTGGTCGCGCTGGTCGGCACCGAGGCCGACCCCCAGGGCTGGAGCCGGCAGGCCGACGCCCTCGCCGCGGCCGGTGCCGCGGTCTTCGCCTCCAACGCCGCGGCCACGCGGTACGCCCTCGACCTGCTGGGAGCGCAGCGATGAGCCTGGGTGGTCTGCTGGACGGCCCGCCGGCGGTGGTGGCCGCGGGTGTCGACGTCTTCTCCGGCGCGCTGCGCGCCCAGGGGGCGTCGGTGGCCGACGTCGACTGGCGGCCACCCGGCTTCGGCGACGCCGGCGACCTCGCCGCGCTGGCGCTGGACCCGCGACGGGCGGCGGCCAACCGGACGGCGGTCGAGCGGGTGCTCGCCGCCGGGTCGGTGCTGGTCGACGTCCGCCCGGCCCGGGAGGTGCTCGGCCTCGAGGGGCGCACGCTGCTGCACTCCGGCCCGCCGCTGACCTGGGAGGCGGCGTCGGGGCCGATGCGCGGGGCGCTGATCGGCGCCTGCCTGTTCGAGGGCTGGGCGTCCACGGTGGCCGACGCCGAGGCGCTGCTCGCGTCCGGCGGCGTGGAGCTCGAGCCGTGCCACCACCGCTCCGCCGTCGGCCCGATGGCCGGGGTGACCTCGCCGTCGATGTGGGCGTGGTGCCTGGAGGACCCGGTGGGCGGCGGCCGGGCCTACTGCAACCTCAACGAGGGCCTGGGCAAGGTGCTGCGGATGGGCGCCTTCGGCGAGGAGGTGCTCACCCGGCTGGCCTGGATGCGCGACGTCCTCGGCCCGCTGCTGGCCCGCGCGGTGCGCTCGATGGCCGAGCCGCTGGACGTCAAGGCCGTGCTCGCGCAGATGCTGCAGATGGGCGACGAGGGGCACAACCGCAACCGCGCCGGCTCGCTGATGACCCTGCGCGAGCTGTCCCCGGCGCTGGTCGCCCTCGACGCACCGTCGGACGACGTCGCGGCGGCGCTGCGCTTCATCGGCGGCAACGAGCACTTCTTCCTCAACCTCGGCATGCCGGCGGCGAAGCTGGCGATGGACGCCGCCCGCGACGTCCCGGGCTCGACGCTGGTCACCGTCATGGCGCGCAACGGCACCGAGTTCGGCGTGCAGACCGCCGGCACCGGCGACCGCTGGTTCACCGGCCCCGCGCAGACGCCGGTCGGCCTGTTCCTCGGCGACTACGGCCCCGAGGACGCCAACCCCGACATCGGCGACTCCGCGATCATGGAGACCTACGGCGTCGGCGGGTTCTCGATGGCCGCCGCGCCGGCGATCGTGCGGTTCGTCGGGGGCACCGTGCCCGACGCGCTGGCCACCACCGAGCGGATGTACCAGCTCACCCTGGCCGAGAACCCGGCGATGGCCATCCCCATCCTCGGCTTCCGCGGCGCCCCGACCGGCATCGACGTCCTCGCCGTGGCCCGCACCGGCTGGCTGCCGCAGATCAACACCGGCATGGCCGGGCGGGTGGCCGGCACGGGTCAGGTGGGCGCGGGCCTCGTGCAGCCGCCGCGGGAGTGCTTCGAGCAGGCGCTGGCCGCCCTCGCCGAGGAGGCCCGCGCCGCGACCGCGGCCTGACCCGGGTCCCGCTTGCCGGGCCCGGCGGGGACCGGCCAGGCTGCGGCGCGTGGGGACCAGCGCCTGGCCGGACGACGGACCGGACGACGACGCCCTGCGACGGACGGTGCGCCGCAGAACGAGCTGCCGGTGGCCCTGCCGCAGAACGTGCTGCTCGCCCGCACCGACGACGTCGTGGTGGTCCTGTTGGGGATGCAGGTCTACTCGACGGGCCTGGCGTTCGACCTCGGCGTCCGGATCCGGCCGGGGAGCCTGTCCGGGGCCGAGCTCCACGAGGTGCTCTGGCGGCCCGGCGTGCCACCGCTGCTCCTGGGGCTCGAGCTGGCCGACGGCACGCGGGTGGACAACGTCGGCGAGCCCCGGCAGGGCGGGGGCGTCGTCCTCACCCAGGGGAGCGGCTCGGGCAGTGAGAACTCCGTCGACCACTCCTGGTGGTTGTCCCCGCTGCCGCCGGCCGGGCCGCTGACGGTGGTCGTGCGGTGCCCGGAGCTCGGTGTCCCGGAGACCAGCACGGTGCTCGACGGGACGGCGATCCGCGAGGCCGCCGACCGGGCGGTCACGCTGTGGCCCTGGGAGCCCCCTCGACGGCGCGGCCCCGACCTGCCGCCCTCCCCACCGGAGATCCCGGAGGACAGCTGGTTCGCCCGCCGCTGACCGGAGGTCCCGCGGGACCGCTAGGCCGGGCCGCAGGCGAGCAGGGTGTCCAGCGCGGCGGCCAGGCCCTCCCCGCCGGTCAGCGGGGCCCGGAACGGCACGCGCAGGTCGTAGCAGGAGTGCCGCGCCTCGACGCGGAACCGCACCCCGTGCCGGTCCAGCCCGAGCAGGCGGACGTCGTCGTGCGGGCCGGCCCAGGCCCGCACCCGGCCGCGCAGGGTGTCCAGCGCACCGGCGTGCACGGTGGCGAGGCCGGACTCGTCGGCGCTCACCGGGTCCGGCCGCGCGTCCGCGAACTCCTCGGGCTCGACCTCCGACGACGTCCCGGCGTCGGTGAGCAGCGCCTCGGCGAGGTCCAGGCGCAGCAGCACCGCGCCCAGGCCGACGTCGAGCAGCGCGTCCGAGGGCCGGACGTCGGCGAGGTCGAGCAGGGCCGTCTGCACGCCGGCCGGGTGCACCGGGGTCAGCCAGCCGGACAGCTCCACCTGCCCGCGCACCGGGTGCTGCACCGGGAAGGGCGTGCGGTCGGTGACGGTCAGCCGCGCCGGCAGGTCGCCCAGGGGCGAGGTCCGCAGCGCCGTCGCCAGGCGCCCGTCCGCGGGGACGACGACGAGCACCTGCCCGGACGCCGTCGTCCCGGTGACCGTCACCTCGACCGCGCCGACGCCGGCCGCGTGCAGCGCCGCCGAGGCCCGGGCGGCCACCGTGCGGGCGCGCTCGGCGGGGGAGGGCTGCGGGATGCCGGTGGTGCCCGAACCGGCGCGGGAGGAGGGGCCGGCGGTCATCGATCACCTCGGGTGTCGGGATGGGGGTAAGGTGAACCTAACCTAACTCGACGACGGAGGTCCCGTTGAACACCCCGCGCCCCAAGGTCCGGCTCAGCCGCCGGCTCGGCCTGCCGCTCACCCCGAAGGCCGTGAGCTACTTCGAGCGCCGCCCCTACCCGCCGGGCGAGCACGGCCGCAAGCGCAAGCAGCAGAGCGACTACTCGACCCGGCTGCTGGAGAAGCAGCGGCTGCGGGCGCAGTACGACGTCAGCGAGACCCAGCTGCGCCGGGCGTTCGACCGGGCCCGGCGCACCGGCGGCAAGACCGGCGAGGCGCTGATCCAGGACCTCGAGTCGCGGCTGGACGCCACGGTGCTGCGGGCCGGGTTCGCGCGGACCATCTACCAGGCCCGCCAGTTCGTCACCCACCGGCACGTGCTCGTCAACGGCCGCCGGGTGGACCGCCCGTCCTACCGGCTGCGCCCGGGCGACTGGATCTCGATCGCCGAGGGGTCGCGGACCCGGGAGCCGTTCCAGGTCGCCGCGTCCGGCGCGCACGCCACCGCCCCGGCCTACCTCGAGGTGCGGCTGGCCGACCTCACCGCCCGGGTGGAGCGCGTGCCCGCCCGCGAGGAGGTCCCGGTGGTGTGCGAGGAGCAGCTGGTCGTGGAGTACTACTCCCGCTGACCCGGCACCAGCACCCCGACGTCGTCGGCGAAGGACAGCCGGGCGGCCGTGGCGCCCTGGAGGTCGTCGCGGCCGAGCCCGGCCACCATCTCGCGCACGAGGAACCCCTCGGCGGTGACGTCGAGGACGGCGAGGTCGGTGTAGACGCGGTCGACCACGCCGGCGGCGGTGAGCGGGTAGGTGCAGCGCGGCACGAGCTTGGGCTCGCCGGCCTTCGTCGTGTGCGTCGTCATCACCAGCACCCGCTTCGCGCCGACGGCGAGGTCCATCGCGCCGCCGACCGCCGGCGGGTGCGAGGCGTCGTCGGTGGCCCAGTTGGCGAGGTCGCCGTGCTCGGAGACCTGGAAGGCGCCGAGCACGGTCAGGTCGACGTGGCCGCCGCGCATCATGAGGAACGCGTCGGTGTGGTGGAAGAACGCCCCGCCGGGCAGGAGGGTCACCGGCTGCTTGCCGGCGTTGATCAGCTCGGGGTCCTCCTCGCCCGGTGCCGGGGCCGGACCCATGCCGAGGATCCCGTTCTCCGAGTGGTAGACGACCTCCCGGTCGTCCCCGACGCAGTCGGCGACCAGCGTGGGCAGGCCGATGCCGAGGTTGACGTAGGCGCCGTCGGGGATGTCCCGGGCGATCCGCCGTGCGACGTCCCGTGTGTCCAGCCTCACGCCCTGCCCACCTCCACGACGCGGTCCACGAAGATCCCCGGCGTCACGATCACCTCCGGGTCCAGCCCACCCAGCTCCACGAACTCGTCCACCTGGACGACGGTCAGCGCGGCCGCCGCGGCCATCGTCGGGCCGAAGTTCCGCGCGGCGGTGCGGTAGACGAGGTTGCCCCAGCGGTCGGCGCGCGCGGCCCGGACCAGGGCGACGTCGCCGGGCAGGGGCTCCTCGAAGACGTGCCGGCGGCCGTCGATCACCCGCACCTCCTTGCCCTCGGCGAGGCGGGTGTCGGCACCGGTCGGGGTGAAGAACCCGCCGAGGCCCGCGGCCGCCGCGCGCATCCGCTCGCTGAGCGTGCCCTGCGGGACCAGCTCGAGCTCCACCTCGCCGGCGCGCCAGCGCTCCTCGAACCAGACCGAGCCGGCCGAGCGCGGGTAGGAGCAGACGATCTTGCGCACCCGCCGCTCGCGCAGCAGCGCCGCGACGTCGGTCTCGCCGGAGCCGGCGTTGTTGGTGACGACGGTGAGGTCGGTGGTCCCCTGGTCGAGCAGCGCGTGCACCAGCTCCACCGGGACGCCGGAGGCGCCGAACCCGCCGATGAGCACGGTCGCGCCGTCCTCGATGCCCGCGACGGCGTCGGCCAGTGACCCGACCCGCTTGTCGATCATCCGCACCTCTCCGGTCCGTCGGCGTGCCCCGACGCTAACGGGCCGGCGCGCGCCCGGCTCCACCGCCGGGCTGCGGCCGTGGGGCACACCGGCCCCCGGACGGCGACGACGGCCCCGACGGGGAGTTCCTCCGGCGGATGGGCCCGCCGGACGACGAGGTGCCGGTGACGCTGCCGGTGACCGTGCGGCTCGCCCGCACCGGCGACGCCGCCGGCGCCCCCGGACCTGCCGCCGGGGTCGGGTTCCGCGGACCCCATGACCGCGGAGACGCCACCGGCCGGCGCCGGGTGCCGTGAGGGCCCCGACGCCGGCCGGTGACGGTCGGTTCAGCTGGACAGGCGGACCAGCCGCTGGATCAGCGACCGGCTGGGGAACCGGTCCTGGCGGATCTTGTCCAGCAGGATCTCCGCGTACTCCTGCTTGCGCCACGGCGTGAGGAGCGCCTCGACGTCGTCCATCATCGTCGCCGACGGGTAGTGGTCGGTCTCGATCTTCTCCAGGAGGACGTCGAGGACCTCCTCCCGGACGCTGAGCGAGATCGCCGCCTCACGCAGGGACGCGGGGACCTCGCCGTTCTCGGTCTGCGACACCGTCGCCTCCTCTCAGCGGGTCCCGGCGGGTGCTGCCCGCCGCGCCCGTCGCCGCGGGGGCGCGCCGCCCCCGGATCCGTCGCCGGAGGACGCCCCCGCGGGGACCGGCTCCTCCTCCGGAGCCTCCTCCGGGGCCTCCTCGGGAGCCTCCTCCTCGGGCTCCTCCTCAGCGCCCTCCTCCTCGCCGGCCTCCTCCTCGTCGTACCCGGCTTCCTCGTCGTAGCCGGTCTCGTCCTGGTCCTCGGCCTCTTCCGGGGACTCGGTACCGGTCTCGTCCGGCTCCGGCTCGTCGGGTCCGCGGACCACCTCGCCGTCCCGGATCTCCCCACGCCAGCTGCCGGTGGCCTCGCCGCGCATCATGATGAAGCGCCGGAAGTGCTTGAGGTCCAGCCGGGCGCGGCGACCCTGGGCCCGCCAGATGTTGCCGGTCTTCTCGAACAGGCCCTGCGGGTAGTACTCCATGACCAGCAGGACCTGCGTGAGGTCGTCGGCGAGCGGGTGGAACGTGATGACGCCCTTGGTCGTGCCCTTGGCGCCCTCGGTGGTCCAGACGATCCGCCGGTCCGGGATCTGCTCGGTGACGCTGGCCTTCCAGTTCCGCCGGGACTTGAACACCTTCACCCGCCAGTTGCTGGACACCTCGTCGGCCTGGTCGACCGAGTCGACGCCCTTCATGAAGCTGGCGAACTCCTGGTACTGCGTCCACTGGTCGTAGGCGACGTTTACCGGGACGCCGACGTAGACGTCCTCGACGATGTTGACGAACTTCTTGTTGCCGCCGGCCCCGCCGCCCTTGCGGAAGACGCCCTTGATCTTCTCCTTGATGCCGGAGCCCACGCCGCCGAGGACCGCCTTGACCGGGCTGTCGCCCTCGGCCAGCCGGGAGATGGCCCCGGTGGCGGCGGGGGCGACGAAGCCGCCGCCCTCGGCCTTCTCCTTGAGGTTGTCGGTGACGCCGCCGACCTTGGTGCCGAGCGACTTCACCGCGTCGGTGGCGCGGGCCTTGGCGTAGTCCTTCGCCGCGTCACCGAGGCGGCCGATCACGGGGTTGCTGGCGAGCCCGCCGAGCAGGCCCCCGCCACCTCCGCCGCCGCCGCCGCCGGTGTCCTGGTTCTCCTGGTTCTCCGTGCTGGTCATGCCCGGGTTCCTTCCGTGCGCGGACGACGGGGTGAGCGGCCCTGCGGCCGGGCGCGGCGTGCCGGCTCGGCCTCGTTCTGGCGGCCCTCGTCACGGCCGGCGGCCTCCTGGCCGCCGCCGGACGCGGCCTCGCCGGTCTGCCGGGACCGTCGGCGGGGAGCCTCCGAGGACTGCCCCCGGTCCCCCTGTGCCCTTTCCCCTCGAGGCTGACGGCCCTGCGGACGCCGGGCCCCACGGCGCGGCGGCAGCGGGGTCTCCTGCGGGGCCTCGTCCTCGCCGGTGCCGGCGTCGTCCGACTCGGCGCTGTCCGACTCGGCGGTGTCATCACCCGGCGAGCCACCGGCCTGGCCCGGGTCGACGTCGACGTCGGCGTGGCCGGGGTCGGGGGTGCGGTCCTCGCCCTCGTCCTCGCCCTCGTCCTCCGTGGACGTGGCGTCCTCGGCCGTGGCCTCGTCGGACTCCGCCTCGTCCTCGTCGGACTCCGCCTCGTCCTCGTCGGAGGTGTCGCCCTCCGCGGTGAGGTCGGTGTCGCCCTCGTCCTCGTCGGACTCGGCGTCCTCGTCGGCCGTGTCGTCCTCGGCGGTGAGGTCGGCGTCCCCCTCGTCCTCGGCGGACTCCTCGTCCTCGTCGGACTCCTCGTCCTCGGCGGACTCCTCGTCCTCGTCGGACTCCTCGTCCTCGTCGGACTCCTCGTCCTCGTCGGACTCCTCGTCCTCGTCGGACTCCTCGTCCTCGTCGGAGGTGTCGTCCTCGGCGGTGAGGTCCTCGTCCCCCTCGTCCTCCGCCTCGTCCTCGTCGCCCTCCTCGTCGTCGTAGGCGTCCTCGTCGTCCTCGTAGTCGTCCTCGTCGGACTCGGCGTCCTCGTCAGCCGTGTCGTCCTCGGCGGTGAGGTCCTCGTCCCCCTCGTCCTCCGCCTCGCCCTCGTCGGACGCGTCCTCGTCGGACTCCGCCTGGTCCTCGTCGGACGCGGTCTCGGACTCGCCGGTGTCCTCCGCGGCCCCGGCGTCCTCGGACTCGTCCGCCTCGGTGTCCTGGTCCTCAGCGGTGTCCTGGTCCTCAGCGGTGTCCTGGTCCTCAGCGGTGTCCTGGTCCTGGGCGGTGCCGGTGTCCTGGTCCTCGGTGTCCTGGTCCGCGGACCCGGCGGTGTCCTCGTCGCCGGCCTTGCCGGTGTCCTCGCCGGTGTCCTCGCCGGTGTCCTCCTCCTTGCCCTTGCCCTTGCCGGTGATCGCCCGGAGGCCACGGCGCAGTACGCCGGTGCCCGACTCGGCCGCGCCGCCCGCGGCGCCGCCCGCGGCGCCGGCCGCCTTGCCGGCGGTGTCGGTGGCCGTGGAGGCGGCCTCGCCGGCGGTGTCGGTGGCCTTGAGCGCCGCCTCGCCCACGGTGTCGGCGGCCTTCCCGGCCTTCTCGTTCAGGGCGGCCGTGCGCTGCTCCAGCGCCTTCGTCAGCGCCGCGAGCTGGGTGTCGAAGGTGGCCGTCGCCGCGCTCCTGCCGGCCTGCAGCAGGGGACCGCGCAGCTGGGTCAGCAGCTCCTTGGCCTCGTTGCTGCTGGCGACGGACAGGAGGGCCTCACGCAGGAGGCGCTTGGGGTCCAGGGCGGACTGCGAGCCGGCGACCCACATGGCGAAACTGAGTGCGGCCCGGCCCTTCTTCATGCGGCCCAGCAGGTAGCCACCGAGCGTGGCGGCCCCCAGCTTGAGCACGGACGGGGTGGGACTCTCGGTCACAGTGGTCCTCTTCTCCCACCAGGGACCTGGTCCCCGGTGCACCTGGTCGATCGACTGCCGCCGGCCCCCGTACCGACGGTGTGCTGCTTTCCCTCACCACCCCCATCGCGAACGGGGTGCGGGCTGCGAACCCACGACCACGTCGTCCAGGAAGCTGTAGACGGGCATCGGGCCCACGTACTCGACGCTCGCGCTGCCGGCGGCGGCCTCCCGCAGCCGGGCGACCGCGGCGTCGGCGTCGTCGAGCCGGTCGCGCCGGACCAGGTACGCCGTCCGCGACACCTGGTCGTCGACGTGCAGCTCGCGCGACTGCTCGGCCACCCCGGACAGCTCCTGCGTCCAGGTGGCGGCGAGCTCGGCCTGCAGGTCGGCGACGCGCGCGGCCACGGCCTCGCCCACCGCCATCCGGTCGGCCAGCGAGGCCCCCGGCACCCGGGCGCGCGCGGCGAGCCGCGCGATGTCCGGGTCGTCGCGGCTCACCGCGGCGACCGAGGCGTCGGTGTCGAAGTCGAGGTCCAGCCGCAGCTCGACCAGGTCGGCCACGGCGGCCAGGCGCTGGGCCAGCTCGTCCGCCGACGGCTCGAGCACCTCGGCCCGGACGGCGTCCTCGTCGGGCGCGACGGTCCCGAACGGCAGCGGCAGCACCGGGACGGTCACCACCAGGGCCACCAGCAGGTCGAGGTGCGCGACGGCGTCGTCGCCCACCAGGTCGCCGTCCGGCGCGTCGGACACCACCGCCGCCAGCGGACCGGCGACGACGGCGCGCGGCTGCCGCAGCCGGCCGGGCGGCACCCGGCCGACGGCGGGGGCGTCGGACTCGCGGACGACGCCGTGGACGAGCAGCACCGTCAGCTCCGGTTCTGCGGCCGCCGCGACGCCGGGGCACCACGCTCGCCGCCGCCGCGCGAGCCGCCGTCGCCCTCGTCCTCGCGGTTCCGGTCGCGGCCGGTGAGGGAGCCGATGACGTCCTGCGCGGTCTCCCGGGCGCCGCTCAGGGCTCCTTTCGTCGCCGACTTCGGCCCACCCTGTGTCACCTCGCGGATGAGGCCGGGCAGGCCCGCGACCTGGTCCTGCGGCTGCAGGTCCAGCCGGTTGACCGCCTCGGCGAAGCGCAGGTAGGTGTCGACGCTGGCGATGACGATCCGCGCGTCGATGGTGAGCAACTCGATGCCCACCAGCGCCACGCGCACGTACGCGTCGATGACGATGCCCTTGTCGAGGACGACGTCGAGGACGTCCGCGAGGCCGCTGGGCCGGGGGGCGCGGTTGACGGAGGACGTGGACATGGTCATGGCTGTCTCCTGCTCGGGTCGGGGTCAGGGGGCCGTGCTCGGGTGCCCGTGGTGCCACCGCGCGCCAGCGCGGTGAGGTCGAGGGGCAGGTACAGGTCCTCGGGGACGACGCCGAACGCGTCGATCAGCTCGTCGAAGGTGGCCTCCAGGTCGATCAGCGCCCGGCCGAGCTGCTCGACCTGGGCGTCGGTGAGGTCGCCGGCGTCCACCCGCCGCAGCGCCTGGCGCTCGACGACCTGGCGGACGACCTCCAGCAGGGACACGACCAGCCGCCCCAGCGAGCGGCCGACCTCCTCGCCGCTGCCCTCGAGGCGGCGGGCGGCGCCGGACGGTCCCCTCCGCTGCGGTGGCGGGAGGTCGGGGCCGGTCACCGGAGGTCCTCCGTGCCGGCCGGCTGCGGCTCCTGGGGCTGGACGGCGGTGAGCAGCAGGCGCAGGTCCAGCCGGACCAGGTCGATGCCGGCCAGGGTGATGACGACGTCCCCGCCGACGTAGGCGCCGCGCTGCAGCACCCGGTCGAGCAGCTCGACCAGGCTCGTGCCCCGGGTGTCCCCGCCGAGGATGCCGGTCCGCTCAGCCACCGTGGCCCTCCGCGGTCAGCGCGGCGAAGGAGTACGGCGGCCAGGGCCCACTGACCTCCAGCGCGAGTCCGTCGTCCTCGAGCTCGCTCCGGAGGTCCCCGACCGCGGCGAGGAACGCCTCCTCCGCGTCCGGCACCACCAGGCAGGCGAGGTCGAGCAGCAGCCCGGATGCCGGCGCGGCGCCGCGGTGCAGGCACTCCCGGACGTGCGGGTCCAGCGCCTGCTCGAGCCGGTCGGCCGCCCGGGCGGCGTCGCGGGCGGCCTCGTCCCGCTCGCGCAGCGCCTGCCGGCGCCGGGCCAGGTACGCGGTGCCGGTCAGCTCCTCCCGGTCGGGCCGGGACCCGCCGTCGGCGGCCTCCTCGCCGTCGGCCGGGCGGACCAGCCGGACGCCCCACTCGCGGGCGTCGCCGATGCGGGTCAGCTGCTCGCGGGCCACGGCGGCGTGCTCGGCCAGGAGGCGGCGGGCGGCCGTCTCGTCGGGGACGGCGGTGCCCAGCCGCAGCGGCAGCACCGGACCGGCGGCGACGGCGGCCCGGACGACGGCGTCGTGGCCGCGGGCCAGCAGCGCCAGCCGCCCGCCCTCGGACAGGTCGTCGGGGTCGACCTCCAGGTCGGCCCGCGGCACGCGGCGCACGAGCAGGCCGAGGTCGCCGTCGGTGACCAGCTCGAGGGGGCGCCCCCCGTGGGGGGCGCCGGACGGGTCCGCGGGCACCGGGAGGTCGGCGGGGGCCAGCGCGAAGGCGTACAGCACCTCGCCCGGCAGCGGGGCCGCGTCGGTCCGGGGCGGGGGCACGGGAGGCGGTGCCGGCTCGGGCGGCGCGGCGGGCTCGGGCCGTGCGGCCGCGGCCGGCGCGGGGGCCGCACCCGCGGCCCGGCCGGCGAGGACCTCCGCCACCAGGGCGTCGGCGAGCAGGCCGGCCAGCCGCTCGACCGCCAGTTCGCGGCCCCGGACGACCGCGTCCGCCAGCACCTCGGGGCCCAGCTCGCGGGCCACCCGGGTGAGGCGGTCGGGGACGTCGGGACCGGTCACCGCTGCTCGGCTCCCCGCCGCTCCGTCGCCCCGCCCGTCGCCTCGTCCGAGGCTGCCGGGCCGGCCTCGAGGCCCTGCCGGCGGACCAGGTCCTCCAGCTCGGCCACGCGCGCCCGCAGCGCGGCGACCTCGCCGTCGTCGCGCTCGCCGTCGTCGCGCTCGCCGCCCTCGACGGCCGGCGCGGGCCGGCCGGAGAAGAACGGGTCGTGGCTCCACCAGTCCAGGCCCATCTCGCGGGCGGTCTCCGCGGAGGACACGAACAGGCGCAGCTTCAGGGTCAGCAGCTCGATGTCGAGGATGTTCACGACGATGTCGCCGGCGATGACGATGCCCTTGTCGAGCACCCGCTCGAGCACGTCGGCCAGCGAGTCGGGCTGCCGGCCGAGTGCTCCGCTGCCGACGCCGACCTGCCGGCGGGCGACGGGGCCGCTCATGCCTGGTCCACCTGGCCCCGGCTGAAGCGGCGCAGCCGCTCGAACCCGGTCAGCGTGCCGGAGCCGTCCATGTCGACCCGGTAGGTCGCCATGACGCTCGTCGTGGTGGGGATGCGCTCGAGCTCGACGACGTCGACCAGCACGGACCACCCGTCGCCGTCCCGGCGCACACCGGTGGTGGCGACGGGCTCGAGGCCCGTCAGAGCCATGAACTGCTCCAACGCGCCCCGGACGGCGCCCACGAGTCCCCCGTGACCCTCGCGATGATCCGTGTCCATTGGCTTGGCCCACTTCACTCGTCGAATGATCAGGATGCGCCTCTACCCTGCCCCCTTCCAGGAGAAACGGATAGATCACGGACCGGTGACGGTGCACCGGAGCCGGTCCCGGGGCACCGCTGACCCGTGGACGTCGTCCGGGTGAGCAAGCGGTTGTCCTACGTCCTGCGGCACCGGCCCGACAGCGTCGGCATCGCCCTCGACGAGGCAGGCTGGGTCGACGTCGACGTGCTGCTGGCCGCTCTCGCCGCGCACGGCACGCCGCTGACCCGCGGGGACCTCGACCGCGTCGTCGCCGGGAACGACAAGCGGCGCTTCGCCTACGACCCGGGCGGCACGCGCATCCGCGCCAGCCAGGGGCACAGCGTGCCGGTCGCGCTCGGGTACGCGGCCGAGTCGCCGCCGGCCGTGCTGTTCCACGGCACCCCGGTGCGCCACCTGCCGTCGATCCTCACCGAGGGGCTGCGGCCGGGCCGCCGGCACGCGGTGCACCTGAGCCCCGACGAGGCGACCGCCCGGACGGTCGGGGAGCGCCGGGGCCGCGCCGCCGTCCTCCGCGTCGACGCGGCGGGGCTGGCCGCCACCGGGGCGGTGTTCACCCGGTCGGCCAACGGCGTGTGGCTGGTCGACGCCGTCCCGCCGGCCTTCCTGGCCGTCCTCGACGGATGACCCCGGCTGCCGTCCCCGGACCGCCGCCGGGGCCGGTGCGGCCGAGGACGGGCGGGGATCCGCGACGTCGTCGTCGGGGAGCCGTCCCCCCGCGGGTGGGCCGACGCCGGGATCCGGGGAGTCCCGTGCGCATCGCCTCGCCGGCCGCACCGCGGTCGTCACCGGCTCGTCCCGGGGCATCGTCGCCGGTCGGCCGCGACCTGCCCTGGGACGAGGCGCGGGGGCGGTTCACGCCTCGCCGCCGGCTCGGCCACCACGGGCGGCGCGCTGCGCGTCGACGGCGGCTGCGTCGACGCGATCCTGCCGTGAGCGGGACCCGCGGGGGAGCGCCCCGCGGGTCCCGCGCCGGCCTCAGGCCCTGACGATCGCCGCGACCGGGCCGCCGCCCGACGGGCCCTGGTGCACCGCTGCCACGGACACGAACACCGCCGGGTCGCCGGTCACCGACGCCGCGACGCCCCCGACGGTCGCCTTGATCTGCCGGTGCCAGAAGACGTCGGAGTCGTCGAGCATCGCGTTGCGCCGGCCGCGGACGTAGCCGGTCGGGTCGGCCTCGCACTTGAGGAAGACGTTGACCAGCCGGTCGCCGAGGTCGCTGACGTGCGGGCGCTCGGGCAGGTCGAGGCCGGCCTGGCGGATGGCGTCCCAGATGCCGTCCTGGTCCAGGGCGTCCTTCATCACCGAGTGGCCGATGCGGTAGTTCCCGCCGTGCCCGCGCGCGTTGCCGACGACGACGATCTGCGCCCGGTCGAGCTCCACGCCCGACGAGCACGAGGCGACCGCGCTGTACAGGGACAGGTCGCGCATGACCTGCTCCTGCTCGGGCATCTCGATCTCGCCGAGCGCCACCGCGATGCCCAGCGCCGTCGTGCCGTTGGACAGGTCCATCGAGCCGTGCGGCTCGTCGTAGTAGGTGTCCTTGCCGCGGTTCTTCGCGTCGCGGATGGTCTCGATGGTGAGCAGCGGCGTCTTGGTCTGCACGTAGTGGACGTCGGCCGGGTCGGTGATCCCGGCGGCCTCCATCGCGCGGCGCACGCCCTCGGCGACCTTCTCCACCATCGCGATGCGGCCGATGTCCTCGGGGAGGATGACGTCGCTCATCGCGTAGCCCACGGTCAGCCGCGGCTCGTCGGTCTTCTCGACGGCGTCCTCGGGCAGCGTCGCGAAGATCGTCGCGTGCGGGCTGATCACGCCGTCGGTGCCACCGGACCACACGATCGGGATCTCGGCGACCTCCTCCTTCGACCGGCTGCCCTTCTCCAGCAGCACCTCGCGGAAGGCGCGGTCGGCGATGATCCGGGTGTAGTCGTTGACGCCGCCGTTGCCCTCGGTCTTGCCGATGACGGCGACGACCCGGTCGGCCTCCATGACGCCGTCGTCGATGAGCTTGGCCAGCTCGCTGGCGTCGCTCACGTTGTGCAGCGGGACCTTGCGGACCTCGATCGGTGCGGGCACCTGTTCCTCTTCTCTGTGCAGCGTTCCCTATGCGGCGGTGAGCACGGTCCCGACGGCGTCCCCGGTGACGGCGTCGGCGATGTTCTCGAGCGAGGTGACGACGGCCCGCTGGCCGCCGCCCTCCACGAAGCGCAGGACGGCCTCGACCTTGGGACCCATGGAGCCCCGGGCGAACTGGCCCTCCCCGGCGTGCGCGCGGAGCTCGGCCACCGTGACCCGGCCGAGCGGGCGCTGGGACGGCGTCCCGAAGTCGACCATCACGTTCGCGACGTCGGTGGCGATCACCAGTGTGTCGGCCTCCAGGTCGCGCGCCAGGACGGCGGCGGTGAGGTCCTTGTCGATGACGGCCTCGACGCCCCGCAGGGCGGCACCGTCCCCGCCGTCGTCGGTCACCGGGATGCCCCCGCCACCGGCGCAGACGACGACGAAGCCGGCCGCGGCGAGGGCGTGGATCGCGGGGGAGTCGACGACCGACCGCGGCTCGGGCGAGGCGACCACCCGCCGCCAGCCCCGCGGGCCGCGGTCCTCCCAGACCTGGCCGAGGGCGACGAACCGCTCGGCCTCCTCGCGCGGGAGGAAGCGGCCGACCGGCTTCGACGGCTCGCGGAAGTGCGGGTCGTCCGCGTCGACCAGGGTGCGGGTGACCAGCCCGGCGGTGCGCTGGGGCAGCCCCCGGGCGGCCAGGGCCGCGTCCAGCTCGTCGGCGACGGTGAAGGCGATGGTGGCCTGAGTCTGCGCGACGTTCCAGTCCAGCGGCACCGGCGGCACGACGTGGGCGGCGAGCTCGTTCTTGACCAGCAGGTTGCCCACCTGCGGGCCGTTGCCGTGGGTGAGCACCACCTCGACCCCGGCGGCCACCACCTCGGCGACGTGGCCGGCCGCCTCGCGGATCGCGTTCCGCTGGGCCTCCGGGGTGGCCGCGCCGTCGGCGCCGGTCATGGCGTTGCCCCCGAGGGCGATCACCACGCGGCGGGACGTCACCCCGGCGACCCTAGCGGCGTTTCTCTTAGCGGTGAAGTAGTTGTCGGGACCTCGTGCCCCTCCGCGGGACCCCCGGCCACGGGACACTGCCGGGGAGGAGCGGGGGCCGCCCGGGAGGAGACGGTGATGCGCGTCCGCTTCGGCTTCGACACCCGCGCCACCCCTGCCCAGGTCCGCGAGGCGTTCACCGACGTCGGCGACCGGCGGCTGGAGGTGTGGTCGAAGACCCTCGACCCGGCGAGGTACGAGGTCCGCGAGCAGGGCGAGGGCTGGGCCGTGCTGCGCGAGGGCAGCGCGGGCGTCCCGTTCTGGGTGCTGCTGCGCTACGAGTGGCCGGACCCGGACCGGGTCACCTGGACGCTGCTGGACAGCGACCACTGCGACCGCGGCACCGGCGAGGTCCGGATCACCCCGCGGGACGACGGCGGCAGCCACGTCGACGTGACGTGGCGCCACAGCGGCGGCCGGGGGCTGCGCGGGCGGGCGGTGCTGCTGGCCCAGGGCCTGATCGCCCCTGTCGCGCTCCCCCGGGTCTATCGCGCCGCCCTCGACCGGGCGGCCGGCTGAGCCTCAGCGGCGCCAGAAGTCGAAGCGGTCCCGCCCGGGTCGGAACCCGGCGGCCTCGACGACGTCGACGGCGAGGTCGAAGCGCTGCCCCACCGCGCCGGGCTGGTGGGCGTCGCTGCCGAAGCTGACCGCCTCGCCGCCCTCCTCGCGGAACCAGCGCACCTGGTCGACCGACGCCAGCGGGCTGCTCGTGTTCACCTCGAGCGCCCGGCCGGTCCCGGCCAGCGCGCGGAACACCGCCCGGTACTCCTCCTCGTAGTCCTTCTCCACGTACCGGTGCGACCCGCCGGGCCAGTACCGCCGCGGGAAGTCCACGTGCGCGAGCACCTGGAAGACGTCGCTGCTCTCCACCATGTCGACGACCTCGGCCAGGTAGCGGCGCATCGTCCCGTCGGCGTCGGAGTAGAGCAGCTGCCCGACCCCGTACAGCCGGCCCTCGTGGTGCAGCGAGTGCAGCGACCCCAGGATCCGGTCGATCGGCGCGCCGGACAGGTGGGCGGCGACGCTGGACTCGAACAGGTGCGGCTCGCCGGCCTCGACGCCGGACCAGATGCGCAGCTCGGGGAACCGCTCGCGGACCTCGGTCAGCTCGGCCCAGTAGCCCTCGGTGTCGATCGGCTCGTGCCGCGAGGCGTGCCGGTCGACCAGGCCGAGGGTGGTGGCCCGGTCGTCGGGGCCCCACACGGTGAAGTCGAGGTGCTCGGTGAAGGCGATCGCCGGCAACCCCTGCGCCACGGCCTGCTCGCAGGCACGCGCCATCGTCACGCTGCTCGGGGTGTCCCACGACCACCCGGTGTGCACGTGGTTGTCCGGCGGTCGCATCGTCCCCATCCTGCCCGTCGTCCCCGGGTCCCGCTCGCACGGTCCCGCTGTCGGGGGACCCACCTACTGTCGGGGGCCATGAGCACCGCCGCGCCCCCGTCCGATCTGGCCGCCGAGGCCCTCGGCGTCCTCCGCGAGCTGACCGGCCGGCCCGACGCGGTGTTCCGCGAGGGGCAGGACGCCGCCGTCGCCGCGCTTGTCGAGCGGTCGGAGCGGGCGCTGGTCGTGCAGCGCACCGGCTGGGGCAAGTCGGCGGTGTACTTCGTGTCCACCGCGCTGCTGCGCCGCCGCGGCGCCGGGCCCACCCTTCTGGTCAGCCCGCTGCTCGCGCTGATGCGCGACCAGGTGGCCGCCGCGGCCCGCGCCGGCATCCGCGCGGTGGAGATCTCCAGTGCCAACGCCACCGAGTGGGACGACGTCGCCGCGCGCCTGGCCGCCGACGACGTCGACGTCCTGCTCGTCTCCCCGGAGCGGCTGACCAACCCGCGCTTCCGCGAGGAGCAGCTACCCGGGCTGGTGGCCCGCTGCGGGCTGCTCGTCGTCGACGAGGCGCACTGCGTCTCCGACTGGGGGCACGACTTCCGTCCCGACTACCGCCGCATCCGCGACCTGCTCGGCACGCTGCCCGCCGGCACGCCGGTCCTCGCCACCACCGCCACGGCCAACGAGCGCGTCGTCGCCGACGTGGCCGAGCAGCTGGGCGCCGGCGGTGCCGGGGTGACGACGGTCCGCGGCCCGCTGGCCCGCGACTCGCTGCGCCTGGGTGTGCTGCGGCTGCCCACCGACCGCGCCCGGCTCGCCTGGCTGGCCGCCCACCTCGGCGACCTGCCGGGCAGCGGCATCGTCTACACGCTCACCGTCGCCGCGGCCGAGGAGACGGCGGGGCTGCTGCGCGGCGCCGGACACGACGTGCGCGCCTACACCGGCCGCCTCGACGACGCCGACCGCAAGGAGGCCGAGGAGGCGCTGCGGGAGAACCGGGTGAAGGCGCTGGTCGCCACGTCGGCGCTGGGCATGGGCTTCGACAAGCCCGACCTGGGCTTCGTCGTCCACCTCGGGGCGCCGTCGTCGCCGGTCAGCTACTACCAGCAGGTCGGCCGCGCCGGCCGCGCCGTCGACTCCGCCGACGTGCTGCTGCTGCCCGGCCCCGAGGACCTCGCCATCTGGCAGTGGTTCGCCACCTCGTCCATGCCGCGGGAGGACCACGCCGCGGCGGTGCTCTCGGCGATGGCCGACGGGAAGGCGTGGTCGGTGGCCCGGCTGGAGACCGTGGCCGACGTGCGCCGCTCGCGGCTGGAGCTGCTGCTGAAGGTGCTCGCCGTCGACGGCGCGGTGGAGCGGGTGCAGGGCGGCTGGCGGTCCACCGGCCGCCCGTGGGTCTACGACGCCGACCGCTACGCCCGCGTCGCCCGCACCCGGGAGGCCGAGCAGCGCGCGATGATCGTCTACGCGAAGCCGGTCGACGAGGCGCGCTGCCGGATGGCGTTCCTCCAGGAGGCGCTCGACGACCCGACCGCCGCCCCGTGCGGTCGCTGCGACGTCTGCGCCGGCCCCTGGTACCCGACCGACGTCCCCGCCGGCGCGGCCGAGGCGGCCTCCGCGGCGCTGGACCGCCCGGGAGTCGAGCTCGCCCCGCGCGCCCAGTGGCCCACCGGCGCCGACCGGCTCGGTGTCGAGGTGAAGGGGAAGATCGCGCCGGCCGAGCAGGTCGACCCGGGCCGGGCGGTCGCCCGGCTGACCGACCTGGGCTGGGGCCAGCGGCTGCGCACCCTGCTCGGTGACGACGGCGTCGGTGGCACGGTGACCCTCGACCTCGAGGCGCCCGGCATCGAGGAGGACCCGGACGCCGCCTTCGACGTGCCGGTGCAGCGCTCGGTGTCCGACGTCCCGCCGGACGAGGACCTGCTGCGCGCCTGCGCCCGCGTGCTGGGCGCCTGGGACTGGGCCGAGCGACCGGCGGCGCTGGTCGCCGTCCCCTCGCGCCGCCGTCCGCGGCTCGTGACCGGGGTGGCGCAGGGCCTGGCCCGGCTGGGGCGGCTGCCGTACCTGGGTGAGCTGTCGCTCGCGCACGGCGGCCCGACCGGGGGCCCGGGCGGGAACAGCGCCTTCCGGCTGGCCGGGGTGTGGCAGCGGGTCGTCGTCGGGCCGGAGCTGCGGTCGCGGCTGGACGAGCTGGGGCCGGTGCCGGTGCTGCTCGTCGACGACCTCGCCGACTCGCGCTGGACGATGACCGTCGCCGGGCGGGAGCTGCGGCTCGCGGGGGTTTCCCGCGTCCTGCCCTTCGCGCTCGCGCTCACCGCCTAGGGACTCGTACACACGTTCGAGCGCCGCTAGCCTGCTCGGCATGACGCTCGCGCACCAGCCGTCGATGTTCGACGTCGCCGAGGAGGCCGCGCTCACCCCGCTCCGGGGCCGGGTGCGGCGGCACGTGCTCAGCCGCGGGGCGTGGGTCGACCACCTCCCCGGCTGGGTCGCCGGCTCCGACGAGGTCCTCGAGGTCCTGCTCGGCGACATCGGCTGGCGGGCCGACCGGCGGCAGATGTACGACCGCGAGGTCGCCGTCCCGCGGCTGCTCCGCTGGTACGGGCGCGGCGAGACGCTGCCGCACCCGCTCCTGACCGAGGCCCGCGCCGCGCTCGACGCGCACTACGCCCCAGAGCTCGGCGAGCCGTTCGTCACCGCAGGCATGTGCCTCTACCGGGACGGACGGGACAGCGTGGCCTGGCACGGCGACCGGCTGGGACGCAGCCGCACGCAGGACACGATGGTCGCCATCGTCTCCTTCGGGTCGCCGCGGCCGCTGCTGCTCCGTCCGGCGGGCGGGGGCGGCGAGACCCTGCGCATCCCGCTGGGGCACGGGGACCTTGTGGTCATGGGCGGCTCGTGCCAGCGCACCTGGGAGCACTGCATCCCGAAGACGACCCGGCCGGTCGGACCGCGGGTGAGCGTGCAGTTCCGTCCCGCCGGCGTGGCCTGACGCGGGCGTCCAGCAGCACGGCCGAGGCCGGGAAGACGGGCGCGCTGCGCGTCGTTGCACCTCGTGCGCGCTCGCCCGCCGACAGCGTGGCGAGCGACACGGGGACCCCCCGTGCACGACCCCTCTGAGGCCGTGTAATGTGCTTCCTGCACCGAGCGAGAACGGACCGGGCCGGAAGGCCTGGGAAACCGCCGGGAGGGCCCGTGGGGCCGGACCGTTGCGGAGCCGGTGTTACAGTGGGGACACCGCCTCGAACGAAGGCCTGGAAAGGCTGGGGTTCGAGCGCGTCCGCTCCTTGAGAACTCAACAGCGTGCCGAAAGTCAGTGCCAAGTAGTACCCCGTTCCGGGTCTGGTGCCCGGATGGGATTCCTTTGGTTGATGACATCGAGAGTGCTAGCTCTCGGTTCTCGGCCAGCGATTGAATGCATCTACGGAGAGTTTGATCCTGGCTCAGGACGAACGCTGGCGGCGTGCTT